>NZ_CP012332.1:2977500-3320763 GCF_001263175.1 Vulgatibacter incomptus | reverse complement strand
AAGCCCGCGACCTCCCGGAGGGCCGGACCGGCCTGGAGGCGGCCGCCCTCGAGCTCGAAGAAGCGCTCCCGGATGGAGGTGGGGATCGGCTCCGAGCGCGCCTCGAGGAAGCGGCCCGCCCTCGCGGCGAGCACGGCCTCGGGGTTCACGTCCGTGCCGAGGAGCTCCAACTCCGCCGGCCGCGCCCCTTCGAGGAGCAGCTCCATCGCGAGGGTATAGGTCTCCTCGCCCGTGGCGCAGCCCGCCGACCAGATCGAGAGCGCCCGCCCCTCAGCGCGCGCCCGCCGCAGCAGCTCCGGCAGCAGCTCGCGAAACGCGCCGAACTGCCTCTCGTCCCTGTAGAACGAGGTCTTTCCCACTGTGACGAGGGGGAGGAGCCGGCGGAGCTCGCCCTCGCTCTGCCGGAGCGCCTCGAGGTAGCCGTCGATCTGCTCCGGCGCCGGCGAGGCGCCAAGCCTCTCGTAGAGCGCCATTCGCAGGCCGGCGTCGTGCTCGGCGCCCATGCGGAAGCCCAGCCGATCCTCGAGGATCGACGCGAGCGACGCGAGCTGATCCTGGCTTACCGGGATCATCGCACCACCTGCAGCAGCGCCGGCGCGATCCGGTCCAGGGGCAGCACCCGATCGATCGCCCCGAGCTCGATCGCCGCATGGGGCATGCCGAAGACCGCGCAGGTCGCCTCGTCCTGGGCGATGGTGAGCGCGCCCGCGCGCTTGAGCTCCCGCATCCCCTCGGCGCCGTCGCGGCCCATGCCCGTGAGGATCACGCCGCAGGCCTTCGGGCCGAAGGACCTCGCCGCGGAGGCGAAGAGCGGCGTGGCCGAGGGCTTGAAGCCGCTCACCGCCGGCCCCTCGACCAGCCGAACGCAGTCCCGCTCCACCGTGAGGTGGAAGTCGTCGGCGCCGATGAAGACGCGGCCCGGGGCCAGCGCCGCGCCGTCCGACGCGGCCTTCACGTCGAGGCCGCTCTCGTGGCATAGCCAGCGGGCGAAGCCCTCGGTGAAACCGCCCGAGATGTGCTGGACCACCGCGATCGGCACAGGGAAGTCGGCGGGGAGCGCACCGAGGAGCGCGGCGAGCGCCTTCGGCCCGCCCAGCGACGCGCCGATCACCACCAGCTCGGCGCGGACCCTCCGCACCTCCACCGGCTTGCTCGGCTTTCGGAGTCCGCGCAGGTGCCGGATCACGGGCACGGTGGCGAGGAGCCGCAGCCGCCTCGTCAGCTCCGCGCCGAAGCGATGCATCGACTCGGGGACGGGCTTCTCCATCAGGTCGAGGGCGCCCAGGTCCAGGGCGCGGAAGCCCTTCACCTCCTCGCGGTTCGACGAGAGGACCAGGATCGGCGTGGGCTTCTCCGCCATGACCCGGGCGATCCCCGCGAAGCCGTCCGAGCCGGGCATCTGGAGATCCATCGTGATCACGTCGGGCGAGAGCCGGACCGTGAGCTCGGCGGCCTCGTCGCCGCTGGCGGCGGTGGCCACGACCTCGAGGTCCGGGGACCCCGAGATCGTGTGGACGATGAACTCCCTGACCACCGGCGAATCGTCGGCGACCAGGACGCGGACCTTGCGCTGCGGCGTCATCCCACCACTCCGCAGAGCCGCTCGATCGTCTCCGCCAGCAGATCCCCGTCGAGGTCGCCCTTGCTGAGGAAGGCGTCGGCCCCGGCCTCGGCGCCGCGGCGCCTGTCGCGCGTCGCGGAGAGCGACGAGACGATCGCGACCGGTAGCTTGCGGAACCGCTCGGACGACTTGACCCGCCGGGTCAGCTCGATCCCGTCGAGCACCGGCATCTGCACGTCGGTCACCAGCAGGTCGAAGGATCCGGACTGGAGCTTCTGCCAGCCCTCCTCGCCGTCGCCCGCCTCGGTCACCTCGTGGCCGAAGGTGCGAAGGATCGCGGCCTCCGCCTCGCGGGCGATCAGGCTGTCGTCCACGAGCAGCACCTTGAGCCTGCGGCGCGCGGTGGACGAGGTCGGGTTTCCGAAGGCGCGGGCCGCGGTGACGAGCTCCGGCGTGGAGAGCAGCAGGGCGACGCGGCCGTCCTCGAGGGCGGCGCCGCCGGAGACGAAGGGCATCCCCTTGATGAAGGTGCTGGGCGCCTTCACGGCGACCTCGCGCTGCCCGAAGATGCCGTCGATCGCGAGGGCCACGCGGTGTTCGCCGAGCTGGAGGAAGACCGCCATCGGCCGCGAGCCGGAGGGGCCGCCGTTCAGGGAGAGCAGGGGGCCGAGGGCCACGATCGGCACCAGCCGCTCGCGGTGGGAGATCGCGCGGATGCCGGCGATCTCCGTCACCCTCGCGGGCTCGATCCGCCCGACCGACTCCACGTCTCCGGCCGGCACGCCGTAGACGTCGTCGTCGATGCGGAAGAGGAGCACCTTCATCATCGAGAGCGACTGCGGCATGGTGAGGATGAAGGTCGTGCCGATCCCCAGCCGGGTCTCGACCTCCACCGTTCCGCCCAGGGCGACCACGCGCTGCCGCACCACGTCGAGGCCCACGCCGCGGCCGGAGGTCTCGCTGCTCGAGTCGAGGGTGCTGAAACCCGCGGCGAAGATCAGATCGATCGCCGCGCGGTTCGAGAGCTGGGCCGCCTCGAGGTCCGAGACGATCCCGCGCCTGCGGGCCACGTCGCGGATGAAGCCCGCGTCGATCCCGCGCCCGTCGTCCGAGACCTCGACCCGGAGGCGATCGCCATCCGGCTTCGCCGCAATCGTGATCCGGCCCACCGGCGGCTTCCCGGCGGCGAGCCGCTGCTCGCGGAGCTCGAGGCCGTGGTCGATCGAGTTGCGGAGCAGGTGGATCAGGGGATCGTTGAGGGAGGGGATGATCGCCCGGTCGATGCTGGTATCACCGCCGGTCACCACGCACTCCAGCTCCTTGCCGTGGTCGGCGCCGAGCCGCTTCGAGGCGCCCACGAGGCCGGAGAACACCTCGTCCAGCGGCGTCATGCGGGCCGTGGAGATCTTCTCGGCGAGGTTGGAGAGCAGGCTCTGGGTACCGCCGAGCGCTTCCGTGTGATGGTGAAAGAAGCGGAAAGTGCGGTTCCGGAGGCGGTGGAACTCGGTCTCGGCGTCGTCCAGCGCATCGCCGGCGATTCCCTTCTCCGCGAGGGCGAGCAGTCTCTCGGCCAGCCGGGGCCAGGCCTCCAGGATCTCCCGCTGCTCGCTGACGCGCGCCTGCGCCTTGGCGCCCTCCACGAGCACGTCACCCGCGAGGCCCGCGATCTCGTCGAGCGAGTCGAGGTCCACGCGGATCGAGCTGGCCTGGGAGAGGAGGGAGAGGCCCGCCGCCTGGCTCGGGTTGGTGGGGGCTGCGCTCTTGGCCGCGGAGCTCGTGACCGCTCCCTCGGCAGGGGCTGCAGCGGAACCGGAGGTCGCGCTCGCTTCGGCCGGGGAGCCGGTGGCGGGGCCCGGCGTCGCGGCCGCTCCCGCCGGCGAGCCGACGGTCTTCGCAGAGGAGTCCGCGCGAGAGGCGGAAGGCGCCAGAGGGCCGGACGCGCCTGCGGGAAGCGCTGCTTCGACACCGGCGACCGGGGTGGTCGCCGCCTCGTTCGATCGCTTCGCGACCAGCGACGCGAGCTCCGCCTGGAGGCCGCGCGCCTCCTCGGCGTCGCTCGGGAGCTCGAGGAGCGCCGGGATCGAGCCGCACGCCCGCCGGAGCACGCCCGCGAGCGAGGGGAGCTCGCCGCCCACCGAGGCGATCAGCTCCTCCGCCGTGTGCACCAGCGTGGACACGCCGGCGAAGCCCATCATCCGGGCCTCGCCCTTCAGCGTGTGGAGCTCCCGAGAGAGCTCCCGGGCCGCCTCCGCGTCGTTCGACGCCTCGATCGCCACGAGCGCCGCCTCGAGCCGCTCCACGCGGTCGGCGGTCACCTCCCGGAACTTGCCCAGGAGCTTCTTCCGGATCTCCTCTGCGCTCATCAGGACACTTGGAACTGTCTGACGACCGCCGAGAGCCTGTCGGCCAGCCCGGCGAGCTCGGCAGCGGCGGAGGATGCCTGGCGGGAGCCCTCGGTGGCCTGCCGCGTCACGGCCTCCACCTCGTTCATCGACGCGACCACCTGCTCGGTGGCCGTTCGCTGCTGCTGCGTCGCCAGGTGGATCACCCGGGCCGCGTCGTTGGTCTCCTGCACCGAGGCGAGGATCTTCTGCACGCTGCCCATCGCCGCGTGGCCCTGGCTCTGGCCCGCCTCCGCCGACGCCCGGTTGCGCGTCGTGGTCTGGGCCGCCGAATCCGCCGCCTCGCGGATCTCTCCGATCAGCTCCTTGATCTCCTTCGTCGACGCGAAGACGTTCTCCGCGAGACGGCGCATCTCCACCGCCACGATCGAGAAGCCGCGGCCGGCATCGCCCGCCTTCGCGCCTTCGAGCGCGGCGTTCAGCGCCAGCAGATCCGAGCGGTCCGCGATCTCGTCGATCACCTCCACCACGCTGCCGATCCGCTCCACGCGCCGAGCGAGGCGGGTCATGCCCTCGTGGATCTCCGTGGCGTTCGTGTTCATGGTGGCGAGGCTGCGGAGCAGCTCCTGGATCGAGCCCTCGCCGGAGCGCGCCGACACCAGGGTTTGCTCCGCCACGGTGGCCACCGTCCCGGCGTTCTCGGCGATCTGCCGCGCCGCGCCCTTCAGCTCCGCCATCGTCGCCGTGGTCTCGTGCACCGCGCTGGCGTGCTCCGCCATCGACGACTCCTGCTGCGTCGCCGCTGCCAGCACCTCCGCCGAGCTCGCCGAGACCTGGAGCGCCGCGTCGCGGGTCTCGAGGGTGATCTCCCGGAGCATGCCGAAGAGTTGGTCGATTCCCTGAACCAGCGGGGCAAGCGCCGGCTCCTGAACGACGATCCCGGTGGTTTGCGTGATCGCTCCGCCGTTCACCACGCGCATCAAGGCCTCGACGGTCTGGTTCACGCCGTCGCGCATCCGCGCGCCGCGCTCCCGGACGATGGCCAGCTCCTGGGTCGCCCGATCGGCCACCCGGTTCGCGAGCAGTGCGAGGCTCTGGTGCGCTGCGTCGGAGAACGAGCCTTCGTCCAGACGGGCGTCGTAGGTCCCGTCCGCGAGGCTCTCCAGGAGGGCGCCGATCCGCGCCAGATCATCGATCTTCGTCGTCTTTGAGGCGCGCTTCGACGCGACCCCTCGGGCCGCCACCGTTTTCTCGGTCTTCATGGTTCCTTCCTGAGCAGCTCGGGCACGTCCACGAGGAGGATCAGCTCCTCGTCCACGTCCACGAGGCCGCCGATTCCTTCTGTGCCCATCAGCGCCGCGGCCAGGCCGGGCAGGGGGTGAATCGACCCGGCGACGACCTTGCGGAGGCCCACCACCCGATCCACCGAGAGAGTTCGCTCACCGGCCTCGTGCTCCACCACCAGGCCGTGCTGCCCGACTCGCACCTCGCCCAAGGCCGTGTCGTCGATCCAGCCATGGTCGGCGAGGCGGGGGCGCTGCGCGATCCGCCGGATCCGCTCCACGCGGGCGGCGTGGCGCCGGCCGTCCACCTCGAACACGAGCAGCTCGGGGGCGCTCGCCGAAGAGGCGATCATGCCAGGCTCCGGGCCCGCGCCGCGTCGACCACCCGGCGGAGGTCGAGGATCGCCACCGCGCCCCGGTCGTCGTGGCCCACCTGCGAGAGCAGCTCCGCCGTCGACGAGCCCGCGCTCGGGGGCGGCTCCAGATCCTCCGAGCGGATCCGGATCAGCCCCTCGATCCCCTCCGCCAGGAGCGCCAGCTTCCACGGGCCGGCCTGCACGATCACCGAGCGGGAGCCGTGGGCGAAGGAGGTCGGCTTGTCCGAGATGAGCTGGCCGAGGTCCAGGACCGCCAGCACCTCCCCCCGGTGGTTGAACACGCCGGGCAGGAACGAGGGCGACGCCGGAAGGCGGGTCAGCAGGCCCAGGCGGATCACCTCCAGGGCGTGGGAGGCGTCGAACGCGTAGCGCTCGCCCAGCATGCGCATGCAGAAGAACGACTGGTCGTCGTCCCGGGAGAGGATCCCCCATGGGTCATCGGTTGCCCGATCCGCTTCCGAGGGGCGGCTTCGCTTCTGCTCTTCCATCGGGACGCATTATGAAAGAAGTGAACGTTTGGAACAACTGCCGTGCTATCGTCCGGGCCATCGAAAGTGAACCCCGTGAGAGTCCTGGTTTGCACGCACAGTGAGATTCTGAGCGCGATCGCGGTCCACGCGCTCTTCGCCTCCGGTCATCAGGTCTTCGCCGAGGGCCGCCCAGAGCCGTTGGCCTGCGAGGCGGCGTCGGCGTCGGCGCTCCTGGTCAGCCCTGCGCTCGCCCTGGAGGCCACCGCGTTGTTGCGGGAGAGCGGCTTCCGGGGGCGCATCCTGCTCTTCGACGACCTGGACGAGGCCGGCCTCGAGGCCAAGGTCGCGGAGCTCGGCGCCGATGGTGCAATCGCGACCTCGCCGCTGGACTCCTTCGGCGCCCGCTTCGTGGCGCGGGCCGCCCGACCGTCCGTCTAGGCCTGGCGTCAAGGGGAAATTGCTGGTGGGAGGCGTCGGGTAGTATACAGATCCGCAGGGAGGCGCTAGGGGGGATATGCGCGACGGATCTCGTAGGAGTTCCAATTTATCTTACTGTGGGTGGGATTGGTGTCGACGGCGTCTCGTGCTCCATGGCGCCGCCGCGCACTTCCTGATCATCTGCGTCGCAGTCGCCGGCTGCGGCGATCCCGCTCTCTCCGTCTCCGAGATCTTCGCCAACGAAGCCGGGCCGTATCGCTGGTTGGAGGGCCGGAGCGCTCTCGACCTCCCCTTTGCTCCTTTCGATCCGTCGAGGATCGCGCCGCCCGTGGAGAAGGGTCGCCTCGAAGGGCAGCTCTACCTCACGGACAAGCGGGGCGACGACGATGCCCTTCTCGGAAGGGCTCTCTTCTTCCTGTGGCGAAACGGTCCCGGCGACCTGGACCGTGCCGAGAGCCGCCTCGAGCGAGTGCCGCGGGACGCACGCTATTGGAACGAGCAGGCCTTGCTGCTCCTCGCGAGACCCGACGAGTTCGACGCCCTCGAGGCGGTGGATCATTCCCTCGAGCTCGACCCCGGCTTCCTGCCGGCGCTCTTCAACCGCGGTGTCATCCTCGAGAAGCTCAGCCTCCAGGGCCTCGCCATCGAGGCATGGGAAGCGTACGCCAACGCCGACCCCGACAGCCCCTGGGGCCTCGAGGCGATCGAGCGAAGGGCGCGCCTGCTCGAGCCGGAGCCTCCCCCCGTTCGCCTCGAATCCGAGCGCCGCAAGCTCTACGACGAGCTCCTGGCCCTGAAGGGCGCCTCGGAGCTGGAGCAGCTCGCCTCCCGGCCCTCGTCGGTGGAGCTCCTCCGCCGCCTGCGCGCAGTCGGGGACACGATGTTCGAGCGCGAGCTCGAGGTGCGCCGGGCGTTCGGACCGCGCGAGTGGCTTGCGAGCGCGAAACGGGGAGAGCTCCTCGAGCGGCTCTATTCGGAGACCCTGGCGGGGAAGGCCGATGAGCACGGGCTGGAGGCCCTCTCGAAGGCGATCGAGCCAACCGTTTCGCTTCGCGCGCTGAGACTCCTGGCCTACGACGCGATCGTGCGCTCCGACCTTCCTGCGGCTCGCGTCCGCCTGGACGCCGTCGAGCGAGCCTGCAGGGCGGTCGGCTGCGTGGAGGAGAGCGTGCTCGCGACGAGCGACCTCGGAACGGTCCTCGCCGAGCAGGCGAACTTCGCAGAAGCGGAAGAGGCCTATCGAGACGCGCTGGATCGGCTCCCGAAGGGCTTCGAAGCCCGCCGCGCCGAGATCCTCGTCAAACAGGCGCAGCTCGCCGGAGCGCTCGGAACGCCGAAGGAATCGCAGCGCGGCTTGATCGCCGCCGCGAGGGAGCTCGCTCGGCTTCGCGAGCGGTCGTCGCTCGCCGTGGCGCTCTCCAACCTCGGGGCGACCGCCCGGAACGGGTTCTCGTCGGCCGCGCTGGCGTCCCGAACCGAGGCCATGCGCCTGGCGAAGCAGGAAGGACGGTCGAGCACCGAGCTGATCGCCATGGGAGGTGTCTCGCTCCAGCTCGCCAAGAGCGGTCGATTCGACGAGGCGAAGGCCCTCTACGAGCGCGCGCTGGAGGAGGGAGAGGCTAGGGCCATCGACGGCGCCCTGGTTCGTCTCCTCGGAGTCGCCGGACAGGTTCGACTTCTCATGCAGGAGCCGGACGAAGCCTTGAGCACGGCTCTTCGGGTCCAGCGCCTCGCGGAGGATCTCGACCTGCCCGTTCAACATAGAGGCGCGCTGGAGCTCGCGGGCCGAGCCTCGGCAGCGCTCGGAGACGTGGGCTCGGCCCTCCACTTCCTGTCCGTCGCCACCGACGAGGAGCGCGCACTCTCGAGCCGTGCGACGACCCGGATTCGCAGGGTGTTGATGGAAGGGGACCAGACGGACCTCCGTGTCTTTCTCGCCCGCCTCGAGGCGAAGACGGGTCGACCCGACGCTGCTTGGGAGCTGTTGGCGAGCGATCGGCTGCGGGATCTCGAGCCCGACGAGTGCGTGATCGCCTTCGCGAGCGAGGGAGGCGTCCTCTCCGTCTGGAGCGCCACGTCGACGGGAACTCGTTACCAGGAGAGCGAGCTGGAGGCGTCGATGCAACGGGACGAGCTCGTGATCGCGACCAAGCGCCCGTGGCTCCTCTTCCCGAGCGATCCGGTTGCACGGGGGCCGGGTGGCCCAATGGCCGTGAGCGCACGCGAACGATTGGGGACTGCCTGGGATCCGGGACGATGCCCGGCGGAGGCCCGCCGCGTCACGATTCTCGAGACGCCCTACACCTTGGTCGGCGTCGCGAATCGAGCCGCGCGGCTGGCGCACGCCGATCGCGCCGTCGTGATCGCGCGCAGCGCCTCGACTCCCTGGCCCACTCGGCGCGACCTCGGGGCGGGCCTGGTGATCCATAGCCCTCGGCCGGTGGTATCCGACCGGCTCATTCCCACCCTGCCTGCAGGTCCAAAGGAGGCGAGCCTCGTTCGTGCGGCCCTGCCCGGATCCCGGGAGCTCTCGGGGCCTGCCGCGACGCCCGCTGGCCTTGCCCACCGAGCCGCCGGCTTCGACCTCCTCCACTTCGCGGTCCACGGCGAGTCGCGCAAGAGGAGAGGGGCGGCTTCCTACCTGATGCTCGCCGGCAATCAGGGCTACCTGCAGGTCGGCAACGTCCTGGAGCTGCCTCTCCGGGAACGGAACCCGGTCGTGATCCTCTCGTCCTGCAAGAGCGGCGGTAAGACCGGCGACGAGGAGAGCGACGGCGCGGGTCTGCCATGGGCGTTCCTCGAGGCCGGGGCGTCCATCGTGATCGCGTACGAGGGGGATCTCGACGATCGGGTCGCGCTCGATTTTGCCCAGGCGTTCTATCCCGCGCTCGCGTCGACACACGACGTCTCGGCAGCCTTCGAGGAAGCCCTTGCCGCTCTCCGGGAACGGTGGCCCCCCATCGTCGCCGCCTCCTTCGCGCTCTACACCTGACCGCGAGCTCCAGCTGAAGGGAAGTTGCTGGTGGGATACCCCCCGCCGTAGGTAGACTGCGACTTCGAAGGGAGGCGCAAGACGGGGGGGACAATGCGCGAGGGAGATCGATCGAGTATCGATTCGTTTGACAATGAGTTAGATCGGGGTCCACTGCCGCTTGCGCTCCAGGCCGCAGCGGCGTTGTCCCTGATCGTTTGCCTCGCGCTGGCCGGCTGCGGTGGCCCTGCGCCCTCGCTCTCCGAAATCTTCGCAAAAGAAGCCGGTCCGTATCGCTGGTTGGAGGGCCGGAGCGCCCTCGATCTCCCCTACGCGCCGTTCGATTCCTCGAGGATCGCGCCGCCCCTGGAGAAGGGTCGCCTCGAAGGGCAGCTCTACCTCGCCGCCAAGCGCGGCGACGAGGACGTCCTCTTCGGAAGAGCCCTCTTCTTCCAGTGGCGAAACGGTCCCGGCGACCTGGACCGGGCCGAGAGCCGCCTCGAGCGGATGCCGCAGGATGCTCGCTACTGGAACGAGCAGGCCTTGCTGCTCCTCGCGAGGCCCGACGAGTTCGACGCCCTCGAGGCGGTCGATCACGCCCTCGAGATCGATCCCGGCTTTCTGCCCGCGCTCTTCACCCGCGGCGTCGTCCTCGAGAAGCTCAGCCTCCAGGGTCTCGCCATCGAGGCCTGGGAGACCTACGCCAAAGCCGACCCCGACAGCCTTTGGGGCCATGAGGCCATCGAGCGCCGGGAGCGCCTGCTTGCGCCCGAGCCTCCCCCCGTTCGCCTGGAATCCGAGCGCCGCAAGCTCTACGACGAGCTCCTGGCTCTCACCGGCCCCACCGAGCTCGCTGACCTAGCGTCGAGGCCCTCCACGGTCGAGCTCCTCGCGCGGCTTCGCGTGAGCGGGGATTCGATGTTCGACCGCGAATTCGCCGTGAGGCGAAAATTCGCTCCGAGCGAGTGGAAGTCGAGCGCTATTCGGCGAGCTCGGCTCGAGCGCCTCTACGAGTCGACAATGGCAGGCCTGACCGACGTTTCGGCCCTTGAGGAGCTAGGGCGAGCGCCAGAGCCTACCGTCGCCTTCCGTGCGGTCCGGCTTCTCGCCTTCGACGCGATTCAGCGAGCGGATTTCGCCCGCGCCAAAATTCAGCTAGCTGCGGTTCAGCGCGTGTGCAAGGAGCTTGGTTGCGTCGAGGAAGGTGCTCTCGCGACTAGCGATTTGGGAACGGTTTTCGCGGAGGAGACGAGGTTCGCCGAAGCGGAGCAGGCCTTCCAGACCGCGTTGGTTCGCCTGCCAGACGGGTTCGACGGGCGTCGAGCGGAGGTGCTGGTCAAACAGGCGTCGCTCGCGTCGAAGCTAGGGACACGCAAGGATGCCCAACGGAATTTGATCAACGCGTCGGCCGTCCTGATTCGACTACAAGATCCTGGCGCTCTAGCTGTGTCGCTCTCCAACCTAGCCTCCACGTCGAGAGTGGGATTCTCAACAGCGGCGCTTGCCTGTCGAGTGGAGGCCATGCGTCTAGCTGGACTGGCGGGGCGAAGAACCAGCGAGCTTATCGCGAAGGGTGGGGTCGCGCTCAAGCTCGCAGAGAGCGGTCGCCTGGACGCAGCTAAATCGCTTTCCGAGGATGCACTCGTAGAGGCGGAGTCGATCGGATTGAGCGGAACACTAGTTCGCGTCCTAGGAGCGGCTGGGCGAGTCGATTTGCTGACGGGAGAGCCGCAGATCGCCCTTGAAGCCGGGCTTCGGGTTGAGCGCCTCGCCGCCCAGCTCTCTCTCCCGCTCCTGCAAAAGGACGGACTGGAACTTTCTGGACAGGCATCAGCGGTGATGGGCGATCCGACCTCTGCCATTCATTTTCTGGCGTCGGCGATTGATATTGGCCGCACGCTATCGAACCGAGCGACGTCGAAGATTCGCCGGCTACTGATGGAGACCGAGGACGCAGGGATTCGTGTATTCCTCGCTCGCTTGGAGGCGGAAGAAGGGCGACCTGATGCGGCTTGGGAACTCCTGGGCCAAGGACAGCTGCGTTCGCTCGAGGAGGACGAGTGCGTTTTCGCCGCTGCTTCGAAAGGACGAACACTTTCGATTTGGAGCGCAACGTCTCAGGGAACCCGATACCAAGAGGTCGAGTTGCCGGTGGAGATCGACCAATCGAGCTTGACGTCGGCACTCCCGACCGACGGGTATGGTAGAGGAATCCCGATCCGTTCGGCGACTGAGCTGCAAGGGCGGATCGGCACGCCATGGGAACCCGGCAGATGTCCGGCCCGCACACGCCGTCTCACGGTTATCGAGAACCCGTTCACGCTGGTTGGCGTGGTAAACCGGTCCGCGAGGCTCGCCCGACCTGACGTCGCGGTCGTGATCGCACGAAGCGTCGCCGCCCTCTGGCCCTCACGGGTAGTAATGGGGCATGGCCTCGCAATTCATAGCCCGCGGCCCGTCATCTCCGACCGAGCGATCGCGCCCTTCCCGGCCGCACCGAAGGAAGCGCGCTTGATCGAGGAGGCGCTGCCTGGATCCGAAGAGCTCTCCGAGTACGCCGCAACTCCTTCCAACCTTGTCGACAGAGCCGGGTCTTTCGATCTGCTCCACTTCTCGGTCCATGGAGAATCACGTAAGAGAAAGGGGTCAGCCTCCTATCTCCTCCTCGCGGGCCCTGATGGTCACTTGGAGGTCGGCAACGTTCTGAAGCTACCACTTCAAGGGCGAAATCCTGTTGTCGTCCTCTCCTCCTGCAAAGGCGGTGGAAAGACGGGCGACGCGGAGCACGATGGCGCGGGCCTCCCTTGGGCCTTCCTTGAGGCTGGCGCCTCCGCCGTTATCGCCTACCAGGGTGACCTGGACGATGGAGTGGCCCTTGACTTCGCCCGGTTCTTCTACAATGGAATTGGTAGGGGAAAAGACGTCTCGGCCGCCTTCGAGCTTGCGCTGGCAGCACTCCGAGTGCGGTGGCCTCCGGATGTCGCAGCCTCTTTTGGAATTTATACATAAAAAGTAGTCCAAAAAGCCGACGACTTCCTGCGGGGCCAACAGCCCGGAGAAATTGCCCTTGTCGAGTGGCGACCGGGAATGGTATGCACTTTGGTATCGTCAGCCGAGGAATTTGTCGGGGGTCATGAAATGAGAAAGTTCTATTTCCAGACGGGCCTGATCATCGAGGGCGCCCGGATCGTGCGGATTCGCTTCCCCGCCAACGCCGACACCATGGCGACGCTCGAAGATGCAAAGGGCATTTCGGTGACCAAGGCGTTTGGCGCGGGCTCCGAACTCGTGGCGCTCGTCAACGGACCCGAGGGAGCGCCGAGCGCGAATCCGTTCAATGACGTTACGAGCAACGTCGACTATGGGGAGTACATCGAATTCGTATTCGCCGGAGCCTGCGCGATGTCGAGGAGCAAGGATCCAAAGACGGGCAAGGAGGCTTTGGTCGTCTATTCCGATGGCGATATCAAGCTCGGTGGTACCGTGGAAGCCTTCCCGTTTTCGCAGTCCGCGCTCGTAGAGGCCGTCTCGATCGGCTTTCGCCTTGAAGGCGACCCGGACGATCCCGGACCTCATGCGCCCAAGGTCGGCTGATTTTGGGTCCTAGGACTTCACCTGCAGCTCTGGGGCCGAGCGTCCACGGGGCCGGTGAATGTGCTTGGAAGTCTGCCTCCGGTACAAGGCCGAAGTGCGACCTGGAAGTGATGCTCTTCGGTTTCAGGTGATCGTGACGACCCCGCGGCGCCCGCCCGCCGCAGACATCCAGGAAGCCGTGGCAGTGGCCGGCGCCCTGGGGCTCGGTTTCGAGCCGAGGAACGCCGGACTCGACGAGCTGGCCAGCCGGTGCGGCGCGAGCGCCGTGCTCGTCGTGTCCCAAAGGGATCGGGCCATCTGGCTTCCGGACGGCACTCCCGCCTTTCGTTTCCACGGTGGCATGGCAGTCCTGCGGATCCGGCGGATGATCGCCGGGGAGATCGACCCGCTCGTCGTCGCCTGCGACCTGCGCCCTGGGGATCGGGTGGTAGATGCGACGGCGGGGGCCTGCGCCGACGCTCTGGTCCTCGCCCACGCGGTGGGCCCGGAGGGATCGGTGCTCGCGCTGGAGTCGAGCCCGTTCCTCCACGCGGTGACCTCGTTCGGGGTGCGGACGCGGCGCTTCGGCGAGGAGGCGATCGACGCCGCCCTGGACCGGATGGAGGTGGCACAGGGGCCGCACCTCGAGCTCCTCGCCTCGATGCCGACGGCCTCCGCCGACGTGGTCTACTTCGACCCGATGTTCAAGTCCGCGACCAAGGCGCCGCCGGGCTTCGAGGTGCTCCGCGCCCTGGCGGATTACACGCCGCTCACGGCGGAGGCGCTCCGCGAGGCCCGCCGGGTGGCCCGACGGCGGTTGGTAGTGCAGGATCGGCGGGGGAGCGGGGAGCTCGAGCGCCTCGGAATCCCCGAGGCGCCCGTGATGGGTCGGACGGCGCCGGTGCGCTTCGGCGTGCTGGAGGTCGGCTCCGGCTGATCAGAAGCGGTACTGGGCGTTCACGTCGAGGACGCTGATGAGCTGCTTGTAGGTGCCGCCGGAGTTGGGCTGCTTGGTGGCGCCCTCGAAGGGCTGGCTCTCGGCGACCGGGACGTCCCGGGTGAAGTAGAAGACCTGGGTGAAGGTCCCGGCGAGGGCGATGTTCTTGCCAATCTCGAAGCGCGCGCCCAGGGCGGCGGTGAGCTTGTGCATGTCGTAGAGCGAGGGATCCATCGTCTTGTTCGGGATGGCGTTGGAGTCGTAGCCGCCGCCGACGAAGACCTCGATCGGCGGGCTCAGCCAATACGAGCCGCCGACCCGGACGCCGAACGCGTCCCTCCACTCCCGGGGAATGTTCTGCACGACGCCCCTCGCGTTCGGCCCCTCGGAGCCGTCGGGGTTCAGGTCGCAGTTGGCGTCGTCCACGTCGGCGGCGAGGAAGCACTGGCGCTTGAACCTGCTCCAGCGCACGTATTCGCCGAAGAGCCGGAGCTCTACGTCGTCCGAGGGCCGCCAGCGGCCGCCGAGTCGCCAGATGTCGGGCATGCTCTGCTTGAGCTTGATCTTCTGGTCGCTTGCGAATCCCAGGAAGCCCGTGGTGAGCGTGCCGTCGAGGGTGTTCTCCCCGAAGCCGGGCTGGCTCAGGTAGGAGGCGCCGAGCCAGACGCGCCGCCACGGCTGCCAGATCACGCCGGCGTTGACGGCGACGGTCCAGCTCGAGGCGTGGACCAGGCTGCGGCCCTCTTTCAGGGAGCCGTCGCCGTTCACGAGGTCGTCGGAGCCGTCGAGGTTTCGCGCCCGGACGGTGTGGAGGACGTTGTTCACGGCGCTGACGCCGAGGCCGAACGAGAGCCGGGGATGCCGCAGGCGGTAGGCCGCCGCGCCGGTGATGAAGAGCGACTGGATCTTGCCGTCCTCGGTGAACCAGCGCTGGGGGCCGTCCACGCCGCCCGGGAACTTCGCGCCAGCCTCGGTGCCTTCGAAGTCCTTCCTCAGGCCCCACTTGGCGGTGCCGCCGTAGGGCACGTAGAAGGCGGCGCCCAGGGCGAAGTTCCGGATGCCAAAGTCGGAGACCGCGGCGACGAAGGGGGAGGCGATGAAGTTGTTCAGCTCCCCCTTGCCGGAGTTGGCGGCGATGCCGTCCTCCGGGGTGAACCCGAACACGTTCGGCCCGATCCGGCTGATCGCGTCGGCGGGCCGATCGTAGCTGGCGTGGCGGTACGCGAAGGTCCCGTCGGCGTAGATCCGCGTGCCCGACTCGAGCGCGAGCCCGGCCGGGTTGTAGAAGATCGCGGTGGGATTCGACGTGGTGGGATGGCCAAGTTCTCCACCGAAGCGCGCGGCGAGGATGCCGCTGGCCCAAGCGGGGGCCGAGACGGCCGTGATCAGGGTGCAGATGCCAGTCGCTAGGATCTTTTTCACGCGGCCTCCAGGAAAACGGCGATTCCGAGGGTCCGACCCCGGTTTGACACGCGCGCAAACGCGCAGGCACACTCGACTTCTTCACACCTTGATGCGGAGTGATTAACCCATGCTCACCTCGGGTCTGTCAAAGCGGTCGATGCTCGCGCTCTCCGCCGCCGTCGCGGCGGTGGCCCTCGTCGGCTGTCCCGATCCCCAGGAGCGATTCGACGACTTCGTGGATCGCACCAAGCAGGGGGGGACGGGAGGCACTGGCGGCAGCGGAGGTGCACCGGGCGGGGAGGTGGCCGATCTCAACGGGCGCTTCCTGCTCTCGATCGCGACGAGCCTCGCGCCGGCGACGCCGCTCCTCTTCGAGGCGACCGTCACCATGAGGCTCGGCCCGGGGAACACCTGCCCGCTCGGCGCCTGCTCGCTGGACCTCATCATCCAGCCGCTGGTGAACCCCTTCACCGCTGCGAGCCCCTGCCCGGGCGTTCGCGAGCCGATCGGCGATCCGATCACGCTTCAGAACGTCTCGGTGGACGAGCACGGCTCGTTCGTCGCCGTCTTCGAAGGGGCCCAGGTCAGCGCCTGCGCCAATCCGATCTCGCCGCGTCCGATCGAGGCGACGCTCAACCTCGCGGCGGTGACGCTGGACGCCGACCTCTTCTGCGGCGACGTGAGCGGCAGCACGACGAAGCCCGCGCCCCTCCCGCTAGCGGGCTCCAAGTTCGGCGCGATCCGGATCCCCGAAGGAAAGGGCCCCGCCGACGTCGAAATCGTGGACCACTGCCCGGCCGCGCCGGGCGGCGACGGTGGCGCGGGCGGCTCCGACGGTGCCGCAGGAGCGGGCGGCTCCCCCTAACGCCAATGCCCCCGCGCGGCCCTCGAAAGGGCTGCCCCGGGGGCTGGCGGGCCGAGAGCCGTTCGGGACTGCCCGTCCGGCATCCGGGGCCGACTACGGCTTGGTGGTCTTCCGGGCGGCGACCTTCTTGGGAGCGGCGGAGTTGCCGCTCGAGGGCGCGGACTTGGTCGTCCTCGCCGCCTTGGGAGCGTCGCTCGATGCCTCGGCCTTCTTCTTGGGCGCGGCGGACTTCTTCGCCGGGGCCTTCTCCTTGGAGGCAGCGGCCTTGGCGCCGGAGGCGGCCTTGCGCGCGGCGGGGCGCTTCTTCTTGCCCGCTGGCGCGGCGGCGAGGGCCTCCACCGCCTGCTCCACGGTGAGCGCCTGCGGGTCGAAGGAGGCGTCCTTGCTCACGGTGGCGGTGGTGTCGCCGTGCTTCACGTAGAAGCCATAGCGGCCCGAGTAGAGCTGGATCGGCTGGCCGTCGGCAGGGTGGGCGCCCACCTGGCGCAGCGGCTCCGCCTGGCCCCTGCCGCGCCCCTTGGGCACGGAGAGGAGCTCGAGGGCGCGGGCCAGATCCACCCTGAGGACGTCGTCGTCCTTCTTGAGCGAGCGGAAGTCGCCGTCGTGGACGACGTAGGGCCCGAAGCGGCCGAGGCCGGCGCGGACCTCCTTGCCGTCGGCGGGGTGGGTGCCGAGGAGCCGCGGGAGCTCGAGGATCTTCAGCGCGAGGCCGAGGTCGACGTCCTGGAGCTGGACGCCGGGCGGTAGGCTGGCCCGCTTGGGCTTCTCCTCGTCCGCGGCGTCGCCGAGCTGCACGTAGGGGCCGTAGCTGCCGGTCTTCAGGTAGACGGGCTTGCCGGTATCGGGATCCTGACCGATTCCCTGCTCGCGCCTCTCGTACTTCTCGAGGATGTCCTGAACGCGGTCGGAGGTGAGGTCGCCCGGCGCCACGTCGTCGGGGATCGACGCCTTGCGGGCCTCGGCCTCCCCGGCCTGGAGCTCGAGGTAGGGGCCGAATTTGCCGACGTGGATCTCTACGCCCGGCAGCTCGGTGGGGAGCTTCACCAGCTTGGCGTCCTTGGGATCGATCTCCGACGCCTGCTCGTCGATGCGCGTCTTCAGCCCGCGGTCGCCCATGTAGAACTGGCGCAGGTAGGGCTGTGACTCGAGCTGCCCCTCTGCGATCGCGTCGAGGGACTGCTCCATCTGGCTGGTGAAGCCGAGGTCCACGAGATCGGGGAAGTGGTTCTCGAGGAGGTCGGAGACCACGAAGGCGGTGAACGTGGGGACGAGCTGGTTCGCCTGCTTCACCACGTAGCCGCGGTCGATGATCGTCGCGACGATGGTGGCGAAGGTCGAAGGCCTGCCGATGCCCTCCTTCTCCATGAGCTGGATCAGCGAGGCTTCGGTGTAGCGGGGCGGCGGCTTGGTCTCGTGGCCCTCGGCCTCGAGCTTGTCGAGCCGGAGGGTGTCGCCAGCCTTGAGGGCGGGGAGGAGGCGCTCCCGCTCCTCCAGCGCCGCCTGGGCGTCGTCGGAGCCCTCCACGTACGCGCGGAGGAAGCCGGGGAAGACGATCCGCAGCCCGCTGGCGGCGAAGGTCGAATCGCCGGCCTCGATCTTCACGGCGATCTGGGTCTGGCGCGCGTCGGCCATCTGGGTGGCGACGGTGCGCATCCAGATCAGCTCGTAGAGGTCGTAATCGCGGCCAACGAGGCCCGTCTCCTTCGGGGGCGTGAAGTGCGTCGACGGACGGATGGCCTCGTGGGCCTCCTGGGCGCCCTTGGTGCTGGTCTTGTACTGGCGCACGCCGGGGGCGAGGTACTCGGCGCCGAAGCGGCTCTCGACGCAGCCCCGGGCCGCGTGGATCGCCTCGTTCGAGAGGTGCACCGAGTCGGTACGCATGTAGGTGATGAGGCCGCGCTCGTAGAGCGACTGCGCCACGCGCATCGTCTCCTGGGCGCTCATCCCCAGCTTGCGGTTCGCCTCCTGCTGCATGGTGGAGGTGATCAGCGGCGGGGGAGGCCTGCGGGTGACGGGCTTCTCCTCGACCGACTTCACTACGAAGGGCAGCGGCTCGAGGCGCCTGCGCAGCTCGTGGGCCTTGGCCTCGTCGAGGTGGACCAGACCCTCCGCCTTCTTCAGCGCGCCGGTGCTCTCGTCGAAGTCCTTGCCGGTGGCGACCCGGTTGGCCCCCACGTGGGTGAGGCGGGCGTCGAAGCGCTCTCCCTTTGAGACCGTGGCGAGGAGATCCCAGAAGCTCGCCTTGCGGAACGCCATGCGCTCGCGCTCGCGCTGCACGATCACGTGCACCGCCACCGACTGCACGCGGCCGGCGGAGAGGCCGAAGGCGATCTTCGACCAGAGGAGCGGGGAGAGGCCGTAGCCCACCAGGCGATCCAGGATCCGCCGGGTCTCCTGGGCGCGCACGAGGCGATCGTCGAGGGAGCGGGGGTTCTCCAGGGCGCGGTGGATGGCGTCCTTGGTGATCTCGTGGAAGACCAGGCGCTCGAAGGGGACCTTGGGCTTGAGGAGCTCCAGCAGGTGCCAGGAGATCGACTCGCCTTCGCGGTCTTCGTCGGTCGCGAGGAGGAGGTGGTCGGCGTCCTTGAGCAGATCCTTCAGCTCGCGGACCACCTTGGTCTTCTTCTTGGGGACGACGTAGAGGGGCTCGAAGCCCTTGTCCACGTCGACGCCGAGGCGGGCCCAGGGCTCCTTCTTCACCTTCTCGGGGATCTCGGCGGCGCTGGTGGGCAGGTCGCGGACGTGGCCCATGCAGGCCTCGACCTTGTAGCCGGGCGGCAGGAACTTGCGGATCGTCTTCGCCTTGGTCGGAGACTCGACGATCACCAGGGTCCGGCTGTTTGCGTTGCGCGACATCGGCACTCCACCCCTTCCTTCGCCCTATACCCCAAGCACGGCGTCCGCATTCTTGGGGTTCGGGTCAGAAGTCCGCAACAACCACATTCGGCCCCCTTCGTGCAAGGCCCAGGGGGCCGGGCATTCCTGGGCCATCTATACCGACGCCTCCCGACGCGCGGATTCGAGCTTGCTCGAAGGGCCGGCGAGGGGAGGCGCGTGTGCTGGCCCGGATGGGCCAGGCGACTAGGCGGCGGCTGCGGGCTGCTCGTCGGTCGAGGCCATCGCCCGCTGGAGCGGCCGGTTCAGCACGGCGATCGCCACGCCTGCGCCGACACCCAGCACGGTGAGGAGGAGGAAGAACATCTCCTTGGAAATCACCGAGTAGAAGGTGCCGATGAAGCCGGAGAGGTAGTTCCCCAGGAAGCTGGAGAGGAACCACATGCCCATCATCATCGAGACGATCCGGGCGGGGGCGACCTTGGTCACCAGCGAGAGGCCCACGGGCGAGAGGTAGAGCTCGCCGACGGTGAGGAGGAGGGTGCAGACCACCGGCCAGAGCAGGCTCCCCTGGCCGTCGCCGATGAGCTTCGCGCCCACCACCATCACGATGAAGGAGAGGCCGAGGATCAGGCAGCCGATCGCCATCTTGGTGACGCTCGACGGCTCCTTCTTCCGCTGCGACTGCCACGCCCAGAAGGCCACGATCAGCGGCGTGAGCGTGAAGATGAAGAAGGGGTTGAACGACTGGAACCAGGGGCTCGGGATCTGCCAGCCGAAGAGCGTGGGCCAGATCGTCTGCTTGTCGGCCCAGATCTGCATGGTGTTGCCCTGCTGCTCGTAGACCGCCCAGAAGACCACGTTGAGGAGGCAGAGGATCACGAGCGACCAGACGCGCCGCCACTCGGCCTTCGTGAGGGGCTGCTTCTCCGTGGCGTGGGCCGCCGCCGTCTTCATCACGTTGTCGGGCGCGAGGAAGCGCTGGCCCGCCAGGTAGATGATCACGCCGATGACCATGCCGACGCCGGCGGCGCCGAAGCCGTAGTGCCAGCCCACCGTGAACGCCAGCGTGCCGCAGACCAGGTTGGAGAAGAACGCGCCGACGTTGATGCCCACGTAGAAGATCGAGAAGGCGCGGTCGCGGCGGGGATCACCCTGGGGATAGAGGTTGCCCACCTGGGTGGAGATGTTCGGCTTGAAGGCGCCGTTGCCGAGGATCAGGAAGAAGAGCGCCACGAAGAAGAGCGTCTCGAAGGCCATCAGGAAGTGACCGATGGCCATCAGGATGCCGCCGATCACCACCGTCTTGCGCTGGCCGAGGATCTTGTCCGCCAGCATGCCGCCGAAGAAGGGCGTCAGATAGACGAGGCCCGTGTAGAGGCCGTAGATCTGCGACGAGAACTGCTGGACGTTCATCTCGCCGAAGACCGAGCCGAGCGCGTTCCCGATCGCCGCGTAGCCGAGGACGTCCGCCGCCTTCCCCTGGAGGAAGAGGTAGTCCGTCATGTAGAGAACGAGCAGCCCGCGCATCCCGTAGTACGAGAAGCGCTCCCACATCTCCGTGAGGAAGAGGACGGCGAGGCCGATGGGGTGGCCGAAGAGGGTCCGGCCGCCGGCGGGTGCGACGAACTCGGGAGTGGGGGTGGCCACTGTGGCAGGCATGCTCATGAACTCTCCATGCGCGGAGTCGGGGCGAGTGCCGCATAGAACCACATGGATTTCCATGTGCCAAGGATCGGACGCGGGGTGCGGGATGCCGCGTTGCGTCGATCCCTTGGCCGATGTCCAGACCTGAACGGTCGCCCGAACCGCGGGCAGGCTGGCAACGCGGGCGCGAATGCGCTTTGATCCGCCCTTCCCGGAACCCTCGAGGGGCACGTGATCAATCGTTTCTGGCGCCGCGGCATTCTCGCCTTCGTCTCGATCGCCTTCCTGGCCGGCTGCGAGACGAGCGACTCATCGAAGAGCTGCGACGGAGCCGGCGGGACGGGCGGGACCGGTGGGATCGATCTCGGGGACCTCGCGTTCGAGCTCGGCACCGGAGTGTCGAGCTTCGTTCCGCTCGCCGACGGAGACCTGCTCTACCTCCAGCGCGGCTTTCAGGGGGGCCAGCACGTCTACGTGGCCATTCGTGCTTCCGGTGTCTCGGATCCCGAGTGCCTGCGGCTCAAGATGGCTCTCTACCGGGCCGACGACGGGCGCCGTGTCTCCGTGCTGTTCGACATGGACCTCTACTACAGCCCCGATCCGCAGGGCCCGCCGCCCGACGGCGTCTACGAGTGGACCGGCCTGCTCCTGGCCGTCCCGAACCCGGACGACGTCCTGGACGTCCCCTTGCGGCTCGAGGCGGAGCTCCAGCAGGAAGGCGGCGGTCGCCCGAAGGAGGCGCGGGAGGTGACGGTGGAGTGGGGGTACGAGGAGCGCTGACGGCGCCCGCAGAATTCTCGGGGCCGGCCGATCAGGCGCGCCCGCGGGCGCAGGGGGAGCAGCGTCCCCGAAGCTGGACCTCGGCAACCTCGCTCTGCTCGGCCTCGCCGTGGAGGCTGACCGCGTCGGCGGGGAGGCAGCGGACCTGGCCGCAGTCGCCGCAGACGAGGTGCGGGTGGACGCCGTGACGGGCGCCCTTCGTCACCGGTAGCTCGTAGCGCCAAACCTGGTCGCCGAGCTGGGTGCGGACGAGGATCCCGGCCTCCGCCAGCGAGAGCAGGTTGCGGTAGACCGTGGCGCGGTCGAGGCCGGCTCCCGCCAGCCTCTCGGTGAGCTCCGAATGGCTGATCGGTCGCGGCACCAGGGAGAGCTCGCGGAGGAGGGCGAGGCGCTGCTCCGTGACCCGCAGGCCGCGCTGGGCGAGGAGATTCCGGGAGGCCGAATCCTCGGAGCTGGATGCCTTGGTGTCCACCGGCGCAACCTCGCACTTCGAGTCGGGGCATGCAAGGACGCCTCGGCATCGCAAAAAGCGGCGCTGGAGCCCGAGCCCGCGCCGTGATGAGATGGAATCGAATCCAAGACAGGCCAACGAAGAGAGGCCGACGATGAAGTTCGACATTCGTGCGCTTCGAGCAGGGATCGTTCTGGTTTTTGCTGCGTCGCTGGCGGCTTGCGGCGGTGATTCGCCCGGCGGGCCGCACGCGGACGAGCCCTGGCAGCTCGTAGCCCGAGACGGCGCGGAGGCCCTCCTCGCCGTGGGCGGTCGTTCGTCCACCGACGTCTTCGCCGTGGGCGCGGACAGGGGCCGCGGGCCCCTCGTGCTCCATTACGACGGCGCGGCGTGGTCGCGCGTGGACACCGGCCACCGCGGCGATCTCTGGTGGGTCTTCGCCGTGCCGGGCGGCAAGGTGCTCATGGGCGGGGCCGCCGCGACGGTGCTGGAGTACGACGGCTCGGCGTTCACGCGGATGAAGACGCCGGGCCTCGCGCGGCACACGATCTACGGTATCTGGGGTCGGTCTCCGAACGACGTCTACGCGGTCGGGAGCCTCTCCGGGCGAAGCGGCTTCGTCTGGCACTTCGACGGGAGCGAGTGGAGGGACCTGCCGCTTCCGCTCGACGAGCTGCCCCGCACCGCGGACGGCGACATCCCCGGCTTCTTCAAGGTCTCGGGAGACGCCAACGACGTCTGGATCGTCGGCGCCCGCGGCGTGATCCTGCGGTCCCATGGCGGCGGCCCCCTCGAGCGGATCGCGAGCGGGACCGACACGAGGCTCCTGACCATCGACGCGGCGGGTGGCCGGGTGGCGGCGGTTGGCGGCGAGGGCAGCGGCGCCCTGGTGGAGCTCGGCGACGGCGGCACCTTCGTCGACCACGCCCCCGAGGCCTGCCCCCTTCTCCAGGGGATCGCCCTCGCATCCGACGGCCGCGGGGTCGCGGTCGGGATGTCGGGGATCGTCCTCGAGCGGAAAGGCGGGAGCTGGGAGCGCGTGAACCATCGCCTCTCCGTAGAGGCGGAGTCCCTCCACGCGGTCTGGGGCGACGAGAAGGGCGGCATCTGGGCGGTGGGCGGCAACGTCCTCACCAGCCGCCTCGACGGTGGCGTGCTCCTCCACCGCGGGAGCGGTCTCCCCGCCGTCCCCGAGGCGCTCCTCAAGCTCCCGAAGCAGCCCGACGGACCTGCCACGTGCCCGGCGGCCGCGATCGATCCGGCGCCGGGCGGCTCGATCGCGCGGCGCTGGAACGAGCAGATCCTCGGCGCGATTCGCCGCGATCTGCCGCAGCCCGGCGTCCACGCCCGCAACCTCTTCCACCTCTCCGCCGCGATCTGGGACGCGTGGGCCGCCTACGATCCCGCCGCCGACGGCGTCTTCTTCGTGGAGAAGCAGATCGCGGACGACGTGGTCGCCGATCGGCAGGAGGCCATCAGCCACGCCGCGTTCGGTGTGCTCAGCCACCGGTATCGCCGCGCGATCGGCGGCGACACCTCCCTCGCCTGCTTCCGCTCGTTCATGGAGAAGCTGGGCTACGACCCTGACGACACCCGCGTGGAAGGCGACTCGCCCGCGTCTGTGGGCAATCGCATCGCCGCCGCCATCATCGCCGCCGGGGCCGACGACGGAGCCAACGAGGCCAACGCCTACGCCGACACCACCGGTTTCAAGAGCGTGAACCCGCCGCTCGTCGTCGACGATCCCGGCGCGACGCTCGTCGATCCTTCGGTGTGGCAGCCCCTCGACCTCGCCGTCTCCCTCACCCAGAACGGCATCCTCAATTCGGCGGGGCCGCAGAAATACATCGGCGCGAACTGGGGCCTCGTCACGCCCTTCGCCATGACGCGCGAGGCCGGCAGCGCCACGTACCACGATCCGGGCCCCGCGCCCGTCTTCGGGCCCGAGCTGCGCGACCACGCCGTCGAGCTCATCCGCCTCTCCGCCGAGCTCGGCGACGAGGAGCGTATCGACCTCTCGCCCGGCTCGATGGGCAACAACACCCTGGGTCAAAACGACGGACACGGGCGCGCCCTGAACCCCGCGACCGGGCAGCCGTACCCCACGCAGTCCGTGGCGAGGGGCGACTTCGGCAGGGTGCTCGCCGAGTTCTGGGCCGACGGACCCCGCTCCGAGACCCCGCCCGGCCACTGGAACGTGATCGCCAACGCGGTCGCGGACTCGCCGGGCTTCTCTCGCCGGCTGGGTGGCGAGGGCCTCGTGCTCGATCCGCTGGAGTGGGACGTGAAGGTCTACCTCGCCCTCAACGGCGCCGTGCACGACGCCGCCATCGCCGCGTGGGAGCTCAAGCGGGCGTACCTCACGGTCCGGCCCATCTCCCTCGTGCGCTACATGGGCGGCCTGGGGCAGAGCACCGATTCCGCCGGGCCCGCCTTCCACGCCGACGGCCTCCCCCTGATCCCCGGCCTCATCGAGGTCGTCACGAAGGAGAGCTCGGCGCCTGGCGAGCGGCACGCGAAGCTCGCGCGCTTCGTTGGGCAGGTCGCGATCCGCTCGTGGCGGGGCGAGCCCGGCGATCGGGTGCACGAGGTCGGCGGCTCAGGCTGGATCCGGGCCGTCGACTGGATGCCCTACCAGCTCCGCACCTTCGTAACGCCCGCCTTCCCGGGCTTCATCTCCGGCCACAGCACCTTTAGCCGCGCCGCAGCGGAGGTGCTCGTCGGAGTCACCGGAAGTGAGTTCTTCCCCGGCGGCCTCGGCGAGTTCGTCGCTCGCCCCGGCTACCTCACCTTCGAGGAGGGACCCTCCACGGAGGTGCGCCTCCAGTGGGCCACCTACTACGACGCCGCCGATCAGGCCGGCCGCTCTCGGCTCTGGGGCGGCATCCACGTCTCCCCCGACGACGTGGCCGGCCGCCTCGTCGGCCACCGGGTCGGGCTCGGCGCCCTGGCCCACGCCGAGGAGTTCTTCGAAGGCCGCGCCGTGCGCTGAGCTTCGGCGCTCGTCACCCGAAGTCCGCGACCGGTCGGCAGAGGTAAAAGTCTTTACCTCTGCCGACAGACTCCGGAGTTTCGATGTAGATACGGGCGTTTACGTCGCTCTAGAATCACTCTGCCTGCTGTCGTCTCGGTTCGAGCTCGACTCGAAGGCTCGCCAACCGCGAGGGTACCTTGGACCGATCAAGCCGGCGCGGGCCTCCTTGTGTGGGATCGATCCGGGGCTTACAACGCGCCCATGGCAGACAAGCGCCGCTTCGAGCTCTTCGCCCGCTTCCTTGTCGACCGCTTCGACGCCCGGCGGGTCTTCGACGTCGCGGGCGGGCAGGGAAAGCTGAACGAGGCCCTCTCCGCCCTGGGCCGGGAGGTCACGACCTTCGACCTGCGGCACAAGCGGCTCCCGGTCCGCTACGCTGAGCGAATCTTCGGCCTCGAAGAGCCGTGCGAGTGCGACCTCGTCGTCGGCATGCATCCCGACGGCGCCACGCGCGTGATCATCGAGTACGCCGCGAAGCACCGGCTCCCGTTCGCCGTGGTCCCCTGCTGCTCCGACAACGGGATGCCCTACAACCCCTGGCGGCGGCACCTCGCAGGGCTCGCGACGGAGCTCGGCTTTCCCGTGGTGGAAGAGGTCGACCTGCCGATGGACGGCCGAGGGCGCGTCGTTCTCGGCAGCTTCGAGCCGCCGCGGGGTTGATTCCGCGGTACACCCTCCCTTTGGGGCGTGAATAGCCTAAAGGCAGAGGGTGCCGACATTCTCGCCGTCATCTTGATCGTCCTCGGCTTGGTGCTGCTCCACGGCCTCTGGGCCGGTGGGGAGGTGGCGATCCTCGCAGTGGGCCGGGCCCGGTTGCGGGAGCTGACCGAGGAGGAGCGGCGCGGCGCTCGCTCCCTCGCGCGCCTGCGGGACGTCCCCGAGCGCGTGGTGGCCTGGAGCCGCACGGCGACCATTGCCGTCACGGTGGCGGCGGGCGCGCTCGCCGGCTCGTACTTCGTGCGCGAGCTCGGCCCCACGATCGGCACGGCGCCGGCGCTGCTGGTGGTGATCGCGGCGTCGACCTTCCTCTTCGTGGTCTTCGGCGCGCTGGTGCCGATCGCGCTCGGCGTGCGCGGCTCGGAACGCTGGGCGCTCTGGACGGCGGGCCTCTTCCGATTCCTGTCGCTGCCGTTTCGCCCCCTGGTGTGGATCGCGAGGGCCTCGTCGAGCGCGATCTTGACGCTCTTCGGCGGCGAGACCTCGTTCAGCGAGGCCCGGATCGCTCCCGAGGAGATCCAGGAGGAGCTCGAGGAGGCGGCGAGGGCCGGCGTGATCGATCCGAACGCCGGCCGGATCGCGGCGCGCGCCCTGGAGTTCGGCGAGCTCCTGGTCGCCGAGGTCATGATCCCGCGCAACCGCGTGATCGCCGTCCCCAGGGACGTGACGCAGGAGGAGCTGCGCAGGACGCTCCTCGAGGAGCGCCACACCCGCATGCCGATCTTCGAGGGGACGATCGACAACGTGGTCGGCTACCTCTCGATCAAGGACGTGCTCCTCTTCGCGTGGGAGTCGCAGGTCGTCGTGGTGGACGACCTGGTCCGCCCGGCCTACTTCGTGCCGGAGACGATGCACGCGGTGTCGCTCCTTCGCGAGATGCAGCTCCGGCGGATCTCGCTGGCGATCGCGGTGGAGGAGTCCGGCGGAATGGCCGGGATCGTCACCATCGAGGACCTGGTGGAGGAGCTCGTCGGCGAGATCTTCAGCGAGGAGGAGGCGCAGGTCCCGGAGACGATCCACGTCGAGGCGAACCACACGGCGCTGGTGCTGGGTATCGCCCCGATCCGGGACGTGAACCGCGAGCTCGATCTGGACCTCCCGGAAGGCGACGGCTGGTCGACGATCGCCGGCCTCTGCATCGATCTCGCTGGCCGGATCCCCGGAAAGGGCGAGCGCTACGTGGCGCCGGACGGGACGGTCCTGGAGATCTGCGAGGCGACGCCCAGAAGGGTGCGCACGGTGCGGGTCCACCCGGCAGAGCACGTCCGTCCGTGAGCCCCTGAGGGCATCGTGCGATCCATGTGGTAGGAAAGCCCTCTGACGAGGGTTCTCATCAATCATGGCTGGACGCTTCGAAGACGAAGAGCAGGGGGTCGTCACCCGACCCAAGAACGAGCGGAAGCTCGCGCGGCCGCCGATGTGGAAGGTGCTGATCCACAACGACGACTACACGACGAGGGAGTTCGTGGTCTGGGTGCTGGAGGGCGTGTTCCGCCACTCGGAGGCGGACGCGACGCAGATCATGCTCCACGTGCACAACCGGGGCATGGGGGTGGCAGGCGTCTATCCCCACGACGTCGCCGAGACCAAGGTGGAGAAGGTGAGGGCGCTGGCGAAGGAAAACGAGTTTCCGTTGTTGTGTACGATGGAGCCCGAATAATGCCCAAGTCCCCCCAGCTCACCGCAGAACTCCAGCAGACGCTCGAGCGCACGCTCGACGCCGCCCGCGTGCGCCGCAACGAGCACGCCGGGACGGAGCACCTCCTCCTCGGCCTTCTCGACGATCCCCTCGCGAGCTCCGCGATCGACGCCTGCGGCGGCGACGTGCAGGCGCTCCGCGATGAGCTCGTCACCTTCCTCGCCGACCACTTCGAGGCCCTGCCCGACGGTGAGGAGGAGGAGCCGACCCCGACCCTGGGCTTCGCCCGGGTGATCCAGCGGGCCGCGATCCATGCCCTCTCCGCGGAGAACGAGGCGGTGGACGGCGGTAGCGTGCTCGCCTCGCTCCTGCAGGAGGAGGAGAGCCACGCGGCCTTTCTGCTCCGCAAGCAGGGGATCGAGCGCCTGGAGGTGATCCGCTTCCTCTCGCACGGAGTCTTGTTCGAGGAGGAGGAGGAAGGCGACGAGGAGATCGACGAGGAGGAGGAGGAAGGACCTCTTCCGAAGAGCGCCAAGGATCCGCTCGCGGCGTACACGGTGGATCTGGTGGCCCGTGCCGCGGAGGGTCGAATCGATCCGCTGGTGGGCCGGGACGCAGAGATCGATCGGACGATCCAGGTCCTCTGCCGCCGCCGCAAGAACAACCCGCTCTACGTGGGCGAGCCCGGCGTGGGCAAGACGGCGCTCGCCGAAGGGCTGGCGCTGCGGATCCACGAGGGCAAGATCCCCGACGTGCTGAAGGACGCGCGCCTCTACTCGCTGGACCTCGGCTCGCTCCTGGCGGGCACGCGCTACCGCGGCGACTTCGAGCAGCGCATGAAGGCGGTGCTGAAGGCGCTCGGCAAGCTCGAGAACCCGATTCTCTTCATCGACGAGCTGCACACGGTGGTGGGCGCCGGCGCGACCACCGGCGGGAGCATGGACGCGTCGAATCTGCTCAAGCCGGCCCTCGCGTCGGGCGAGCTGCGCTGCATCGGCTCGACGACCTTCGAGGAGTACAAGGCGTCGCTCGACCGCGACAAGGCGCTGGCCCGACGGTTCCAGAAGATCGACGTGGCCGAGCCCTCGATCGAGGAGACGGTGGAGATCCTGAAGGGCCTCCGCTCCCGCTACGAGGAGCACCACGGCGTTCGTTACACCGACGACGCGCTGACGAGCGCGGCGCACCTCGCGGCCAAGCACCTCGCGGACCGCCACCTGCCGGACAAGGCGATCGACGTGCTGGACGAGGCGGGCGCCGCCGAGAAGCTGCTGCCCTCCGAGAAGCGCACGGGCCAGGTGACGGCGGCGGACGTGGAGGCCGTGATCGCGCGGATGGCGAAGGTGCCGGCGCGCAGCGTCTCCGCTGACGATCGCAGCGCCCTCTCGCGGCTCGAGCCCGAGCTGAAGGGCTCGATCTACGGGCAGGATCCGGCCATCGAGGCGGTGGCTGCGGCGATCAAGCTCGCCCGCTCCGGCCTTCGCGCCGGCGACAAGCCCATCGGCTCCTTCCTCTTCGCGGGGCCCACCGGCGTCGGGAAGACCGAGCTCTCCAAGCAGCTCGCCCGGGTGCTGGGGGTGGAGTTCGTGCGCTTCGACATGTCCGAGTACATGGAGAAGCACGCTGTCTCACGGCTGATCGGCGCGCCTCCGGGCTACGTGGGCTTCGATCAGGGCGGGCTGCTCACCGACGCGGTCCGCAAGACGCCCTACGCGGTGGTGGTCCTCGACGAGATCGAGAAGGCGCACCCCGACCTCTACAACGTCTTGCTCCAGGTGATGGATCACGCCACTCTCACGGACAACAACGGGCGCAAGGCCGACTTCCGGAACGTGATCCTGATCCTCACCACGAACGTCGGCGCCCGCGAGCTCTCTGGCAGGCGGCTCGGCTTCGGCGGCGGCACGCCCTTCGGCTCCGCCACCGGCTCGATCGAGAAGGCCTTCAGCCCGGAGTTCCGCAACCGCCTCGACGCGGTGATCCAGTTCGGTCAGCTCGGCCGCGAGGAGATCCTGCGGGTGGTGGACAAGAACGTTCGCGAGCTCCAGGTGCTGCTCACCGAGAAGAAGGTCGTCCTCGAGCTCGCCGAGGAGGCGCGCAGCTGGCTCGCGGAGCACGGCTACGATCCCGCCTTCGGCGCCCGCCCGATGGCGCGGCTGGTGGAGCAGACCCTCAAGCGGCCCCTGGCCGAGGCGATCCTCTTCGGGAAGCTCGCCGCCGGCGGAACCGCCCGGGCCGTGGTCGAGGGCGACCAGCTCGCGTTGCGGTTCGACTGAATCGAGAACTTGCGGCGCTCCTGAGGCGCCGCAAGTTCCCCTCCGGTTTGATCAGGGCCGGGAGACCGCTCCCGCCCAGACGACCCAGCTCGGCGAGTAGGTGGGCGAGCTGTAGGGATTCTCCTGGATCGCCGTCACCTCGCCCCGATCGTCCGAGATCACCTGGAAGCTCTTGGCCTCCATGAGGCGCTTGCTGGCGCCCGTGACGGGGTCGAGCACCCAGAGCTCATGATGTTCGTTGTACGGTTGGCTCCCGAGGTCGACGACCTGGAGGAGGGCCTCGCCTGCAGGATAGACGGGGCCGATCGAGCCGAGGCGAAGGAGCCCGCCGGAGTCGGCGTCGACGAGGTATCCTGTCGTCTCCGTCTCCTTCGCGCCCTCGGGGATCCCGTTGAAGTAGATTCGGTCCTTACCTACCCACTGCGAGTCGTAGAGCCTGGTGCCGCTGACGAGGGTCCGAACCTCCTCGCTGCCGTCCCAGGTCGCGAAGGAGGCGAGGGAGGTGCGGCAGTAGCCCGCCACCGCCCAATCGGCGCAATCGAGGGTGCCGTAGACGACTCCGACGCGCTTTCCGTCGGGCGAGGGACGGAGCGAGCTGAAATTGGCTCCCATCACGATCTCGCGGCTCTCACCCGTGCGGGTATCGACGAGGACGATCGACGTGTTCGGCCCTTCGCCGGCCTGCGCAAGGACCCGATCGCCCATCACCGAGAAGGGGATCCGATCGCCGAGATCGACGACGTCGAACGACTCGCTCACGAAGAAGTTGCCGCTCCGCCCCGGGATCGCGAGGGCGTGGCCGTCGTCCGAGAAGAAGGGCGCGTTGCCGAGCCCGTACGAGAAGAAGTCGAGCTTTCGCAGAGGGAGATCGAACGGCAGGCTGGCGGCGACCGCACCGGCCTCCACGTCGATGATCGACGCCACTTCCGCGCGACGCGTCTGGTAGTCCTCCGTGCTGACAACCGCCTGCTGATGGAGCAGGACCTTTCCGTCGGGCGAGAACGCGAGCGAATCCCCCGAACGCCGTTGTCGAGCTCGCCGTCGATGACGTATTCCACGCCCGCGATCTCGCGCACGGTGCGGTCCACCACGTTGGCAACGAGGAGCGCGCCTTCCTTCCCCGGCGCGGCCACGAAGGGGCCGTGCGCGGAGGAGACGACGCCGTTGCAGCTCACGCCGTCGGGGCCAAACGTCTCGAGCCCTGCTGACCCGAGCACCCCCAGCCGCCCCTCGTAGCAGACCACGAGAGGCGATCCCTCCACATCGACGAAGCTGACACTGTAGCCGGACGAGACATTCGCAAGGATGGTCTTGCCCACGAGCTTCCGGCTCGCGAGGTCGAACACCCGGAGCTCGAGCTTCGGCTGCTCCCTGACCTGGTATGTGGAGAGGATACGGCTGCGGTCGGGGGAGAAGGAGACGTAGCTCTGACGATCGGCGAGGAGGGTTTTCGCTCCCTTGCCGATCGTGTCGGCTACGTAGGTGCCGCTCGAGTCCGAGTAGGGAACTTCGCCGCACCGCCCGATGCCCCAGGCGATGCCCTCCCCGTGCCTCGCGAGTGCCATCGCCTTTCCGGTCGGGCAGTCCGTGAGGGCGGGCGGCTCGCTCGTGGGCTCGTCCGGCCGGGACGGCTCGTCCTTATCCGGGGAATCGGGGCGCGAGCCCGTGGACTCGTCTGGCTCCGCGGGCTCGTCGTTGTCCCGGGAATCGGGGCGTGGGACTGGAGGATCTCCCGGCTCTTCGGGCAGGTCGGTTTGGACCGTGTCCACGAGCCGGTCGGCAGCGGTGCCGCAAGCCGTAAGGGCACCCATCACACACGCCAGCAGGATCAAAGAGAACCGCGAATGACGCATGACCACTCCGTTTTGTTCGAAGGCTATTCGTGAAACCTCGATCTGCGAGAGCCGAGAGTGTCGAGCTCGGCGACAGAACGACGAAACGTCCCCCAGCTTCACGGTAGCGCTCCCGTGATCCTGCGCGAGTTCGTAATCGGGAACTCCTGGTCGGCGATCTCGCTGCCTACGGCAGCAGGACCACGGCAACCCCCTGAAAACGGAACGGCCTCCCGCGTTTCGCACACGGGAGGCCGTTTTCTCGATCTCGGATTTCGTCTCGTCAGCCCAGATAGCGGAAGACGCACTGGGCCACGCAGGTCGGCTTGGCCTCGCCCTCGAGCTCGATGGTGTTCTTGAACACCACCTCGAGGCCGCCCTTCACCTCGGTGATCGACTCGACCGTCGGCGAGAGGCGGTAGCGCGCGCCCTCCTTCATCGGGGCGGGGAAGCGGACCTTGTCGAGGCCGTAGTTGAGCACGGCGGAGAAGCCGGTCACCTCGACGGCCTCGAAGAAGAGGCCCGCGATCCGCGACAGCGTGTAGTAGCCGTGGGCGATCGGCGCGCCGAAGGGCGATTCGCGGAGGGCGCGCTCTCGGTCGACGTGGATCCACTGGTGATCGCCGGTGGCGTCGGCGAAGGCGACGATCTCCTCGAAGGAGAGCTGGTGCCAGGGCCCCGCGGGAAGCGGCTTGCCCACCAGGGCCTCCAGGCCGGCGCGTCCTTCGATCTTCGTCTTCTCCATGCTCGTCTCCTCGCGAGGTTTGGACGGACGATCTAGCCCGATGCAGACCCGGATGTCTCTGCCTTTGCGGCGCGCTATCGCCGATCGGCGGCGCTCGCGTCGAGCGGCACCCGATTCACTTCACTTCACTTCTTCACTTCGCGCCGAGCCAACCGCCGTGGAACGTGAAGGGAACGTGGTGATCGAAGTAGGCGCGGGCGATGGGGCCGTCGTCGAGGCGCTTCGAATCCAGGATGGCCAGGTGGCTCTGGTGCGCCCGCGCGTCGTAGACCAGGGTGAGGATCCAGCCGTCGTCCTCCGCCGCGCTGCCGGCCTTGTGGACGAAGATCGGCTCGGAGGGGTAGTGGCCGGCGGGCAGCTCCACGCGCCGCGCTTCGCCGCTCTCGACGTCGAGGCGGGCGAGCTGGTCGTAGAGGTCTCTCCTGCTCCCGGGCGCGTGGGCGCCGAGCCATGCGAAGCGGTAGGGCTTCCCGGTGGCGGAGGGCGCCACCCGCGGGAACTCGCACGACTCGGACCAGCGCTCCTCCATGCGGAGCACGCTTCGCCGCGGATCGACGATGGCACGATGGAAGGTGCCTCTCGCCTCGCGTCCGCTCCCGCCGCGAACGCGGTCCCCGAGCCAGAGGTTGGTCTCGAAGTCGGGATAGCGGACGAGATCCACGACGATGGATTCGCCCTGTTCGAAGGCGTTGGCGAAGTGCCACTGGAAGAAGGGATCGACCTGGAAGCGGAAAGGACGCTCCGGCTCGTCGAGGGGCACCACAAGCACCTCGGTCCCCAGCTCAGGGCGCCAGACGAAGTTCTCGCCCACGGTCCCCACGCCGAGGAGCTGGCGCATCACGCGGAGGCGCACGGGCGACACGAAGAAGATCAGGTGGCGCTCGGTGGCGATGAAGTCGTGTAGGAGGGTCGGGCCCGGCAGCGGCAGGGAGGCGATCCGACGCGCGCCGCCGTCGTCCCGGAGCTCGAAGAGGTCGAGGAGGGTATGACGCCCGAACCGCATGCCGAAGTTGTAGCTCGCGCGCCGCGACGGGATGCGGTGGGGGTGTGCGGAGAAGGCGGCCGACAAGAGACCGTCGAAGGTCGTCTCACCGATCGTGGAGAGATCCTCCATCGAGAGCTCGACCGGGATCCCCGCTTCGTAGAGGGCGAAGAGCCGATCGTTCCAGACCATCACCGAGGTGTTGGCCACGTTCTTGGATCGCATTTGACCGATCCGGCCGAGCAGGCTTCCAGGATGCGGCATGCAATAGTTGGCGTAGAGGCGGCGCCCGGCGGCCCGTTCCGCGACGAGCTCCTGCGTCTGCACCAGGCGAACCGCGCCCTCGGCCTTCCCGCCCTCGAGGCGAACGGCGGAGACGGCGCCGTCGCCGTCGAACCAATGTCGATAGCTCTCGCCGAAGCTGGAGAAGAGGGAGGGCCCGTTGCGGTAGAGGGTTCCGCGAAGCTCGGCGGGGATCGTTCCCTCGACGCGGAGCGGCTCGAAGCCGTGCTCGCGGGGGAGATCCTGGAAGGCCCGGGACCAGCCCTGGCTCGAAGGGGACGGAGGAATGGCGGCCTGCATATCGGAGCTCCTTGCCGTGGCGACGACGGCGCGGGAAGATTACGATGGTAACATTGCAGGCGGAGTTGACGCTGTCAACATTGCGCTGTCAGCATGGGAGTGAAGTAGGGATGTCGACCGATTCGGAGCGGAGCAAAGGGGGGCGCTACCACCACGGAGATCTCCGGCGCGCATTGCTCGATGCGGCGCTGGAGCAGGTGCAGCAGGAGGGCGCGGCCACCCTCTCGCTGAGGGAGGTGGCCCGGCGGGCCGGCGTGACCCACGCCGCGCCGTACCGCCACTTCGCCAGCAAGGAGGCGCTGCTGGCCGCCGTCGCCGAGGAGGGCTTCCGCACCCTGCGGGAAGGGCTCCTGGAGGCCTCGGTGCGTCTCGCGGGCGATCCCCTCGGGAAATTGCAGGCGATCGGCGTAGCCTACGTGCTCTTCGCGGTCGCCCATCCCGCGCACTTCCGGGTCATGTTCACCGTCGGGCAGAACGACTGCGACTATCCCTCCCTCGACGAGGCCTCGGGCTCGGCCTTCGGCGTGCTGGTCGAGTCGATCGAGGAGGGCCGCCAGGCGGGCGCGCTCTGCGACGTGCCGGCCAGCGAGCTCGCGGTGACCGCCTGGTCGACGGTGCACGGCCTCGCGTCCCTGCTGGTGGAGGAGAAGCTCCCTCCGGCGGCCGGGAGCGCCGAGCAGCTGGCGCGGATGGTGACCGCGCGGCTCCTGGAGGGCCTCGCTGCGCCGGCGGAGACGACCGCGGACGCGAAGAAGACGAAGCCGGCAAAGCGCGCTGCCAAGGGGGCGAATCGATGAAGACGAATGCCGCCCGCCAGCTCGATAACCTCGGGATCGCCTACGAGCTCAAGAACTACGACATCGATCCCGACGACCTCTCGGCGGAGTCGGTCGCGGCCAAGGTCGGGATGCCTCCGGAGCAGGTCTTCAAGACCCTCGTCGCTCGCGGGGATCGCAACGGCGTCTGCTTCGCCGTGGTGCCCGGCGACGCCAAGCTCGACCTCAAGGGGCTCGCCCGGCTCTCGGGCGATCGCAAGATCGACACGGTCCCGCTCAAGGAGGTGCAGCCGCTGACCGGCTACATCCGGGGCGGGGTGACGGCACTGGCCGCGAAGAAGGCGTACCCCGTCTACGTGGACGAGACGATCGAGCTCTTCGACGTGATCTCCGTCTCCGCCGGCGTGCGGGGGACGCAGCTCCTCGTCTCGCCGGCGGACTACCTGCGGGCAGTCGAAGGGAAGGTGGGCGCGATCGCCGCGCCGAAGTGAGACTTGGGTGGACCGTGGCGCGCCGCGGCCCGCTCGTCGCTACTTCCAGGGCCGCGAGATCACGCAGGCGTTGATGCCGCCGATGCCCATGGAGAGCTTGCCGGCGAGGCCGCGGGCTTCACACGGCGTGTCGAGGACGAACGCCTGGTGGACCTTGCCGATCTCGGGGTTGAGCTCGCTCGCCTGCAGCGTCGTCGCGGGAAGCTGGCCGCGCTGGTAGCCGAGGTACTGCGCCGTGAGCTCCCAGCCGCCGCCAGCCGACATGCCGTGGCCGAAGGTGCCCTTCCGCGCGGTGACGACCACCGACTCCGGCAGGATCTGGCGCAGGGTCTCCACCTCGAGGAAGTCGCCCGGGGTGGCCGTGGCGTGGAGGTCCCAGGTGCCGATCTCGGCCGGCGTGGCGTCCGCCTGGTCGAGCGCGCTCCGCATCGCGGCGAGGGGGCCCTCGGGCGACGGCGTGATGATGTGGTCCGCGTCTGCCGAGACGCCCACGGCCACGGGCTCCATGCCCAGGGGCTGGAAGCCCTTGGAGGTCATGTACTCGTGGTCGCCGACGATCCAGACCACGGCGCCGCCCGCCACGTGGGTGCCGCGCATCCCGGTGAGGGGCTTGGAGACGGTGCCGTCCGCGGCGAGGACCCGGGCGTTGTAGAAGCCGCCCACCGAGAGCGGGTTGGGCGCCGGGTCGGTCATGCCCACGACCACCGCCTTCGCGCTCCCCGACGAAATCGACTGCATCGCGAGCCGCAGCGCGTAGCCGAACGACGAGCACGCCGCCACCGGGGCGAAGGTCATCCCGGTGATCCGGCCCATCATCGAGATCTGAGACGCGGGCGTGTTGTGGATGTTCCAGAGCAGGTTGGCCGAGACCTGGTTCCAGGGCGGCTCGGGCGCGTTCCATTTCCGCTGCAGCTTCGCGGTGCGGACGCGCTTCTCCTTGATCACGGCGAGCTTGGCCGCCTCGACGTCGCCCTCGACGGAGATGGACTCGATCTCGCGGAGCTCGGCGAGATAGTCGGCGAGCTCGGTGGAGCGCGCGGCCCAGTGGTGCCAGAAGCGCTCTTCCGCGAGGTCGCGATCCTCCTCGGGGACCGAGGACGGGACCGGCGGCGCGCCCTCGACGGCGGCGCGCTCCTCGGGCGAGAGCTCCAGGAAGGCGCGGAGGGCGACGTTGCGCTCGGGGTTCGCCCAGAAGCGATCCCAGCGGCGCTGGGCGCGGTGGAGCTCGAGGCTGCAGTCGTGGATCGTGGGCAGGTCGCCGAGGCCGGTGCCGACGTAGACGTGGGCCTCGAGGCCGAGCTCGGTGAGGACCTTCTCGATCCCCGGGTTCTGACGGAGCGACTGGACGAAGGCGCCGATCGCGTACTGCGTCGGCTGGCCCATCTTCTTCTCGAGCTGGGCGTAGCGGGTGGGCGGGAAGCGCTCGTCGATCCAGCCCTTGTAGTCGGCGAACCGGAAGTCGGGAGTACCTGCGAGGAAGTTGCTGGGGCCGAAGCCGTCGAAGGCGGAGAGCCAGCTGTCCGAAGACTCGAGGTTACGCTCGAAAGCCTCGATGTCCGGCGACCGGGGGGCGACGACGCCCCAACCGAAGATCCCGACTCTGCGCACGTGATCCACTCCTGCCGCGCCTCGCTTCGGCTGGCGCCCGGCCGCATGGTCGCTTAATCGGTCCCCCTTTGCACCAGCAGCGGGAAGCGCGCAAGCCCAATCCCTTCTCCAGGCCAACGCCGGGGCGCTGCCGGCCCTTCCGGGTGCGCGAGGGATCGGGTTGGCCCCGAGGCGTCGACGCCGTTAGGTTCGCGCCCGTGAGACCTCCGCTTCCCATCGTCGTCCTCACCGGTTTTCTCGGGGCCGGCAAGACCACCCTCCTTCGCCGGCTCCTCGGCAAGCCCCACGGCCTGCGGATCGCGCTGATCCAGAACGAGCTCGGCCAGGCGGGGATCGACGTGGACTCGCCTGCGAGCCGTCAGATGATCGAGCTCACCGAGGGCTGCGTCTGCTGCCTGCGGAACCCCGAGCTCCTCGGCGCGCTCGACGATCTTTGGAGCCGGGGGGACCTCGATCGCGTGATCCTCGAGACCACGGGCCTCGCCGATCCGCTGGCGCTGACGTGGACGCTGGCGAGGCCGGAGCTCCAGGGGAAGGTGCGCCTCGATTCGGTGGTGACGGTGGTGGATCCCTCCAGCTTCGAGAGTGCCCGAGGCGAGGAGTGGGACGCCCAGGTGCGTTGCGGCGATCTCATCGTGCTCTCGAAGCTCGAGCTGGTCCCGCCGGAGCAGGTGGCGAAGGCGATCGCGGCGGTGAGGGAGGTGAACCCCCAGGCGCGAATCCTCGAGGGCGGAGATGGGCTGCCGGAGGGGCTCCTCCTCGACAGCCTCGATGCCGTCGACGCCGCGGGACGCGAGGCGCGGCTCGCCGGCTTCCAGAGCGAGCAGGCGAGGCACTCCGACTTCGGCGTGGTCTCGGTCTCCGGGCGGCAGGCCTACGTCCTCGATCGCCTCGAGGACTGGCTGGAGGAGCTGCCCGAGCGCGTCTTCCGGGCAAAGGGAATCGTCGAGATCGAGGACGGCTGGGTCGCCTTCCACGTGGTCGGCAAGCGGCTGCAGCTCGAGCTGCGCGCGCCGGCTCCCGCCCACGGCGAGAGCCGGATGGCCTTGTTCGGTCGCGATCTCGATCGGCCGCTCCTGGAGGAGGAGCTCGCGCGCTGCAGGGCCTGAGAGCTACGACCGGGACGACGGATGCGGCTTTCGAGCCGCGGGCTTCCGTGCCTTCGCGCGGCTCGTGGTGGCGCGCTTCGTGGCGGTGGTCGTCTTCGTGCTTCCGGCCTTCGTGGTCCTGGCGGCCGGCTTCCGGGTCGCGCTCTTCGTGCCCCGTGCAGTCGAGGTCCGCGCGGTCGACGTCTTGGCGGCGGCGCGGGTCGAGCGCGCCGTCGTTGCCTTCGCCCCGGCGCGGGTCGAGCGCGCAGTCGTTGCCTTCGCCCCGGCGCGGGTCGAGCGCGCCGTCGTCGGCTTCGCTCCGGCCCGGGTCCTGCCGGTAGCCGTCGTCGCCTTTGCCCCGGCGCGAGTCGCTCGGGCCGTCGTCGTCTTCGCTGCGGCGCCCGACGCCCGCTTGGTCGTCGTCTTTGCCGTGGTGCGAGTGGCCCGCTTGGTCGTCGCCTTCGCTGCTGCGGCGCGGGTCGACGTGGTCTTGCCCGCTGCGCGAGTCGCTCGAGCGGGCGTCGCCTTGCCTGTAGCGCGAGCCGCTCGCGTGGTCGTCGCCGCCTTCCGTGTCGTCGTCTTCTTCGCCCCCGCGCCGGCGGACTTCGCCTTGGGCTTCGCGGCGCCTCCGGTGCTCTTCGACCTGGATCGCCCCGCCGTCCGCGACGCGGTCGCCTTGGTCGCACGCCGTGGAGACTTGGCAGCCGTCTTCCCCCGGGTGGCGCGCCGCGCCGCCTTGGTGTCGGGCAGCACCTTCGGCGACGGAACGTCCTCGTCGCTCCGCTCTTCGTCGGGATCCGGCGCGCCTTCGAGCTCCATCGCCATGGCCTCGTCCTCGCGATCGAGCGCCTCCTCGGCAGAGAGGTCATTCGCCGACCACGGCCGGTCTTCCGCATCGTCGGGCGCGCCGAAATAGGCCGCCATCTTGTCCAGGTAATACGTCTGCCAGCCCTGCTCGTAGATCTCTCGCTGGCCCTCGGGGACGTTGTCGTGGATCAGCGTGAAGAGCGTGCCGCCGTCCTCCGTGGGCTCGAGGAGGATCTCGACTCTGGAGCTCTCCGCATCGGGAGGGAACTCCTTGCTTCGCCAGCTCTGGACGATCCGCCGGCCGTCGTCGAGCCAGAGGTTCTCGCCTTCCACGTAGCCGTCACCCGCGGTGTGCTTCCCTCCGACGACCGGATCGATCGAGGCTGCACTCTCGGTGAAAGCCGAATGCTCAGAAGAATCGAGCCAAGCGTCGTAGATACGCTGCGGGCTCGTGGGGAACTGCGCCGACAACCGGATCGTTTCCGTCGCCATCGTATGCAACCTCCCTGCTTCCTGACCTGGATGGTGGGAGGATCCTACCGGCAACCGGAGCCTGGATTCCAGAGGGGGTGTGTTTGGACATGCCGCCGCGGCGGTTGAATGTTAGGAAGGAACCGTGCCGAGCTCTCCCCACACCGCGGTGGTCTTGATGAACTTGGGCGGCCCCGCGTCGCTCGATGACGTCGAGCCCTTCCTCTACAACATCTTCTCCGACTCCGACGTGATCCAGCTCCCGCTCGGCTTCCTGTGGCAGAAGCGCTTCGCCCGCAAGGTCGCGCGCAGCCGGGCGCCCGAGAGCCGCGAGATCTACGCGCGCATCGGCGGCCGCTCCACCATCGTCGAGGACACCGAGGCGCAGGGCCGGGCGCTCGAGCAGGCGCTCGGGCCGGGCTACCGGACCTACGTCGCGATGCGGGCTTGGAAGCCGTCGACGGAGGAGACGGTGGAGCGCCTCGTCGCCGCCGGAGCCACCGGGGTGGTCGCGCTCCCGATGTATCCGCAGCGCTCGCGGTCCACGTCCGGCTCGTCGATGCGCGAGCTGCGGCGGGTCCTGAAGAAGCGCGCGCCGGGCCTGCCCCTCCATGAGGTCTGCTGCTTCCCCGAGACGCCGGGCTTCCTCGACGGCTGGGCGGCCGCAGTAAGGGAGGCTCTCTCGCAGATCCCCGAGGAGCGGCGGGCCGCGGCCCGGGTGCTGTTCAGCGCCCACGGCCTCCCCCAGAAGCTCATCGACTCTGGCGACCCCTACCTCCGGCACGTGCAGGCCACCGTGCGGGGCGTGATGGCCCGGCTGCCGGACGGCCTGCCCCATGTCCTCGCCTTCCAGAGCCGGGCGACCCGCGCCCGCTGGCTGGAGCCCGCCACCGAGGACGCCCTCGAGTCGCTGGCGAAGGAGGGTGTGAAGGACGTGATCGTCGTGCCGATCGCCTTCGTCACCGAGCACGTGGAGACGCTCTACGAGCTCGACATGCTCCTGAGGGAGCCGGCGATCGCCGCCGGGATCGAGGGCTACCACCGGGTGCGGACGCCCGGAGCGTCCGAGGCGCTGATCGGCTCGCTCGCCGAGCGGGTCCGCGCGGCCCGCGACGCGGGAGCCGATCCGCTCTGTAGCCGCCCGGACGGCGTCGCCTGTCCTATCGTGCGGTAAGCGCTCGCATTTCCGCGTTCGGCTCGCCCGGCGACCCGGCGTCCACCGGGAATGAGGCCCGTGTGGCTCTTGTCATCGGCACGCGAGTGGATCAATGTGCCCGGCCGTGGTTTCGTCACCTATGCAGAACATGGGCGCCTCGGGTCCCGACGGCGCTCCCTCCCTTGAGATCGGAGCGCCCGTGACGCACGCTGCGTCACGAGTGGACGCCCGGCACGACAAGAACCTCCCTCTCGCGATAGGCGCGCTCGGCGTCGTCTTCGGCGACATCGGGACGAGCCCGCTCTACACGATGAAGGAGGCCATCTTCGGCCTCCACGGCGTGCCGGCGACCCACGCGAACGTGCTGGGGATCCTCTCGCTCGTCTTCTGGGCGCTGACCCTCGTCGTGGCCTTCAAGTACATCGGCTTCGTCATGAAGGCCGACAACCGGGGCGAGGGCGGGATCTTCGCGCTGCTGGCGCTCCTCCCTCCCGTCCGCGGCAAGCACGGCGGCACCCTCGTGGTGGCGGCGCTCCTGGGCGCCGCGCTCCTCTACGGCGACGGGATCATCACCCCGGCGATCTCGGTGCTCTCGGCGATCGAGGGGCTGGAGGTGGCGACGACGGCGCTCCGCCCGGCGGTCGTGCCGCTCACGGTCGTGATCCTCCTCTTCCTCTTCGGCTTCCAGAAGCGCGGCACCGAGCGGATCGGCAGGCTCTTCGGGCCGGTGATGGCGGGGTGGTTCCTGGTGCTGGCCGCGCTGGGCGTGAGGGGGATCCTCATGCATCCGGGGGTGCTCGAGGCGGTCAACCCGTCCTACGCCGTCGCGTTCTTCGCCCACAACCACTTCCATGGCTTCCTGGTCCTCGGCGCGGTCGTCCTCTGCCTCACGGGCTCCGAGGCGCTCTACGCCGATCTCGGCCACTTCGGGCGGCGGCCGATCCGCCTAGCGTGGTTCGTCCTGGCGTTCCCGGCGCTCCTCCTCAACTACGCGGGGCAGGGCGCGATCCTGCTGGCGGAGCCGCAGGTGGAGAACCCGTTCTTCGCGCTCGTGCCGCGGATGCTGCTCTACCCCGTGGTCGCCATCGCGACGCTGGCCACGGTGATCGCCTCGCAGGCGCTGATCTCGGGGGCGTTCTCCCTGACCCGGCAGGCGGTCCAGCTCGGCTACCTCCCGCGGGTGCACATCGTCCATACGTCGGGTGAGACCGAGGGCCAGATCTACATCCCCTGGGTGAACACGGCGCTGATGGTGGCCTGCATCGCCCTGGTGATCGGCTTCAAGAAGTCGAGCGAGCTGGCGGCGGCCTACGGCGTGGCGGTGACGGCCAACATGATCATCACCACGCTGCTCTTCCTGGAGGTGGCGCGGCTGACGTGGAAGTGGCCGATGTGGAAGACCCTCCCGCTGGTCTCCATCTTCTTCGTCGTCGACTTCGCCTTCTTCTCGGCCAACCTCCTCAAGGTCGCCGAGGGAGGCTGGCTCCCCCTCGCCGTGGCGGTGGGCCTGGTCACGATCATGCTCACCTGGAGGGACGGCCGCGCGGAGCTGAGGCGCGAGGTCGCGGCGAGGACGCTGCCCCTCGAGCTCTTCCTCGACGACGTGCATCGTCGGGAGCCCCGGCGGGTCCCCGGGACCGCGGTCTTCCTCTCGGCGAACCCCGTCGGCACGCCGCCGGCGATGCTCCACCACTTCAAGCACAACCAGACCCTCCACGAGCAGGTCGTGATCCTCTCGGTGGTGGTGAGCGACTACGTGCCCTTCGTACCCAAGGGGGAGCTCGTGCACGTGGAGGAGCTCGGCGAGGGCTTCTTCCGGGTCGAGGCCCGCTACGGCTTCATGCAGACGCCCAACGTCCCGGCGGTGCTCCGCAAGGCGTGGCGGCAGGGTCTCACCACCGATCCGGCCACGACGAGCTTCGTGCTCGGCCGCGAGACCCTGCTCACTACGGGCAAGGGCCGGATGTCGCGCTGGCGGAAGGGCCTCTTCCGCTACCTGTCGCGAAACGCGGAGCCCGCCACCGCCTACTTCGGGCTCCCGCCCGGGCGGGTGATCGAGCTGGGCATGCAGGTGGAGCTCTGAGCGGATTCGTCGGCGCTTCCACAAGCGCCTCGAGTCGCCTCACGGGAGGAACGCGCCGAGGATGATCCCGAAGACCACGTGCGCGATCAGGACCGTGACGGGAGTCTGATACCCGTAGTGAAGGCCGAGGAAGCCGGGCGGCTCGAGGCGCCTGGTGATGGTCGGCCCCTGTTGCTCGCTCGCCATGCGCGGGTGGATCGCGGGGACCAGCGACATCCCGACGGTGAGCACGAAGGCGGCGTGGACCGCGCCGAAGATCGCGCCCTTCCACCAGGTGGCGCCGCCCGTCATCAGGAAGCCCAGCGCGTAGAAGAAGGCGAAGACCCAGCCGTTCAGCATGTGGAGCACGAAGCCGACGAGCTTCGCCTTGTCGCGGTTCGGCGTGAAGAGGGTGCCGAGCATGTACGGGAGGTTCATCCGGGTGATCCCGGCGCCCTGGCTCCCCGACATGAGCGTGGTGAGGACCACCGTGGCGATGAATCCCCACACCAGGACCGACCACCACCTCATCGGCGGGCCGCCCTTTCGTTGCGGTGGGGGAGCACGTGGTGCTCGACGCGGACCTGTCCCTCCATCCGGTCGCGGATCGCGAGGGCGGCGTTGATCAGCCCCACGTGGGTGAAGCCCTGGGGAAAGTTGCCCAGCGCGTGGCCGGTAGCGGGATCCACCTCTTCAGAGAACAAGCCGAGGTCGTTCCCGTAGCAGAGGAGGCCGTCGAAGGCCGCTTGCGCCTCGGCGACGGTGCCCCCGCCGCGGGCGAGGAACTCCGCCGCCCAGAAGCTGCAGATCCCGAAGGCGCCCTCGGTGGTCCCGCCGTGGGTGGCGTAGCGATAGAGGAGGCTGCCGTTGGCGTGGAGCTCCTTCCGGATCCGGGCGAAGGTCTTTCGCATGCGCGTCGTGGAGGCCTTCTCGAAGCCGTACCAGGGGAGCAGGAGGAGCGCGGCGTCCACATGGGCGCTGCCCTCGACCTGCACGTAGCTCTGGATCCGCTCGTTCCAGCCCTTCTCCTCCACGTTCGCGCGGATCTCGGCGCGGACCTTTCGGAACCGCTCCTCGGGCGCCCGGCCGAGGTGGCCCTTGATGTGCAGCTCCAGGAGGCGATCGAGGGCAGTCCAGCAGAGCACCCGCGAGTGCACGTGGGGGTATCGGCCGGAGCGGACCTCCCAGATCCCTTCGTCCGGCAGCTGCCAGTTGTCGCAGACGTAGTGGCCGAACTGGATGAGCATCCGGGCGGTCTCACGGTCGAAGGTGCCGCCCTGGTGGATGTACTGGGCGGCGGCGTCGATCACCTCGCCGTAGACGTCGAGCTGGAGCTGTCCCTCGGCCGCGTTGCCCAGCCGCACCGGCCTCGAGCCGCGAAAGCCGGCCAGCGGGACCTCGTGCTCGGGCGGTGGCACCTCGCCATAGACGTCGTAGAGCACCCGAAGACGCGGCCGCGTCAGCTTCGTGGTGTGGAGCAGCCAGCTCACGAAGGCCTCGGCCTCGTCGGCGTACCCCAGGCCGAAGAGGGCACGCACGGTGAACGAGGCGTCGCGCAACCAGCAGTAGCGGTAGTCCCAGTTCTTGTCGCCGCCGAGCTCCTCGGGGAGCGACGTCGTCGGCGAGGCCACGATCGCGCCGGAAGGCGCGTAGATCAGCAGGCAGAGGGTGAGGGCGCTGCGGACGACGGCCTCCCGGTACGGTCCGTCGTAGCCCACACAATGGTTCCACCCCTGCCAGTAGGAGAGGGTCCGGTTGAGCGCGTCGGCGGCATCGTCGAACGGCGGAAAGACGGCGGGCGCATCCGTCGCGAAGCAGAGCCGGAAGACGACCTCCTGCCCCGCGGCGAGTCGGGCGCTTCCGCGCGCTCCGCCGCCATGGGGGTGCAGCGGAACCTGGCTCCGCAGGAGGAGCTGCCCGTGCCGGCCCACGGCGCACGACACGCCGAGGCGCTCGTGAAAGCGCAGCTTCGCGGGCTTCCGGCCGAAGTCCGGCCGGGGATCGTATTCGACCTCGAGCTCGACCTCGCCTTCCTCGCACCTGGCCACCCGCAGGACCTCGTGCTCGGGAGACACCAGCCGCTTCTTCTCGGCCTCGGTGGCCACCGGCATCAGGTCCGTGAGGACCAGGGTCCCGTGGGAGGTCTCGAAGCGGGTCTCGAGGACATTCGTGCCCGGGAGGTACCGGCGGGTGGAGACGTGCCGGGTCGACGGGCGGATCCGGAAGCGGCCGCCCTTCTCGTGGTCGAGGATCGCCGCGAAGAGCGAAGGGCCGTCGAACCTCGGCCAGCATAGCCAGTCGAGCGAGCCCTCGCGCGAGATCAGCGCGGCCGAGCGGCAGTCTCCGATGATCCCGTAGTCCTGGATGTTCGCTCGGGCCGCCACCTCCCGATGAGGGTTCGCATCGGAGGCGCCGGCGGCACGGCCGGACGTCGGGCGGGAGGAGCTACCCGAGCAGGTGCCCGATCAGCCAGGGCAGCGCGGAGATCGTCCCCACCAGGAACCCGGCGAAGACGAGGACCGTGGCGGCGAAGAACGCCAGCATCCCCAGGAGCGACGCGAGCTTGTCGAAGTGGAGCTCGCGGGAGGCGTGGCCCGCCACCACGGCCGCGCCGGCGACGCCGCCGAGCCAGCCGAAGCGCAGGTCTCCGACCGCGACGCCAAGGCCGGCCCCTCCCAGGATCACCAGCGCCGCGAGCACGGCGGTGCGGAGGAGCCGCTCCTTTCGGTGGGCCGCGAAGCCGCGGTGATCGGGGAGCTCCGCCGCCGTGACCAGCCCCAGGTGAACCGGGCAGACCAGCTCGCCGACCATCGCCCGGCGCTGGCAGTCGCCATCGAGGCAGGTGCGGGAGGGATCGACGGGGAGCGTGGCGCCCGTCACGTCGACACCGAACCATTCGAGGACGGTCCGGCCCGCCGGTCGCCTGGCCCTGGCGGGGGCGGCGACGGAGGCCTCGACCTGTTCATCAACGACGGTCTTCACGGGCTCTTGGACGCACGAGCGGCGCCGCTTCTTCAAACTCGAACGGCGGAAAAAGGAAGAAAAGGGGCGTTTTCGAGCAGGAGGGCCCCAAGCGAGGCCCAGGATGCGGGCGGGCAGGTTGGTAGCGTCTCGGGACATGCCACGCAAGCGGAAGATCGATCGCCCCCTGAGGAGAGACGTGCGGACCTTGGGCCGGCTCCTGGGCGAGGTGCTGGCGGAGCAGGAGGGGCGGCAGACGCTGGATCTCGAGGAGAAGGTACGGGGCCTCGCGATCGCCCGCCGGCGGGGCCCGAGGGCCGATCGAGCCGACGCGGGCCGCCAGCTCGCCGCGCTCCTCGAGGAGCTCCCGATCACCCAGGCGCGGGACATGATCCGCGCCTTCGGGACCTATTTCGAGCTCGTGAACCTCGCCGAACAGCACCACCGGATCCGGAGGGGGAGAGCGCATGCGGCGGACGTCGACGCTCCCCCCAGCGGGGCTCCCTCTCCGCGGTGCTCCTCCAGGCCCGGCGCGGCGGGGTCACGGCGGCGGACGCCCGGGCTGCGATCGCGTCGCTCCAGGTGACGCTGACCCTCACGGCGCACCCCACGCAGGCCTCCCGCCACACCGTCCTCGAGAAGCTCGATCGGATCGCCGACGAGCTCGAGGACCGCGATCGCTGCGCGCTGCTCCCGGACGAGGAGGCGGCCTCCTGGGAGCGGATCCGCGAGGAGGTCACGGCCCTCTGGCAGACCGACGAGGTGCGGCGCGAGCGTCCCACGGTCGGTGACGAAGTGAAGAACGTCCTCTGGTACGCAGAGGGCGTCCTCTGGAAGCTGCTCCCGGCCCTGCCGGAGGCGCTGGCCCATGCGTTCGAGCGCGCCTATGGCGAGCCCCTCGGAATGGAGCCCTCGCCGCTGCGCCTCCACTCGTGGGTGGGCGGCGACATGGACGGAAACCCGATGGTCACGCCGGACGTGGTGGAGGACGCGATCGCGGTCCACCAGGGCCGAGCCCTGCGCCTCCTCCTCGAGGGCGTGCGCCGCCTGGGCAGCTCGCTCTCGCAGTCCACGCGCTACGTGGATCCTCCCGAGGCGCTCCTGGCCTCGATCGCATCGGATGCCGCGGCGATGCCGGGGGTCGCCGAGCGGCTCCGGCCGCGCACCGAGGGTGAGCCCTGGCGGCGCAAGCTCCGCTTCATGGAGGCCCGCCTCGAGGCCTCCCTCGCCCGCGTGGAGGCCCGGAGGTCGTCCGGGGAGCGGACGCAGGCATCCCACTCGATCGTCCTGGGCGCTTCCGGAATCGCGCCCGCCCCGATCGCGCCGGCGGGAGACGGGGCCTTCGCCCACGCCTATCGGAGGTCGGAGGAGCTGGAGGCGGACCTGGAGGTGATCGCTTCGTCCCTCGCGGCATGCCAGGGCGCCAACGCCGGGGAGCGTCGGGTGAAGCGGCTGCTCGCGCAGGCGCGGGCGGTGGGCTTCCACCTCCTCGAGCTCGAGCTCCGGGCCCTGAGCTCGGACGTCAAGGACGCCGCCGCCTGGCTCCGCGGGACGGGCGGCAGAACGGACGCCGCCGAGCGCTTCCTCTCCGCGCTGTGGAAGGTCGCGGCGGCCCAGGAGAGCGCTGGCGAGAGGTCTTGCCGAACCCTGATCCTCTCGATGACCCACGGCGCGAAGGACCTGCTCGAGGCGCTCTATTGCGCGAAGGAGTCCGGCCTCTGGGATCCCACCCGAGAGTGTGCGCGGCTGGACATCGTGCCGCTCTTCGAGACCCTCGATGCCCTGGACGCCGCGCCAGGGATCCTGCGGGAGCTCTTCGCCAATCCCGTCTACCGCCACCACGTCGCCTGCCGCGGCCAGCAGGAGGTGATGATCGGCTACAGCGATTCGGGGAAGGAGGTGGGCCTCCTCGCCGCTGCCGCCGCGCTCTATCGGGCGCAGGGGGCGCTTCCGGCGGTGGCCGCCGAGGCCCAGATCCCCCTGCGGGTCTTCCACGGCCGGGGCGAGTCGGTGGCGCGGGGAGGCGGACCGGCCCAGCAGGCCATCCTCGCGCTGCCGCCCGGGAGTGTCGGCGGCCGCTACAAGGCCACCGAGCAGGGCGAGGCCCTCGACCACAAATATGCGCGGCCGCAGCTCGCCATGCGCACGCTCGAGCTCATCGTCGGCGGCGCCCTGCTCCACACGCTCGGCGCACAGGAACGGCCGTCTCCTGACGACGAACGCCGCTACGTCGAGGCCTTCGAGGAGCTCGCAGCGGAGGGGAGGCGGTGCTACCGCGCGCTGGTGTACGACGAGCCGCGCTTCGTCGAGTTCTTCCACGCGGCCACGCCGATCGAAGAGATCGCCCGGCTCCCGATCGGCTCGCGGCCGTCGAAGCGTAGCGCCGGCGGTCTCGAGGCGCTGCGCGCGATCCCCTGGGTCTTCTCGTGGACGCAGAACCGCTCGATCCTGCCGGGCTGGTACGGCGTCGGCTCCGCGCTGGAGGCCTTCGGCCGCAGGCCCGGCGGCCTCGAGCTCCTCCGTGAGATGTACGCGGGATGGCCGTATTTCCGCACGGTGGTCGGCAACGTGGAGATGGTGCTCGCCAAGAGCGACCTGGCGATCGCTGAGCGCTACGCCGCCCTCGCGACGGCGGAGGCGCGGGCGGCGGTCTGGCCGAAGATCGACGCGGAGCACCGGCGGACCCGGCGGTGGGTGAAACGGATCACGGAGAGCGAGAGGATCCTCGACGGGAATCCGCCGCTGCAGCGCTCGATCGCGCTTCGCAATCCCTATGTGGATCCGATGTCCTTCCTCCAGGTGGAGCTCCTGCGGCGAAAGCGGGAGGGGATGGAGGGCTGCCAGCGGCCGCTCCTCCTGACGATCGACGGGATCGCCGCCGGGCTGCGCAACACCGGCTGAGCGCGAGCCGCTACTTCATCGCCTCGACGACGAAGCTCTGGCAGCGATCCTCGTCCTCCGCCGCCTGGGCGAGGAGCTGGAGGGAGACGTTCGCCAGGTGCGCCGGGAGCAGGAACGCGAAGTAGTTCGAGCTGTAGTAGGGCTGGATCCGCACCTGCCGGAAGCCGACCTCCCGCAGCACGCGCCTCGTCTCGCCGGGCGAGCAGCGATCGTAGAAGGCAGGGAAGCCGAGGTACTGCACCGACTCCGGGTAGATGCGGTACAGCAGGAAGCGCTTGGCCTCCTCGGGCAGGAGCCGGTTCAGCCTGGCGAAGAGGGCGCGGCCATTCGGGATGAAATGGAGGGTCCGTCCGCCGGGGACGAGCGTGGCGTAGATGCTGCGCCACATCGCGCGCGTGTCCTTTACGTGCTCGGTGAGAGCCTGGGCCAGGACCAGGTCCGCGGAGCCGGGCCGCACGAAGGACGAAGCGTCCGCCTCGACGGCCTCGTCGTACGCCCCCGCCGGGGCCTGCTCGAGCTCGCGGGAGGAGATGTCCACGCCGACCACATGGAGGCCCAGCCGCTGCTTCTGCTCGGGGCTGATCGCCGGGTGCTTTCCGCCCCCCAGGTCGACGACGCGCATGGCCGGCCGGAGCAGCCTGTCCAGGTGGCGCGGAAACTGGCTGCTCCCGTCCACCCGGCCCAGGCGCTCCGCGCAGAGCTTGTTCACCTCGTGGGAGGCGGATCGATTCGCGTTGATGAACCTGCGCAGCTCCCGCGCCAGGGCCGATCGCCGCGGCGCGGGTGGTTCGACGAGCCGCGGGCCGGCGGGGCTCCTTCCGGGTACGACGTTTTCTCCAAGTCGATTCGCTTCCTGGTCGATCGGTCGTGCGCCTCGCATGCTCTCCCCCTCCTCGCGAAGCTAGGACCGGCTCGAACACGCTGCGCGGGTACGCTCGGGCCTCCCCGTTTCGGCGAAGATCTTCCAGAAATCGACGTTTCGGTAGAGGGCGCGTATAGAGCGCTAAGATTGATACCTGTCATCCGGCCCTCCTCGAGATGGGCAAGCCGAGGGATCTCTCGATGTTCGCATCCGTGCTGACCGCGCTCCTGGTTGCCTCCGCTGCGCTCGCGCCCGCGGAGGAGGCTTCGTCGCCCACGGAGGTCGCCCCGGTTCCCGTGGAGGCGGTCGTCCCCGAGGATGCGGCGCCGGGAGCGGCGGCCTCGCTGTCCTCGGAAGCGGTCCCGCCGCCAGCGGAGGCCGTCACCGAGAAGACCCTGTGGCTGGTTCGCTCCACCTATCCGGGGCAGGAACTCCTCGTCCCGCGTGTCGAAGAGGCCATCGCCAGGCTCGTCGTCGGAGGGGATGGACAGAGGGAGCTGGTCGGAAGCCAGGCGCTCCCCGCCGGGCCGAAGAGCGGAGACGCGGCCTTCGCCTGCGCCTTCGGCGAGCGCGGCTGCGTCGAGACGATGGGCTCGCTCGCAGAGGGCGCCGGGGCCTCCCGCATCGTCTTGGTCGAGGTGGGGCAGGACTGGGCCGGCTATCGCTGCAGGATCGCGAGCTTCCACGCAGGGAGCACCGAGATCGCCACTGCCGAGCTCGAGAGCGTGAGCCTCGACAAGGCGCTCGTCGGCGCCATCCTCCGCGTGGTTCCCGTCGCCGCCACCCTAGACCTCCGATCGGATCCTTCCGGCGCCGCCGTGCTGGTCGACGGCGAGAAGGTCGGAGTGACCCCGCTCTCCATGCAGGTCTTCCCGGGCGAGCGGACCGTTCGCCTTGAGCTCGCAACCTACGAGGCCTACGAGACCCGGCAGACGGTCTCCGCCAACAGCAGGGTCGCGCTCGCGCCGACCCTCGCCATGCTCCCGGGCCGGCTCCGCGTGGTCTCTGCCGGCGCCACGATCCTCGTCGACGACGTCGAGGCGGGAACGGACGAGGTGGAGGTCGGCGCCGCTGCCGGAAGGCACAGCGTCCGCCTGGTCCGCGACGACTTCGTGCCGTACGAGACCCGGGTGGAGGTGAAGCCCGGCGAGCTGGCGCGCGTGGATCACGCGCTCGAGCCCACCTCCTGGGGTTCGGTCACCCAGGCCATGTCCGCCGCACAGGAGGACATCTACTCGCGCAGGGTCTACCTCACCGTCGTCTACGATAACGCGCGCCTCACCGGTGGAAGGTTCGCGGCGCAGTCGGTGCACGCCCTGCAAACGAAGCTCGACGGCCTCCAGAGCCCCTCTCCCTCCGGCGCTTACGTGCACTCCCTGGGCCTCGAGTTCGGCGCCGCCTGGCGCTACTTCGGGATGCTCTGGATCGGAGGCTCGTATTTCCAGTCTGCCAATCCGTGGACGATGACCCTGACCAACGGTGATGCCGACAGCTTCGACGGCACGGTCATGGGCGGCACCCTGCGGCTCCTGCAGCCCCAGCTCCGGGTCGCCATCTGGCGCGTGGTGCTCGGCGTGCGCGGCGGCGTCTTGGGCCGGCTCGGCGAGGTGAAGGGCGCCCACGAGGACACCTACTTCGCGTTCGTGGACTTCGCAGGGGAGCTGCAGGGCTCGCTGCGGGTCCACCTGGTGGAGGGGCTCTACCTCGAGGGCGGCTACGGGCGCACCTGGACGATCGTCGGCAGCATCGACGGAACGCAGGAGCTTCGCGGCGGCGTCGGCTACGCGTTCTGAGAGTTCGTGAAGAAATTCACGAACTCTCGCGAGCCGGAGGCGAGCAAACGAAAAGGAGCGCTCTCGCGCGAAGCGCGAGCTGAAGAAGGCGGTCCCGCTTCAGCGGGACCGATTTCTTCACACGCTCTGAGCCGACGTCGGAGCCCGGAGGCCGTGTGCGGTATCAGTCGCCGGCGGGATCGTGGGGCATGCTCCCGCGCGGCGATCGCAGCACGGTGAAGGGCGTGGCGAAGAGGAAGTTCGAGACGCGTGAGGTGTAGATGTCCGCGTACCGTTCCACCTGGCGTGCGAGGTGGCTCTTGTCGTTGCCTGCGCGGAGGAGGAGGCCCCAGCCGGGGTTTCCGAGCTCGGCAGAGGCCTTGGCAAGGGGTGCGATTCGGGCGTCGAGGGCCGTGATCTCCTCGCGGAGGCGCTCGAACCGCTCGCGGAGCTGGGATGGCGAGACGGCGGGCTTCGGGCCATAGCCCGCTTCGGCTCGCTGGAGTGCCAGGCGCGTGTCGGAGAGCTCGTCCTCGAGGCGGGTCTTCTCCTCCATCAGGTCCTCGAGCTCCCTCTCGTCGGGGCGGAACGAGAAGATCGCCGAGAGCTCCGTCTCCAGCTCGCGGAGGATCAGCGCGGTGCGCCAGCGGAGCACGCTCTTGGTCACGTGGACGTCGCCGAACATGTGATCGCCCACGTAGAGGATCTCGTCGCCCGACAGGCCCAGGTGCTCCTCTACGTGGCGGGCGCTCCCGCCCAGGAAGGCCGCGCCCTCGCGGAGCCCGAAGGGCGCACGGCGCAGGAGGCCCTCCTCCGTTGCCACCTCGAAGAGAGGTCCCTTCGCCGTGAAGAAGTCGGGCTTGCGGGCTGAGACGATCACCACGTCGAAGAGCTCCCTCCAGGTCATGCCGTCCGGGAGGAAGCGATCGAAGGCGTAGGTCATGATCGGCGAGGTGTACTCCCAGTCGGAGTTCGTGATCAGCAGCAGCTTCTTGCCCGCGCGCCGCTGGTCCAGGAGGGCGAGAGGCGTCTCGGCGTCGAGCACCACGAAGCGCTCCGGGTTCTCGAGGATCTCCGCCTTCAGCCGCCCCTCCATGTGGGCCGCGTCGAGGGTCGAGCGGACCTTCTCGTAGAGGTCCGCGTAACCGAGGGTCCCGGGGAGCATGCGCTTGTCGAGGAGATCGACGAGCTGCGCGTACATGCAGCCCTCGGAGAGGTTGAAGAGCGTGTTCAGGAACGCCCAGCGGTCTTCGGCCAGGTCGACGATCGTGCGCGAGTAGGCGTGGCGCTGCTCGTCGTAGTCCATGACGCGCGTGCCGTGCGAGGCGCGCTTCACGAAGCCGAAGCGGTTCGCCTTGATCACGTTGCCGAGCTCGGTATCGATCACGAGGCCGCGCGTGACCGTCGTCGGATCGAAGCGCAGGCCCGCCACCGGCCAGCCTTCCTGCGCGAGGCGATCCCGGATGTGCTCGTAGGCGCGCCGCTCCCACTCCTCCACGTGGTAGTGGATGAGCGTGTAGTCCATGTCGTAGCCGATCGCGCGGATCGAGCGGAGGTTCAGCGTTCGGTTGCAGTAGATGCGGCGTTCGGGCGGCGTCGGGCGGGGATCCATGGGCTCCTCGGGAGGCGCTCGCGAGCCGGAGGCGAGCAAACGGCGGGAGTATAGCGACGTCGGCCGGGCCCCATACGAGCTCCGGCAATTCGGGGGCGGTGGAGGACGATTCCGCGTATATCCTTCGGTTGTGTTCTCCTTCGCCCTCGTCTCGCCCCCTGCCAGCGAAGCCGAGCTCCTCGGCCGGGCGCGTTCGCTCGCCGGGCATCCCCTGGGCGCCATCGCCGAGCGCCACGCGGTGCCCCTCGCCGACGTGAGCCGCTCGAAGGGCTGGATCGGCAAGCTGCTCGAGATCAGCCTGGGCGCCACCGCCTCCAGCAGGGGCGAGCCGGACTTCCAGCTCCTCGGCGTCGAGCTGAAGACCGTCCCCGTCGACCTCGAGGGCAGGCCCAAGGAGTCGACCTTCGTCTGCTCGGCTCCTCTCGAGACCATGGGCGAGCTGTCGTGGGAGCGATCCCCGGTGCGGGAGAAGCTCGCGCGCGTCCTCTGGGTGCCCATCGAGGCGACCCCCGAGGTCCCCGTGCCCTACCGGCGGATCGGGATGCCCCTCCTCTGGTCGCCGAGCCCCGAGGAGGAGGTCACGCTGAAGCGCGACTGGGACGAGCTCTCCGAGCGCGTGGGCAAGGGCCACGTCGAGGAGATCACCGCGCACATCGGGTGTCATCTTCAGCTACGACCCAAGGGCGCCAACGCCCGCTCCGCGCGCTGGGGCGTCAACGAAGAGGGCGATCCGATCCGCACCCTGCCGCGGGCCTTCTATCTGCGCGCCTCCTTCGTGCGGGAGGTCCTCGCGCGCGGCTACGCGCCTTCCGGGAGATCGCCGTGAAAGTCCACCTGGTCGACGGAACGTACGAGCTCTTCCGCTCCCACTTCGGCGCGCCGCCCGCCACGAGCCCCGACGGGCAGGAGGTCGGCGCCGTGCGGGGCCTGCTGCGCAGCCTGCTTGCCCTCGTGCGCACCCCCGGCGTCACCCACGTGGCCTGCGCCTTCGACCACGTGATCGAGTCGTTCCGCAACGAGCTCTTCGACGGCTACAAGACCTCCGCCGGCGTCCCCGCCGAGCTCCTCGCGCAGTTCGAGCTGGCAGAGGAGGCGTGCAGGGCGCTGGGGATCGTCGCCTGGCCCATGGTCGAGCTCGAGGCCGACGACGCCATCGCCACCGCCGCAGCGCGCTTCGCCGCCGAGCCGCGAGTCGAGCAAGTCGTCATCGCCTCCCCCGACAAGGACTTCGGCCAGTGCGTGTCCGGCGAGCGCGTGGTGCTCCTCGACCGCCGGCGGGAGCTGGTGCTGGGCGAGCCGGAGATTCGCGAGAAGTTCGGCGTCGCGCCCGCCTCGATCCCCGATTGGCTCGCCCTCGTGGGCGACGTCGCCGACGGGATCCCCGGCCTGCCGCAGTGGGGCGCCAAGTCCGCCGCCGCCGTCCTCGCTTCGTATGGGCGGATCGAGGACATCCCGCCCGACGCGGCAGACTGGAGCGTCAAGGTCCGCGGCGGTGTGAAGCTGTCCGATACTTTGCGTGAGAGACGCGACGACGCGCTCCTCTACCGTCGCCTCGCCACCCTGCGCGTCGACGCGCCGCTCCGCGAGAACCTCGACGACCTCGAGTGGCGGGGCGCCCGCCGCGAAGCGCTCGAGGCGCTCTGCGAACGGCTCGGCGAGAGGGCGCTGCTCGAGCGCGTCCCCCGGTGGGCGTAGCGCGCTTCCGATACGGAGACGAGATGGACGAGAAACGCCGAGAGCCTTCCCAGCCCACGGATCGCGAGCCCGCGAAGACCGAGGTCCGCTGCGCCATGCCGGACGTCGATGGCATCTGCCCGGTGTGCGGCGCGAGCTACGCGTGGGAGCACGCGCACCAGATCTGCCCGCGCTGCAAGATCCCGCAGAGCTGCTGCAACTGAGTCGGGTGTGAGCGCTCCGGGGGCCTCCGGCGCGACGCGGACGTTTCGATGCGGCTACTCGCGAAGCGCGCGCGCGAGCTTCGGCAGCGAGACATCGTAGCGGTAGCTCGTGCTGAAGTGCCCGTCCTCGAACTCCTCGTGCTCGTGGGAGATCCCCTGGGCGCGCAGCTTCGCCACGAGCTGCCGCAGGCCCCACTGCAGGTGGAACTCGTCCCGCGTCCCGGCGTCGAGGAAGAGCAGGTCGAGGCCCCGGAGCCGCTCCGCGTTCGCGGGCTCGTCCACCATTCGCACCGGATCGTGTGCGAGCCAGCGGCTCCAGACGTCTAGCCGGATCGCCGCCGTCTCCGGATCGAAGGGCAGGGCGATGCCGCCGGCCTGGGCCGGATCGGGCGAGTAGCAGGCCGCCATGCAGAGCGTCTGGATGGGATCGAACCACTCCTGCTTGCGCTTCTTGCGCGCCGCCGCGAACGCCGCGAGAAAGCCCTCTACCCCGCCGTGCTTCCGCAGCGCGTTCGCGAGAGCGGGGAAGCTCGCCAGGTAGCAGTACTCGAAGTACATGTCGCCCGAGTGGCACGCCACCGCGCGCACGTGCTCCGGCCGCCTCATCGCCTGCACCAGCGCGCCGAAGCCACCCGAGGACTTGCCCGCCACGCCGTGCTTCCCGCAGGAATAGCGGGCCTCCAGCGCAACCCGGCAGTCGTCCCAGAGGTAGCTCTCGTACCGACCCACGGCGGCGCTGTCGAGGTACTGGCTGCCGCCGAGCGCCGTGAAGCAGTCCGGCACCGCCACGATCACCGGCGGCAAGGTCCCTTCCGCCGAGAGCCGCCCCAGCCTGCGCTGCAGCCCCTCGCTCCACGGCTCGTCCGCGAGGACGCTGCCCGGCGTGGCGGAGTACCCGCCGAGGATCCAGATCACCGGCAGCGGACCGTCTGCCTTCTCCGGGACGAGAACGTGGAGCGTGCGCTCGAACGGATCGCCGAGGGGATTGCCGCGGAGGGCCTCGCTGCGGATCGCCAGGGTGTCGTGCCGGTAGGTGTGGGCCATCGGCGGAGCATACGGGTCGGCGCCCGAGCTGTCAGCCCCGCGCCCGGTGCGCGCGACGCGAGGGCCATCGGCGCCGTCGGCGGAGGAAACGCCTGCGCCGCCAGTGTGGTTGCGGGAAACGACGTTCGCACCCCACCTTGAGATACCGAGCAGGGGAGGTGACGGACGTGGAGAAGAAGAGGCCGGATTCCCTGCTTCCCTATGGAGGAAGCAGCGACCAGACGCGCGAGCTGACCGGGACCGACGCCCACATGGACGAAGCGGCGATCGGCGACGCCGGCAACGGCGCAGATCCGTACGGCGCCGACCTCACCGGCGGCTTCCCGACGCCCATCGAGGACCCGCCCGATTCCCCCAGCGACATCGTCCCCGACCAGATCGAGGACTGGCCCGGTCTCGCAGCCGAGAAGGCGGCCGCCGAGGAGGCACCCGAGCCCACCGCGCGCCCCCACGAGCCGCTGCCGATCGAGCACTCCGAGCTTCCTTAGCGCCCACGCGCTCCTGGCGAGGAAGGCCTCGATGTCAGGGGTCCGCGATAGGATCTGTGCCGATTCAAGTCGCGGGGGACGAGATGGGAAAGCGGGTTTCGAAGGGGCAGGGCAAGCTCCGGCTCGTGACGTGGGGCGGCAGTCGTGAAGGCGCGGGGCGGAAGCCGAAGGGGCGGCGGTCGGGCGTGTCGCACGCGGCTCGTCCGGAGGTCGCCTCGCGGCATCCTGTCCACGTGACCCTCCGGATGCGCGACGAGGTCTGGAACCTGCGTTCCCGGCGATGTTTTCGGGTGATCGAGTGCGCCCTCGCCGCCGGCTCGAACCGACAGGGCATGCGCCTCACGCACTTCTCGGTGCAGGGGAACCACCTACACATGATCGTGGAGGCGGAGGACGAGAGGGCGCTCTCTCGGGGCGTCCAGGGGCTCTCCGTGCGCCTCGCACGGGGCCTCAACCGGCTGATGGAGCGCAAGGGCAAGGTCTTCGCGGACCGCTTCCACGCCCACGTGCTCCGCACGATCCGCGAGGTCCGGAACGCGGTCATGTACGTTCTGGGCAACGCGCGCATTCACGCTCGGCGCCAAGGGCGCGACGGTCCGGTGGGGCCGGATCGGTACACTGCGGGTCCCGGCCTGGACGAGTCGGGAACCTCGTCACCGGTGGTCCATGCTCCGCGCACATGGTTGTTGCGGGTCGGGTGGCGACGTCCATCTTCCACTGCGGCCTGAATCGGCCTGGACGCACCGGCCGGGGCGTGCACGGCAGCGTCATGCGCAACCTCGCCAGGAGTCCGACGAAGCCACGTGTGACGGCGTTCGGGCCGCCGTGGCGCGGCGCCCGGAGGAGGGTAGGGCCAGCGGCTGTCTTCTCCGGCGGCGCCACGCCGCAGGCACGTCGACTGAATGACAATTCATTTTCCTTTGCCGCGTCGTGTCAGGGTGCCTATAACCAGCGCTCGGTCCCATCCTCGATGGGCGGGAGGGCTCCAGGCATGGCCAACGGCAAGGCGGGGAGGCGGGTGGCGATCGTGGCCGGCCTCCGTACGCCCTTCGCGCGGGCGAACGGCGTCTTCGGCAAACTCACGGGGCTCGAGCTGGGCCGGATCGTGGTCAGCGAGCTGATCGCGCGCACCGGTCTCGATCGGAAGTCGGTCGATCTCCTGACCTTCGGCCAGGTGATCCCCTCGGTCTCGGCGCCGAACATCGCCCGCGAGATCGTGCTCTCGACGGCGCTCCCCCAGCAGGTGGACGCCTGGTCGGTGTCGCGCGCGTGCGCCACGTCGATCCAGTCGACGACGGACGCGGCGAACCAGATCGCGCTGGGCAACGCCGAGATCGCCATCGCCGGCGGCGCCGAGTGCCTCTCGGACATCCCCTTCGTGGTCTCACGTAACCTCGGGGACGCCCTGGTGTCGGCGTCGCGCGCGAAGGATCTGCCGTCGAAGCTGCGTAGCTTCGCGCACCTCTCCGCCCGCGACCTGATGCCGATCGCGCCGGCCCTGAAGGAGCCCTCGACGGGCCTCACGATGGGTGAGAGCGCGGAGAAGATGGCGCGGGAGAACGGGATCAGCCGCGAGGAGCAGGACCGCTTCGCGAAGCGCTCGCACGATCTCGCGGCGAAGGCGTGGATGGAGGGGAAGTTCGCGGACGAGGTGATGCACGTGCTCGTGCCGCCCAAATACGAGCAGGCGGCGACGGAGGACGACTACGTCCGCAAGGACACCACGCTCGAGAAGCTGGGGTCGCTGAAGCCGGTCTTCGATCGCAAGTACGGCTCGATCACCGCAGGGAGCTCGTCGGGCCTCACCGACGGCGCCTCGGCGCTGGTGCTGATGAGCGAGGAGAAGGCGAAGGCCCTCGGCCACGAGCCGCTGGGTTACATCCGCTCCTACTCCTACGCCGCGGTGAACCCGCAAGAGCAGATGCTGATCGGCCCCGCGTACTCGATCCCGGTGGCGCTGGAGCGCGCCGGCCTCACGCTGCAGGACATGGACCTCGTGGAGATCCACGAGGCCTTCGCGGCCGTGGTCCTCTCGATCCTGCAGAAGCTCTCGTCGAAGAAGTTCGCGGAAGAGAAGCTCGGACGGTCGCAGCCGGTGGGCGAGGTGGATGACGCCAAGCTGAACGTGAACGGCGGCGCCATCGCGCTGGGCCATCCCTTCGGGGCCACCGGCGCCCGGATGATCATGACGACCCTCAACGAGCTGAAGCGCCGGGACCGGAACCTCGGCCTCATCGGCATCTGCGCGGCGGGCGGCCTCGCCGCGTCCGTCGTCCTGGAGCGTGCATGATGGCGACCGCCAGCGAGCAGATGAACAACCGCTTCTTCTCCGTCTCGGTGGACGGCGACGGCGTGGCGCTCATCACCCTCGACGACCGCGACGAGGCGGTGAACACGATCTCGACCGATCTCGGCGAGAAGCTCCTCGACTCGTGGAAGACGCTCCAATCCGATCCGGCCGTCACGTCGATCGTCTTCGCTTCGGGCAAGAAGGACGTCTTCGTCGCAGGCGCCAAGATCGAGATGCTTCAGCAAGCGGAGGACGCGACCGCCCTGGCACAGTCCGGCCAGCGGATCTTCGACGAGCTCGCTGCGTCGCCGAAGCCCGTGGTGGCAGCGATGGACGGCGCCACGCTCGGCGGCGGCCTCGAGCTCGCGCTAGCGTGCACCTACCGGATCGCCACCGACAATCCGAAGACGAAGCTGGGCCTCCCGGAGACGCAGCTCGGGCTGATTCCCGGCGCGGGCGGCACGCAGCGGCTCCCTCGCGTCGTCGGCGCGCAGGCGGCCCTCGACCTGATCCTAACCGCGAGGCAGCTCAAGGCGTCCCGCGCGCTGAAGATGGGCCTGGTGGACGAGGTGGTTCCAGCGCCGCTGCTGCTGCAGGTGGCCAAGGCCCGCGCCGCGGAGCTCGCGAACGGACGCCGTCCTCCCATCCACGGTCGCCAGGCCCGGATGGCGAAGCTCAAGAAGGGCAAGGCGAACCAGAAGCTCCTGATGGCCCTGGCCCTCGAGGACAACCCGGTGGGCCGGCGCCTGCTCTTCCGCCAGGCGGAGAAGGCCGCATACGCGAAGAGCCGCGGCAACTACCCCGCGATCCCGGCGGCGATCGAGGCGGTGCGCGCGGGCCTGGACGAGGGCATGGAGAAGGGCCTCGCCAAGGAGGCGGCCCTCTTCGGCGGGCTCGTCCACACCGACGTCAGCAAGCAGCTCATCCGGATCTTCTTCGCCCAGACGGCGCTGAAGAAGGACTCGGGCGTCGACGATCCGTCGGTCAAACCGCGCAAGGTGAACGAGCTGGCGGTGATCGGCGGCGGCCTCATGGGCGGCGGGATCGCCTACGTGACCGCCGCGAACGCGAAGCTGCCCGTGCGCGTCCAGGAGAAGGACGACTCAGCCCTCGGCCGAGCGTTCGCCCACGTGCGCAGTGTCCTCGACCCGCGCGTGAAGCGGCGGAGCATCACCCGCATCGACCGCGAAGCGGTGATGGGTCGAATCACCGGAGGTACTCGATACGAGGGCTTCGGGAACGTCGACCTCGTGGTGGAGGCCGTCTTCGAGGATCTCGAGCTGAAGCGCCAGGTGATCCGTCAGGTCGAGGCGGTGACCAAGGAGGACTGCGTCTTCGCCTCCAACACCTCGACCCTCCCGATCACGAAGCTGGCGGAGGGAGCGAAGCGGCCCTGGAACGTGGTGGGCATGCACTACTTCTCGCCGGTGGAGAAGATGCCGCTCCTCGAGGTGATCCGGACGAAGCAGACGGCGCCGGAGGTGGTCGCCACCGCGGTGGCGCAGGGCAAGGCCCAGGGCAAGACCGTGATCGTGGTCGAGGACGGGCCCGGCTTCTACACCACCCGGATCCTCTCGCCCTACGGGAGCGAGGCGGCCTGGCTCCTCTCCGAGGGGGCGGACATCGCGGCGGTCGATCGGGCGCTGGTGGACTGGGGCTTTCCCGTCGGACCGTTCATGCTCCTCGACGAGGTCGGCCTGGACGTGGCCCAGAAGGTCTCGGGGACGCTGCTGGAGGCCTTCGGCGATCGGATGGCCCAGCCGGAGGCCCTTCGGAAGGTGCTGGAAGACGGACGCCTGGGTCGCAAGAACGGCCGGGGCTTCTACTCCTACGGCTCCAAGAAGAAGCCGGTGGACGAGACCCTCTACGATCTCCTCCCGGAGGGGCGGAAACGCCGCGGGTTTCCGGCGGAGGAGATCCAGCAGCGGCTCAGCTTGCGGCTCTGCAACGAGGCCGCCCTCTGCCTCCAGGAGGGGATCCTCCACAGCCCCCGCGACGGAGACATCGGCGCCGTCTTCGGCCTCGGCTTCCCGCCGTTCCGGGGCGGTCCGTTCCGCTGGATGGATACCCTCGGCGCGGTGGAGGTCGTCCGTCGGCTTCGCGCCTTCGAGGATCGCCACGGCGCCCGGTTCAAGCCGGCCCAGCTCCTCGTCGACATGGCGCGGAAGGGCGAGCGCTTCCACCACGACTGACCGCGACCGCCGGAACCTCCCGGATGGCCAGCGGATTCGATCGAAGGCCACAGCTCCCGACCCGCCCAGGCGGGAAACGAGCGCCCGGCCCCTCGATCGCGGCTGCGCCCGTCGATCGTTTCCGCTATATTGGATGCCCGTACGTCATGGTGGTCAATCGCTCCTCCTCTGGGTGCGAGAAGACTCACCTTGCCGTGGTAGGGGCAGGGGACTAACGTCCCGGTCTCCCTCCGTTAACGGGTCCGCGAAGCCGCCGTTCGGCGTCCAGGAAGAGCGAGAGAGAAATGCCGAGAGATACCGTGTTCACGTCGGAGTCGGTGACGGAAGGCCATCCTGACAAGGTCTGCGACCACGTCTCGGACGCCGTCCTCGACGCGCTCCTGAAGCAGGACCCTGCCTCCCGCGTGGCGGTGGAGACCCTGGTCAAGACCGGCTTCGTGGTCGTGGCCGGCGAGGTCACCTCCAAGGCCTCGATCGCGATCCCGGAGATCGTCCGCAAGACCGTCGAGAACATCGGCTACACCGACTCCTCCATGGGTTTCGACGGCAAGACCTGCGGGATCCTCGTCGCCCTCGAGCAGCAGTCCCCGGACATCAAGGTGGGCGTCGACGCCTCCGGGTCCAAGGAGATGGGCGCCGGCGACCAAGGGATGATGTTCGGCTACGCCTGCAACGAGACGCCGGAGCTGATGCCGGCGCCAATCTCCTACGCCCACAAGCTCACCCGCCGCCTCGCCGAGGCGCGCAAGTCGGGCGAGCTCCCCTGGCTCCGCCCCGACGGCAAGGCCCAGGTGGCCGTGCAGTACCGGGGCGGCGTCCCCCGCAGCTTCGACTCGGTGGTGGTCTCCACCCAGCACGCCGAGGAGATCTCCACCGAGGATCTCCGACGGATCGTCGAGGAGAAGGTGATCCGCGCGGTGCTGCCCCCGAGATGCTGGGCAGCTCGACCCGGTTCCACATCAACCCCACCGGCCGCTTCGTGACCGGCGGTCCAATGGGCGACTCGGGTCTCACCGGCCGTAAGATCATCGTCGACACGTACGGCGGCATGGGCCGCCACGGCGGCGGCGCCTTCTCCGGCAAGGATCCCTCGAAGGTCGACCGCTCCGCGGCCTACATGATGCGCTACGTGGCCAAGAACGTGGTCGCCGCCGGTCTCGCCGACCGCTGCGAGGTCCAGGTCGCCTACGCGATCGGCGTCGCGGAGCCCGTGAGCGTCCACGTCGAGACCTTTGGCACCGCCAAGTTCGACGAGGCGAAGATCGAGGCGGCGATCCGGGAGGTCTTCCCGCTCAAGCCCGCCGAGATCATCCGCGAGCTCGACCTCCTCCGCCCGATCTACCTCCAGACCGCGGGCTACGGCCACTTCGGCCGCGAGGAGCCCGGGTTCACCTGGGAGCGCACCGACAAGGCCGACGCGCTCCGCAACGAGGTGGAACGCGCCAAGGTCCGCGTCGTCTAGAGGTACCGGGCGATGCCCGCCGAGACTCATCACCGCATCGAACGACTCGCCGCTCATGGGGAGGCCCGGATCGAGTGGGCCTCCCGCGCCATGCCTGTGCTCGCCGAGCTCGGCGCCGGCCGGATCGCCGACAAGGCTTTCGAGGGCCTTCGCGTCGCCCTCTGCCTCCACCTCACGGCGGAGACCGGGGTGCTGGCGTCCCTCCTCGGGGAGCTTGGCGCCGAGGTCTCCGTCGCCGCGGCGCATCCCCTCTCCACCCAGGACGACGTGGCCGCCGCCCTCGCTTCCCGGGGGATCCCCACGCACGCCCAGCGCGGGGCCGACTCGATCGGCCACCGCCAGCAGATCCGCGACGCGCTCTCGATCCGGCCGCAACTCGTGGTCGACAACTCGGGTCTGGCGATCGCCGAGCTCCACGACGCCCCCGAGCTCCTCTCCGGCGTCCTCGGCGGCACCCTCGAGACCCGCTCCGGCGTCGCCGGCTTGCGCGCGCTGGCCGAGAGCAGGCGCCTGGCCTTTCCGGTGATCGCCGTCAACGAGGCGCGGACCAAGCACCTCTTCGACAACCGCCTGGGCACCGGGCAGTCGGTGATCGACGGGATCCTCCGCGCCACCGGCCGCCTCCTCGCGGGCAGCGCCTTCGTCGTCGCCGGCTACGGCCACTGCGGCCGCGGCATCGCCGAGCGCGCAAGAGGCATGGGTGCCCGGGTCTTCGTCACCGAGGTCGATCCCGTCCGCGCCCTCGAGGCCGCGATGGACGGATACCGGGTCACGACCATGGCGAAGGCCGCGAAGCTCGGGGACTTCTTCTGCGCCGCCACCGGGAGCCCGCTCGCGATCCGCGCCGAGCATTTTGCCGCCATGCGCGACGGCGCCATCGTCGCCAACGCCGGACTCTTCGACGAGGAGCTCGACCTGCCCGGCCTCGACGCGATCGCACGGCCCAGGCGGGTGCGCGAACTGGTCGACGAATACGAGCTCCCCTCCGGGCGACGCATCTCCGTGATCGCCAGCGGAGCGCTCGTCAACCTGGTCGCCGGCGAGGGCCACCCCTCGGCCCTGATGGATCTGAGCTTCGCAAATCTCGTACTCTGCCTAGATTACCTCGCGCGCCACGCCGACTCGCTGGAGCGCAAGGTCTACGCCGTGCCCGACGCACTCGACCGCGAGATCGCGGAGCTCAAGCTCCGCTCCATGGGCGTGGCGATCGACAAGCTCAGCCGCGCGCAGCGCGCCCGCCTGCGCGCGCCCCACTGAAGGCAAAGACGTGACACTCCTCCAGGCCATCGTCCTCGGCATCGTCCAGGGACTCACCGAGTTCCTCCCGATCTCCTCTACGGCCCACCTCCGGATCGTCCCGGCGCTCCTGGGCTGGCAAGATCCCGGCGCGGCGTTCTCCGCCGTGATCCAGATCGGCACCGTGCTCGCCGTGCTCATCTACTTCCGCAAGGATCTCTGGGCGATGGTGACCGGCTTCCTCCGGGGCCTGCGCGCCGGAAAGCCCCTCGAGGATCCGCATGCGCGCCTCGGTCTCTTCATCGTCGCGGGAACCGTCCCCGTGGTCGCCGCCGGCCTCCTCTTCCAGAAGGTGATCAAGAGCGAGCTGCGCAGCCTCTACGTGATCGCAGCCTCGCTCCTCGTCGTGGGCCTGGCGATGGCCTGGGCCGACCGCCGGGCCGTGCTCTCCAAGCTGCGGCAGGACGGGGAGGGCGTGAGCTTCCGCGACGCGCTCTTCATCGGCTTCGCCCAGATGTTCGCGCTCATCCCCGGCGTCTCGCGCTCGGGCTCCACCATCGCCGCCGGCCTCGTCAGGGGCCTGCCGCGTGCCGAGGCAGCGCGCTTCTCCTTCCTCCTCTCGATCCCGGCCGTCACGGGAGCCGGGCTGAAGGAGCTCCTCGATCTGCGCCACGAAGGCGGCCTCGAGGGCGACGGCCTGATGCTCGTGATCGTCGCCACCGTCGTCTCCTTCGTCGTGGGCTACGCCGCGATCGCGGGCCTCATCGCCTTCCTCAAGAAGCGCTCCGTGATGGTCTTCGTCGGCTACCGGATCCTCCTCGCCGTGGCGCTCCTGGGCATGCTCGGTGCCGGCGTCATCTCCCACTTGGATGGCGCGGAAGCCTCCGTCGTCGTCGTGCCGGCGGACGGCGGGCGGTGAGCGAGGAAGCGGGGGTCGCGTCGATTCGGGCGGCGTTGGCGGGGCGCGAGGTCGGTGTCCTGACGGAGCGGGGCCTCTCGGTCGAGGGCCTTCGCCCGGCGTCGGTGCTCGTCCCCGTCTACGAGGATGCCCAGGGCGCGGGCATCGTCCTCCTCCGCCGCAGCGATCATCTGGGAAAGCACGCGGGGCAGATCGCCTTTCCCGGCGGGGGCCGCGAGCCGGGAGAGACCGAGCTCGACTGCGCCCTGCGCGAAGCCAGGGAGGAGGTCGGGATCGACCCCGAGCGCGTCGAGATCCTCGGCCGCCTCGACCGCTACCCCACGATCACCGGCTACCTCGTCTCGCCCTTCGTCGCCAGGCTCGACTGGCCCCACCGCCTCGAGCCCGATCCGGAGGAGGTCGCCGCCATCCTCTACGCTCCCGTCGCCAGGCTAATCGCGCCGGGCACCCTGCGCGTCGCCGAGGCCTCGCGCTCCCATCCGGTGAACTTCTTCGCCCTCGACGACGAGGTGATCTGGGGCGCCACCGCCCGGATGCTCCGGCAGCTCCTCGAGCTCGCCCTGGGCAGGCCCCTCGTCCCAAGCGGCGAAGTTCCTTGGGAAAAGGTCCGCTGGTAGGCGCGTCCGACCCTCAGGGGTCGGTGCACGAAAGCGCCTGAACCGTCACACATCGGGGGCGCCCGGCCGCCGTTCGAGCCACCGGAGCGCGGTCCCGGCGTGAGCCTTGGCTCATCCGGGGAGGGGGCTTCCGATGAGTGCTTCGATGCGTCTGCATCCGGTGATCCTCGCCGGCGGGAGCGGCACCCGCTTCTGGCCGCTCTCCCGCAGGCGGCGACCCAAGCAGCTCCTGGCGCTGGCGTCCAACCTGCCGCTGATCGCGGAGACCGCGGCGCGCCTCGAGGGGCTCTGCGACACCGCCGACATCCTCACCGTCTGCGGCAGGGCCCACGCGCACTCCATCCGCCGACTGCTCCCTCGTGTCGCGTCCAAGGGCATCCTCGTCGAGCCCGTCGCCCGGAACACCGCCGCCGCCATCGGCCTCGCCTCGCTCGTCGTGCGCGCGCGGGATCCCAACGGCGTCCTCGCCGTGCTCCCCTCCGACCACGCGATCCTGAATCGCCAGGCTTTCCACGACGCCGTGCGCGACGCGGCCCGGACTGCGTCCCAGGGACCCCTCGTCACCATCGGCATCCGGCCCACCCGCCCCGAGACCGGCTTCGGCTACATCAAGGTGGGCGAGACCCACCCAAAGGGCGCGCGCAAGGTCCTCTCCTTCGTCGAGAAGCCCGACCTCGCCAAGGCCCAGAGCTACCTGCACTCCGGCGACTACCTCTGGAACGCGGGGATGTTCGTGTTCCGCGCCGACCGCATGCTCGAGGAGCTCCAGACGCACGCCCCCGACTGCGCCGCCGCCCTGGCCAAGATCGAGCCCTTCGTCGGCACCCAGGGCTTTGCGCGCGCCCTTGCGCGCTGGTTCCCCGAGTGCCCTTCCGTCTCCATCGACTACGCCGTCATGGAGAAGGCCGAGGACCTCGCCGTCGTCCCCGCCGAGCTGGGCTGGTCCGATCTGGGCTCCTTCGCGTCGCTGCCCGACGTGCGCAAGGCCGACGGCACCGGAAACGTCGTCGACGGAGACGTCCTCTTCTTCGACGCCTCCCGAAACGTCGTCATCGGCCAGCGCACCAAGCCGATCGCCCTCATCGGCTGCTCCGACCTCGTGGTGATCGACGCCGGCGACGCCGTCCTGGTGTGCTCCCGCGAGCGCGCCCAGGAGGTCCGCAGGGTCGTCGAGGCTCTCGAGGCCCGCGGCGACGAGCGGCTGCTCTGACGCCTTGCGATCCCCACTGACGGCCGGTTCGTCGTACCCTCCGTGTAATGTTCGGAACCGAAATGATCCGAACGCCGACGAACCTGCCATTCAAGAGGGGAAGGAGCCTGCTACGACTGCGCGGGCACGAGGCCCATGCAGTTGCGCTTTGCCACGGCGTCCACCGCCGAGGAATACGTCCGGAAAAAGGAATGGCGTCGAGCGCACCTTCCCGAGTGCCCACTCCACCCGAAGAGATCGTGTGGCTTTCGTCGTCACGGATCCTACGAGCGGGTCTGGCCGGAGGGGTGCCGTGTCGCCCGCTACTACTGCACCGAGGAGCGGATGACGTTCAGCCTGCTCCCGGACTTCCTCGCGTCGCGCTTGCAGGGCTCGCTCGACGAGCTCGAGGAGGTTGTCCTCGAGGTCGAGAGGGCTGGGAGCCCTGAGAAGGCCGCGAACCTCCTTCGGACCGACATCGAGCTCCCTGGGGCGATTCGGTGGATTCGAAGGCGGTACAAGGCTACGCGAGCCGCAATCGCAATTGCGCTCGTGGTAGCTCCCGGACTCATCACACCGTGTGATCCAACCATTCATGCGCTTCGGGCGCAATTTTCCGACCAGCGAGCCCTCGTCCGCTTGCGCGAAATCGCCGCCCAACACCTGTATTGGGTGCCTCCCTACCTTGGATTGGAGCCCGGCCCGAGATCTAGCCGACCTGCACGCCAACACGAAGTGGGGCCGGATCCGCCGCCTGAGTGCCAGTAGGGTGGCAGGCGCTGTCGGTGACCGAGGAGGGGTCGTTCATTGAATAAGAAATCGGTGGAGGTTGCGAAGTCCCCCGGGGCGAACCAGGCGGTAGCAGCGCGGGAGTCGGGGATTCGGCCATCCACGTACGTAACGTAAGGGACGGTTTCGTCGAGTGTGGGCTTTTATGTGGTCCCATTCGACGACCGGCCCGGGAGCCATCCAAGTCCATCGATTCTTGAAGGTTGCCGCGCCGAGGCGAAGGCGTGACCTGAATTGATACGAAATGAAGGGTTCCGGCTTACTCAGGTCCCGCCTACTCTAACCAAATCGTGCGCAGCGTCGGTGAGTGTCAACATAGTTGTCGCCTCCCCGGTCATGCGGCCGCGGTCCTCTCTGGCGTGAGCCTTACGTGCTGAATGCGAGACCAGTTTCTCGTAGAACCGCTCCAGCGTTCGGGCCACCGCTCGCGCGCAGCCGCATAGACGCCAGCACGCTTCTCGAGAATCGCGAGGTCCTGTCCGGCATGGCGCTGCGCGGGAGTCACAAACCGGATTCCACTGTGGAGGTGCGTCGCGTTGTACCAAGCGACGAAACTCTCGACCCAGGCGCGTGCCACGGCGAGCGAGGTGAACGGCCTCGACGGGAAGTCAGGCCGATACTTCATCGTGCGGAAGTGCGCCTCCGCGAACGCGTTGTCGTTGCTCACCCGGGGGCGGCTGAACGACGGGACGACGCCGAGCACCTGAAGCGTGGCCTGCAAGGTCGAGCCCTTCATCGCCGCGCCGTTGTCGGCGTGGAACACCATGCCGCTCGGATTGACGTCCCAACGCCGGCAGGTCTCGACGAAGAGCTCCTTCGCAAGCTCCTCGGACTCGACGTCGTGCACGGCCCAGCCCACTACCTTCCGACTCCAGAGATCGAGGATCGTGTAGAGGCGAAAGAACATGCCGCGAATCGGTCCCCGCAGATACGTGATGTCCCAAACCCAGACCTGGTTCGGCCCGGTGGCGACATGCTCAGGCCGCTTGCGACGCATTGGAGGCCGCGACGCCTGCCGGTGCTTCAGAAGCTTTTCCCTGCGGAGCAAGCGGTAGATCGTCGCCTCGGAAGCGACGTAGGTGCCTTCATCGGCAAGGAGCGGAACGATCTGCGCGGGCGACAAATCCCGGAACCTGGGCGAGGTTACGAGCGCGAGAATCCTCTGCTGCTCGGCCTCGCTGAGCTTGTTTCGCGGCGCCGTCAGCGGCCCACATCGGAGATCGTCCTCGGCTCCTGCGCGCCATCGCTGCACCGACCGAGCGCTCAAGCCAATCTCCTCGCAGGCTCTCTCGAATCTTGCGCCGCTGACGACAGCCTCGTCGAGGAGTTCGAGGATCACCTTCCGCTCTTCCCGTCCGTGTCGTCGTCCTCGTCCCCCCAGATCTCCTGCACTTTTTTTTTGAGGACGAGGAGCGCGGCGGTCTCCGCGAGCGCCTTCTCCTTACGCCTGAGCTCGCGCTCGAGCTCGCGAACCCGCTTCGCATCAGGCCCAACAGAACGACGCGCTGCTGCGCTCCCAAGGCTAGCGACGGCAGTTGCGCGCCACCCATCGAGCTGGGCTTTGTGCAGTCCCTTCTGGCGGAGGTACGAGCCGAGCTCGTCATCACTCAAGCTCGCTGTCTCGATCAGGACCTGCAGCTTTTCCTCGCTGGTCCACTGGCGGGTGCTCTTGTCGTCGCGGTCGTCCATCTTGACGCCGAGCCTACCCGCATCCAGCAGCCAACGGGAGAGCGTCGCCTGGGCAATCCCGGACTGCCTTGCAAGCGCAGTCGCCGACATCGCGTGCGGCCCCGTAAGCTTCTCCACCATCTTCGCCTTGAACGCCTCGGAGTACGGAGTCCGACCCATCTCCAACCTGCTCTTCGCCCCCTACGTGATCGACCTACGCTGTCACGACGCGGCGACAACTACGCTGACACAGGGGGGCGTCGTCAGTCCCGCGGGGAGCGCTCTTGGGGGTCTACCAGAGGAGCCAATGGACAAGGGAGGAACAACATGAGTGAATCGAAGAACAGTCCAATTCAGGAAGGCACTTCTCCCGCTCTCCTCGGGGAACATGACGCGTACTGCGTCGAGCGTCCGATGGCCGGTTGGAAGGCCATCGCGGAACACCTTGGAATCTCCGAGGTCACCGCAAAGCGGTTGGTTGCTCGGGGTCTTCCGATTCACCGCCCGGCGGATGGAACGGTCTTTGCGTTCCCTGCGGCGATCAACAAGTGGATCCGAGGAGCAGATAAACGGAATCCGGGAAAGCCAGAAGGAGCGGAAGCTTTTTGATCTGATCTGCCGTTTCGCCTCGGGGCCAAGCCGACAATCGAATCCTCACTGGAATCGTAAGGTCGACTGATGCGCCCTGTCTGAAGATTGACGCCCCTGTCGACAACGCGGGGGCGCCGATCTTCGTTCCTGGAGGACGAGGGGACGACCTCCCAGGAAACTCAGAAATCCGGTCGCCTCCTCCGCGTGGAGGGCGGTCCGGCCCCCGCCCCAAAATACTCAATTTCGCATTCGTTCGCTCATCGGTTCGTTCGCTGAAGAGACGGCCGCCCTCTTTCATCGAGGGTAGTCGGCTCATGATGGGTCGATCATATTGAGCCGATTTGACACGAAAAGATACCAGCCGATCGGTTGCTGTCTGAAGCCTGAATGCGTGATTGTTCCGAGAACATTTCTCTACGGAGTGACCAAGAGATGAATAAAGTTACGTACCCACTGAAGATGAACATGAAGGGTCCCGAAGTCGCCGACTTGCAGGACGCACTGCTTGCGCTCCTCGATCGAGGCACGATCTTCCCCAACGACCCAGGTAGTCGATACGAGTACACCAAAAGGATCCAGGAGGAGCGGACATCGGAGTTCTTCGGAGATCACACGAGTTACGTTGTCTACACCTTCCAGAAAGATTCAGGCCTTTCGGCCAGCGGAGAGGTCGATAGCGCAACCGCCGACGCGCTGAACAAGCTCTTCAGCGAGGGAGGGCCGGTCAATGTGAACGTGACGGTCATCATCCCGAGCCAAGGCCAGGTCGTTAGCGGACTGGTCCGCCGGGAGGGGGACCTCGTTCCGATGCAGGGCGTTCCCGTCAGCGCCTTCCATGGTGGCGGGACTGGAGTACGCCTAGGGGCGGATGTCACAGACGCTGAAGGTCGCTACACGATCCGCTACGAGCCCCTCCCCGAAAACCCGTCCGTCGACCTTCGCGTCGTGGCGATGAATGAGAAGGGCGCTCCCCTTGCGAGCTCCCCCGTCCGCAGCGCCGCGAAAAAGTGGGAGACCATCGACCTCAGCGTACCCGTCGCGTTGAGCTCTTCCTCGAGGAGGATCGGCGGCAGGGTCCGCTTCGAGAACGGCATGCCCGCAGAAAGCCTGGCGCTCAAACTCTACAGACGCAACTTCGGTGGAACCGCCGCCTCGTTGCTGGGCAACACCAATACGCTCAAAGGCGGCGTCTACTCCATTTCGTTCACCCCAGTTGGCAATCCGATGGTTTTGGAGATCCGGGCTCTCAGCGGAACAACGGAGACCACACTCTCGAAGCCGTTCACTCTCTCTTTGGAAGAGACGCCGCCCGTGGTGGATCTCGTGGCCCCGACCTCGATTCGGCCGCCGGATTCCGAGTACAAGCGGCTCACCGCCGACGTGGCGAAGTTCGCTACCCTGCAGAGCCTGGCTACCGCGCAGGAAAGCGCTGATCGTCAGGACCTCTCCTATTTGAACCGCATGACCGGCTGGGATGCGAGGCTCCTGGCTCTCGGCGCCTCTGCGCAACGCCTCGCCGGAGATGTGAGCATTGGACTCTCGACCGAGGTTCTGTACGGACTTCTCCGCGCGGGGATGCCTTCGGAAAAGTCGCTCCTCGCACAGGTCGATCCCGGCGTCGCCGATGACGCGATTCGGAAGGTCCGTGACGAAGGGATCATCACCCTGGACGACCAGGCTCTGGCGCAGTTCAAAGGAAAGTTCACCGCCTTCTCGAGCGCGGTGAGGCTCTCGGTGCCGTTGCCCGGATCGAGGTCGACATACGCGGAGATGCTCGATGCCTCCCCCGGCCTCAGCGCCTCCGATCGAACGAAATTTGCGGAGGTCTTCCTCGACCACAGCGGCGGCTCGGGCGACCTCTGGCAGGCCGCTCTCGACAAGGGCCTCAGCGCCACTCAGGTGAGCACCCTCAAGCTCCAGGGCAAGCTGGCCTTCCTCACCGCGGGAAGCGAAAAGCTGACGACCCGGCTTCAGCAGAACCGCACCGATCCGGCGGAGCTCGTCGATCTGAATTTCGACCTCGCGGCATCGTGGGTGAATGAGATTCATGATGCTGCCGGGGTACCTCGTGGTGACAACCTCACGCCGACGCAGAAGCAGCAACTCGACGCCTTGATTCCGACCGCGTACGCCGGCGCGACCGTCGAAGCGCGCCGCAACCTCTGGGCCGAGGATTCGGCCCGCAAGATCAGGCTGAGCTACCCGACCCAGGTCATGGCCCGAAGAATCCAGCGCGACGGTCTTTTCGAGCTCGGTGCGGCCCGCGCCATCACCGCCCAGCTCCTTGGTGCCGCAGCGTCGCAGGGTTTTCGACTGGGTCAGACCCCGGTCCGAACCTTCTTCGCAACCTATACCGGAGCCAAAGCGGGGATGTCCGAGGCGGACTTCGAAGCGGCGAAGAGCCAGGTGTCGATCCTACAGCGGGTGGCTCAGATCACCCCGAGCACCGACTCGATGGCCGTGCTGTCGGCCCTCGGGATGACGTCGGCCTACGACGTCATGGCGTATAGCGAGAATGTCTTCTCGGATCTCTATGCTGCAAAATATAAGGCTCTCTACGGCGCTCTCCCCGCCTCGACAGAGCTTCACCTGGTCTATCAGAGGGCCAGGCAGGTGAGCAGCGTCACCTACAACTTGTTCGGGATCGCCAAGAAGCTCGAGAGTGAACTTCCGCTCTCTGGGATGTCCGCGCCAGCGCAGCTCCGAGACAGCGCCAAGGCACAGCTCGTCAAGCAATTCCCGACCATGGAGTCCCTCTTTGGCTCTATGGACTATTGTGAGTGCGAGCACTGTCGCTCGGTGCTCAGCCCCGCGGCCTACCTCGTCGATCTTCTGCAGTTCCTCGATCCTGAGCCGCAGGTGTGGGCGAACTTCCAGGAGCTCTGGAAGGAGACTCATGGGCAGCAGGAGTATACGTCAAAATATAAGAACCCTTACGATGCGCTCATCGCCAGGCGCCCGGATCTCGCCGCCATTCCGCTGACCTGCGAGAACACAAACACCGCGCTCCCGTACATCGATCTTGTTAACGAGATCCTCGAGTACTACGTCGCCAACGGAGCGCTGGATCCCGCGGCTGCGAGAGACACCGGGGACGCGACGACCCCCGAGCTCCTCGCCGAGCCGCAGAATATCATCCGGAAGGCCTATGAGAAGGTCAGCCTCGCCAAGTACCCCCTGGCGCTCCCGTTCGATCTCTGGATCGAGACGGCACGGGCCTTCTGTGAGCATTTCGAGGTGCCGCTGTGGCGGCTGCTCGAGATCTTCCGCCCGACGGATAAGCTCTTCGACGTGACCCGGAGCTACGATCGGGCGGCGATCTTCATGGAGTCTTTGGGGCTGTCGCCCGCCGAGGTCGGGCTCCTCACCGATCCGACCGCGCCGGACAAGTGGTTCGAGTATTACGGTTTCGGTACTGCTGACGATGCGACCACGGTCCTGGTGGACGGGAGTACGCATCAGCGGATCGACCTGAACTCCGCGAAGGCGCTCTCGCGCCGGCTCGGCGTCACTTACAAGGAGCTGACCGCGCTCATTCAGACGGCGTTCGTCAACCCGAAGCTCACGGAGCTCTCGGTGGCGTACAAGCTTGGCGTCGGCATCTCAGACGTCATGGCGTATCTCGATCCGGACAACAAGGTTCTCTTCGATTAGAATAAGGCTCTCCTCGAGAAGGATCCGGACTCGCTCTCTGATTCCGAGAAGAGGCTTTTGGAGCCGGCCCAGTGGCAGGCGATGCGGGATTATCAGGCGTTCGAAGAGCGCCTCCTAGCCTTCGGAAATACGCACGGAGTGACTCGGGCGAACCTGATCTCCGCACTTGAGGCCATTCCGTCCTCGGAAGTCTTGGTGCTCGCCGATCCGACCGCGAGCTGCGATTTCGACTCGACGACACTCCAATACGCCGACGGAAGGAACGCGGATGGAAACGCCTTCCTGCGGCTGAACCTGTTCGTACGGCTCTGGCGCAAGCTCGGCTGGACGATGGGCGAGACCGACGCGGCCCTTCGGACCTTCGTCCCAGCGGAGTCCCCCTTCGGCAATGCGCTGCGGACTGGCCTCATCTACATCGCCCACCTCAAGAGCCTGGACGAGGCGCTCCGAACCGGCAAGTCGAGCCGCGAGAAGCTCACCGCGATCTGGGCGAACCTGGGGACGTTCGGGAGCGGGTCCTTGTATGCGCAGCTCTTCCTCCGGCCGACGGTCCTGAAGGCCGATGACGTATTCGATCATCCCTACGGAGACTATTTGTCGGAGGCGTGGATCTCGGAGAAGGCGAGGGATCGCTGGTTCGAGGTCCACCTAGAGGACGTCGCGCCCGCGGACCAGATCAATTCGGCCCACTCGGAGAGGATTCTGTTCTCGTACGATGAAGAGCGCAGGATCCAGCGCCTCTCCGTCAAGGGCGTGCTCACCGACGAAGAGAAGGCGGAGCTCTCGCAGAGCCCGATGGTCGGCCTCCTATTGGACGCCGCCCAGTTGGCAGGCAGGGAATATGGCCTCTTGAAGGGTCACCTCGTGGCTCTGCAGAGGGCGCTGGGGCTCACCGCGGAGGAGGTGCGGATCGTCCTCGAGGACGCGGGTAAGTCGCTGGATAGCGCGGTGCTCTCCCTCGAGCACGTCACGCTCCTCTACCGGTACGCGCTCCTCGCCAGGGGACTCAAGCTCTCCATGCCCGAGCTGATCGCCCTGAAGCAGCTCTCCGGCCTGGATCCGTTCAAGCCTCTGCATTCCGGACCGATCTCGTCGATCGAAGGCGATCATCCATTTTCCGAAACGCTTGGTTTCGTGGAGACCGTCGAGAACGTCAAGCAGTCTTCGTTCAAGGTGGAGGATCTCGACTACCTCCTGAGGCACCGGTTTGACGAGACCGGCAAATATCGTCCCGACCGAGCGCACACGGCTGGCCTCTTTAAGAGCCTGGCCGATGGCATCGAGAGGATCCGATCCGAGCACCCGATCCCTCCCGATCCGGAGAGCATGAGTGAAGAGGAGCTCCTCCAGAAGGATCGCCTGATCCGACAGCTCGTAGTCCAAGCGCTAATCGCGGACACGGCTGCCGAGCCGGAGCTCGTCGAGTCGCTGCTCACGGACGTCCAGATGTTGGGCATGCCGAAGGCCGCGCCGAAACCCCTGCTAACGGCTTTGTCTGAGGGCCGTGGACGCGGGGTGGAAGTAGAGTTCTTCGCTTCGGAGGATGCGAGCGGATCGGCCATCTGCACGCTCGTCGTTCCGACCGCCGATACGGACCTCAAAGACGGCGCTGTTCCGCTGCGGCCCGCCGAGGCGAAGAGCGCGAGGTTCGACGGCTACCTCGAGGTGCCCACCGCGGGGGCCTACCGCATTTTCGTCGAACTTGACAAAAAGGACGCGAAAGCCGAAGTGCGCTTCGATCACCTCCCCGGAGGGCAGTTCTGGAGCGGCAAAGCGGGTGCGGACGGCGCTGTGTTGGGTGGTAAGCCGACCGAGTACCTCGAGCTCGAGCCGGGTACGCCATACAGATTCTCCATCACGCTGCAGCATTTGGGAGGCCGCGATGCGCGGGTTCGGGTCCAGGGTGAGACGCTCCCCAAGGGACCCTTGTCGCAGCTCGTGCTCTCCCCGGCCCGTTCTTTCGAGGCCGCCGTCGAGTTGCTGACGAAGGTTCTGGCTCTCGCACAGGGCCTTCGCCTGAAGGAGAGTGAGCTGCGCTACCTGCTGACCCACGCCAGTTCATTCTGCGGCCTGGATCTAAAGGCGCTGCCCACCTCCTCGGGAGGTGTTTCTCTTAAAGGCGCTAAGAAGCTGTTCGACCAGTTTCTCCGACTTCTGGGGTACGTCAGGGCGAGGAGCGTGCTCTCCGAGGGCACGGATGACCTCATCGCTGTGTTCAAAGCAGATGAGGCGGGGAAGGAAATTGGTGACCCCGGCAAGGTCTATGCAACCATCGCCAAGCTCGCCCGCCGCGACAGCGACGTGGTGAGGGACGCCGCGAAGGCGCTCCAGACCCTATCGGACTTCGACAACGAACGACCCTTGCTGCGGCTGTGGGAGGCCCTGGAGGCGATCGAGCGCATCGGCGTCTCGGTGGCCTCGGTGGTCGGCTGGACCCGGATCGTCGACAACAGAGATTCCGGTCAGAGCTTCGCGATCGCGAGGGATCTTGCAGACACAATCAAGGCCGGCTCCGAGCCGGAAGAGTGGCAGCGGATCGCAAAGCCGATCTTCGACAAGTTGCGCAAGCGCCAGCGCGACGCTCTGTCCAGCTACGTGATGCACCAGCGTGGCTTTACCCGTTTGGAGCAGCTCTACGAGTACTTCCTCATCGATCCGGGCATGGAGCCCGTCATCCAGACGTCCCGAATTCGGCTCGCGACCGCATCGGTGCAGCTCTTCGTCCAGAGATGCCTGCTCAATCTCGAGGCCGACGTCCCGCCGGCTGGCCTCATCAACGCCGCCCAGTGGGAGTGGATGAAGCGCTACAGGGTCTGGGAGGCGAACCGCAAGATCTTCCTCTTCCCCGAGAACTGGCTCGAGCCCGAATTCCGCGACGACAAGACGCACATCTTCCGAGAGTTGGAGAGCACGTTGCTTTCGGGTGACGTCTCCAACGATCTCGCCGAGGACGCGTTCCTCGCCTACCTCCGAAAGCTCGAAGAGCTCGCACGGCTCAACATCGTGGCCATGCACATCGAGAATAAGATTGATCCTGCACAGAATACGCTGCACGTCATCGGGCGCACATATGCCGAGCCGTACAAGTATTTCTATCGTCGGTACGTGGGCCAGATGTGGACCCCCTGGGAGCCCGTGACCGCGGAGATCGAGGGAGACCACCTCGCGCCGGTAGTCTGGCGTGACAGGCTCTACCTCTTCTGGGTCACCTTCGTCGAGAAGCCGGCTCAGAGGGCTTCGGAGTCATTGGATCTCACGGACACAGAGGACCTCACTGTCAAGGTCGAGTCCGATCTGGAGGCGCAGCTTCATTGGAGCGAGTATCTCAACGGTGAGTGGCTGACGCGGGAGTCCGGCGGGCCCTCGACGTTGGACGATCAGCGGATCACGGCTACATGGCGCGACGGCAACAAGTTCGACAAGGACATCCGCTCCATCTCCGTTCATGTCTCCAAGGAACGCGATGGGGAGGCCGGGGAGGAGCGTGGCGTCTTCGTGCATCTGGGCGACCCGTTTGAGAATGCATTCTATCTCGAGAGCCGGAATAGCCTCCCAGAGAAGAGGAAACGAAAGGAGGTGCCCGACAACGTGTATAGTTCGAGCATTATTAATGCTACGCAGTATCTAGGCAAGGCAGACGGCGGCCAGTTCACCGTGAGTTTTGCGCCCCATAGGGAGACGTCACAGTCTAGTTCGACCGGAGAAAAGAAGCCGCTTGCCATCCTGGGTAATACCGGGAAGCACTCGATCCTGACTGCCGACCACGACATCGATCTTCATCCGGATCTCGCGTCGATTGCTGCTCGCGATCCGACCGCGGTGAAGGCTGCCATCAAGGCGGGCCTCAATGAGGTCGCCGCGCTGACGAAGCCGATCTTCTATCAAGACTCCAGGAACACGCTCTTCGTCGAGCCACGGGTAACGGAGCGAACGGTCGAGGAGTGGGATGAATGGCTGACGCGCATGCCCGGGCCTCTCAAGCTGCTGGACCTCGACAAGACGTTCGTACACAAGCAGTTCCCAATTCCGGACCTAGCGGGTCCGATCGTGTCGGTTCGGATTAATCCCGATCCCTACTCTAAGCGGCAGGTGCAGGACGGATCGGATTGGCTGGTGAACTCCGGGACGGCCATCCTTTACGACAACAACCCCATCGGCGCGCGAGGTCGTCTGGACGTCCGAGTTCTCGCTCACGAGGAGCTCGCCACGGCCGTCGCGTCGGGTGAGGTGACCGTGCCGGTCCATCCCGCGAGCAGTCTGCCGGCGGGCGACACAGGGCGTCTCGTGGGCGACGCGAAGGCCCTCGCGCAGGCCGGCCTCACGAGCGCCGCGGGAGGACTCAATCTCGTCGGGCCTGCCGGCATGAACGCCGCGCTCGGGGAGCATCTCGCAGCGATTTCCGGTGTTTCGTCCAGCAAAGCCATTAAGTAGCGATCAGGAGAGAAGCCATGGAACGTTTTAATTCTAATCTACAGTATATCAATCAAAAAGAAGCAGAGACTTGGTTCATCGCGTCGGCGATTTACGGAAAGAAGGACGCGAAGTACGTTGTCATCCAGGATCGCGACGTCCGCTATCGGTTCCATTCTCACTCCCACCCCTACATCGGCCAGCTCGTCCAAAGGTTGCTCCGCGGCGGCGTGCGGGGGCTCCAGGCGGCGGACACGGACTACGTGAAGGGCGGGATCTCTCTCCCGGGAAGCGTGGAGGTCTCTCTGCCGAAGGACGCTATCGTCAACCTGAGCGCACAGTCCGAGATCACGCTCCTCGCGAGCGTCGAGGCCACGCTCTCGGGTGGCCAGAAGATCACGCTGACGCCCGCGAAGGCGCTCGCCGTGGGTGGCACGCCGTCTGCGTCTGTCGGGGCGCCCGCGGCGGTGATCCTGATTGACGGGATTGGCGTGACGCCGCACGCAGGTTCGGACATCGTTTTGAACCCGAGGCAGGCGGGCATCCTCGTGAGCGGCGTGGAGGTCAAGCTGCGAGGGGCGACGTCGGTCACGCTCCCGGACGGCAGGTCGGCGACGTTGCCCGCGAGCACTTCGGTCGTAGCGAGAGGCGGATCGCAGATCGAAATCGCTAGTGGCACGCGAGTGGTGTTCGTTAAGAGCCAGCAGCGGCCCGTACTCTATGATGGATCTTTTTTCCAGAAAGAGTATGACCCGTCGCGCCTCGTCTTGAAGCCGTATCCAGCCAAGGAGCTCGATTTTTCCTCGGGCGGCGCCTATTCGGCCTACAACTGGGAAGTCTTCTTTCACGCGCCGCTCGCCATCGCCATCCATCTGAGCCAGAACCAGCGCTTCGCGGAAGCCCAGCAGTGGTTCCATTACCTCTTCGACCCGACCGATGACAGCGAGGGCCCGACCCCCGCACGCTTCTGGAAGGTTCGTCCGTTCCAGTCGGCGGACGTGAGGCAGATCCAGGACCTCCTGGTCAACCTCGCTACCGGCGCCGACGAGGAGCTTCGAAACGAGACGGTACGAAGCATTGAAGCCTGGAGCAACGCGCCCTTCCGGCCGCACGTCATCGCCCGGTATCGCCACCCGGCCTACATGTACAAGACGGTCATGGCCTACCTGGACAACCTCATCGCCTGGGGGGACTCGTTGTTCCGGCAGGATACCGGCGAGGCCATCGATGAAGCTCTCATGGTCTATGTGTTGGCGGCGAACATCCTGGGCCCCCGCCCGGAGGCCGTACCGAAGGTGGGCTCCGTCCGCCCGCAGACCTACGTAAACCTGAGGAAGGATCTCAAGCAGTTCGGGACGGTGATGCGAGAAGTAGAGGCGGATATCCCCTTCGCCGTGTTGCCCTTCCCGACGGAGACCTCGGGATCGAGCGCGCACGTCGCCACGATCCGCAGCCTTGGGAAGGCGCTCTACTTCGGGGTCCCGCGGAACGACAAGCTGCTCGGATATTGGGACACCGTCGCGGATCGTCTCTTCAAGATCCGCAACAGCCTCAACCTCCAGGGAGTCTTTCGACAGCTCGCGCTCTTCGAGCCGCCCATCGATCCGGCGCTCCTGGCCCGAGCCGCCGCCGCCGGTCTTGATGTCGGGAGCATCGTCAATGGCCTGAGCCAGCCCCTGCCCCTGGTCCGCTTCCAGGTCCTGGTGCAGAAGGCCAACGAGCTCGTCCAGGAGGTCAAGTCGCTCGGGAGTGGCCTTCTCTCGGCCATGGAGAAGGAAGACGGCGAGTCGCTCGCGATCCTGCGCGCGAAGCATGAGCGCACGGTCTTGGGGATGGCGGAGCAAATCAAGTACGGCCAACTTCAGGAGGCCATCAAGGCGAAGGAAGGGCTGATCAAGTCCCTCGAACTCGCCGTGCAGCGCTACTCCTACTACGAGCTGCAGCTCGGAAAGGGGCCCGACGAGATCGAGCAGGCGATTCCGGGACTGGATGAGCTGGATCGAGAGAGCCTGGAAAAGCTCAAGTTCGCGATGACCGAGCCCGTGGGCGCCCTGCGTGACATCGAGATCGACATTGCCTCGTCCCTTGGCGAGTCGGGCGGGAAGATCGTCAGCAGCCACGAACTGGCCGAGATCAAGAGGCTGTCGGAAGCTCGCGACTCGAGCCGGTCTGCCTCGGCGAAGGAACAGGTGGGCGCGGGGCTTAGCACGATCCCTGAATTCTCGATCAACCTGGCGCCCTTGGGTGTGGGAACTAGCACGAGTTACGGCGGTTCCGGGGCGTCACGCGTGATGTCGTTCTGGGCGAGCTATGCGCGGGCAGACGCCGACAAGCTCACCTTCGAGGCCTCCAACTCAGCCCGGGTGGGCTCCTTCAGCCGGCGCGAACAGGACTGGGCGTTCCAGAGCAACTTGGCGGCCGGCGAGATCGCCCAGACCTTCAAGCAGCTCCGTGCCGCGCAGCTTCGTGAAGCCATCGCCGAGCAGGAGCTGAAGAGCCATCGGAAGCAGATGGAGCAGGCCGGAGAGATCGATCGCTTCCTGAACGAAGAGGGGACGCAGTCTTCGGGGAAGAAGACGAACAAGGCGCTCTACGCCTGGATGAAGCGAGAGGTGAAGGGGCTCTATTCTCAGTGCTTCCAGCTCGCCTTCGACGTCGCCAAGCGAGCCGAGCGCGCCTTGCAGCACGAGCTCGGGAACCGGGACCAGACCTTCCTCCAGTTCGGTTACCTCGCCGGAAACGAGGGCCTCCTGGCCGGCGAGAAGCTCGCCCTCGATGTCAAGCGAATGGAGGTGGCGTACCACGAGCTGAACCACCGCGAGTACGAGATGACCAAACATGTGAGCTTGCTCCAGGTAGATCCCCGAGCTCTCCTCAGCCTCAGGAGGACGGGGCGTTGTACAGTGGAGCTTCCCGAGGCTCTCTTCGACATGGATTGGCCGGGCCACTTCTTCCGTCGCATCAAGACGGTCGGTGTCAGCATCCCGTGCGTGAGCGGACCGTATGCGAGCGTCAACTGCACGCTGAGCCTTCTCAAGAGCCGAATTCGGAAGACGCCGATCCTCAAGGACGGCGCCTACGCTCGCGACGGCGCGGAAGACGATCGTTTCGAAGACTATCTCGGCAGCGTACAGTCGATCGTCACGAGCTCGGCGCAGAACGACGGCGGCCTGTTCGAGACGAACTTGCGCGACGAGCGGTATCTACCGTTCGAAAACTCGGGCGCGGACAGCGAGTGGCAGCTCGAGTTGCCCGGGAACCCGACCAAGGGGGATCCGGTCCAGTTCGACTTCGAGACGATCAGCGATGTCATCCTGCACGTCCGCTATACCGCTCGTGAAGGCGGGTCGTTGCTCCGAGATAAGGCCGTCTCGAACTTGAAGGAGCTAATCGCCGCGTCCAGCGCCGCCGGATCCGTCCGCCTGTTCTCGATCCGAGATGAGTTCCCGAGCGAATGGGCGAGGTTCCAGGCGCAGGTTCCCAGCGTCGGCCAGCGATTCGCCTTGGAGTTCAAGCTTGGCCCCGAACACTATCCGTTCTGGAGCAAGGGCCTCCTCGGTCGCGTGCAGCGGGCCGATCTCTTCGCGCTCAGCGGCAACGCGAGGGTCGAAGTGTCCGCCAGCCCCGACGGGTCCGATGGCGATACCCTCAATCCGGACGAAACCGTGGGGACCTTGCTGAAGGGCCAGTTCAAGGGTTTCCCCGCGAACCCGGTGGGCGATATCAAGCTCTACTTCGACGACAAGGTGAGTGATCTCTGGCTCGCCGTTACCTGGGGCGCTTCTGGCTGAGGCTGAAAATTCGGCTCTCCTGATACTATCGTAGATCGGCCAGGAGGGGAGATCGTAGTGGACGCCACGTGAATCCCGCTGGATTGGGCTTGTCTTGGGCCCAACCAGGCGGCGAGGCAACGTGGCGTCCATCTACAGGGCATGGAAGCGGCTGCCCGGAGTCGAGCACGTCGCTATCGAGGACTGGGAATTCGAGAAGGAGAGCGACCTGGTCGCGCGTGCGCTCTAGAAGAACCGCGAGACTCTGACGTCGAAGCAGAAGGCGACGCTCTCGTGGCTCCAGGAAGCGAACGGGCTCGTATACCGGGCGTACCCGCTGAATGAATCCCTCCGGGAGGTCTTCCGAGAGAGCTGTCTGGGCTCTGCCCACGTCCGCCTCGGCGCATTCCGGCACCCACATACAAGTCATGAGAGCCGACAAGTCTCAGATTTTGTTGCAATCAACTTGAAGTATTAAGCTTCGACTGTACGTGCCTATTTAAGATTGGGGTGTTATTATGCCAGTATACGACGAGCGCGAAAAGATCGCGTCGAGCGGCGCGGCAACAGCTGATCGCGCGATGGACGCGAGGGGATCAACTGCGTCTTCGGCTCGAAACAATTTGGGGCCTTCCTCGAGCTTGGTCCCGACGATATCCCTTCCCACGGGCGGCGGCGCCATTCGGGGGATGGGTGAGAAATTCGCGGCCAACCCGGTCACGGGCACTGGCTCGATGACGGTTCCGATCCCGACGAGCCGTGGTCGATCAGGGTTCGGCCCACAGCTCGAACTGACCTACGATTCTGGAGCTGGCAATGGCCCCTTTGGTTTCGGTTGGTCGCTGTCGCTCCCATCCATTACCCGCAAGACCGACAAGAGGCTACCTCAGTATGACGACGCCGCTGAGTCGGACGTCTACGTCCTCTCTGGCGCCGAAGACCTGGTGCCCGCCCTCGAGGCGGATGGAACCAGGACCGAGGACGGAGTAAGCGCCCCGGGCTTTACGATTCATCGCTACTGCCCGCGCGTCGAGGGACTCTTTGCCCGCATCGAGCGATGGGCGAATCAGGATACGGGAGAGATTCACTGGCGCTCGATCTCGCGCGACAACATCACGACCCTCTATGGCCTCGAGAACGACTCTCGCATCTCCGATCCATCGGAGCCCGATCCGACTCATCCGACGCGAGTTTTCAGCTGGCTCATCTGTGCGAGCTACGATGACAAGGGCAACGCGATCGTCTATGAGTACGCGGCCGAAAACGATGCCGGGGTCGATCGAGCACTGGCCAACGAGCGCAATCGCGTCGGTACGGCAAATCGCTACTTGAAGCGGGTCAGGTACGGGAACCGGGTGTCACGCCTCGTTCAGCCGGATCTCTCACGCGTTCCCTGGCTCTTCGAGGTGGTGTTTGACTACGATGAAGGCCATTACGAAGAGCTTCCGCTCGCCCAGACGCAGCCTGCCGATGCGCAACACCAGCTCGTCAATGCCTCATGGAAGACAGACGGCGTTTGGTCGGTGCGGCCGGACCCGTTCTCGTCGTACCGAGCGGGCTTCGAGGTCCGTTCGCACCGGCGATGCCGGCGAGCCCTCATGTTCCATCGATTTCCCGAGCTAAATCAGGATCGGCTCGCGGAGCTTGGTGACGAGCCTTGCCTGGTTCGCTCCATTGAGTTCGAGTACAACGATCTGGACTACTCGAGTTCTCCGGCGATCGATGCTGAGCTCGGCCACCAGGGGAGCACGCGGTTCGCCTCGTTCATTCAGTCCATCGAGCAGTCGGGGTATGTGCGCGATGGGCGGGCGGTCGTCGAACGCGGGGGTGTCAAGTACATCAGCTACTTGAAGAGGTCGCTGCCGCCGCTCGAGTTCGAGTATAGCAAGGCAAAGATTCAAGATGAGATTCGGGACCTCGACGCCGATTCCTTGGAGGATTTGCCTATTGGTGTCGACGGCTCCACCTACCAGTGGGTCGACCTCGATGGAGAGGGCGTCTCGGGGATCCTGACGGCACAGGCGGGGGCGTGGTTCTACAAGCCCAATCTTGGTGAAGGTCGCTTCGGTGCGCCTCAGGTCGTTCGCACGAATCCGTCGCTGTTCGCGATGGCGGGTGGCGGCACCCAGTTTCTCGACCTTTCGGGTGATGGCCAGCTCGATGTGGTGTCATTCGGAGGCCCAACGCCGGGCTTCTATGAGCGGACCCAGGACGCGAACTGGACGACGTTTCGCCCGTTTCGATCCCTGCCGAACCTTCGTTGGGACGACCCCGACTTGCGCTTCGTCGATCTCGATGGAGACGGCCACGCGGACATCCTGATCACCGAGGACGACGTCTTCACGTGGTATCCTTCCCTCGCTGGGGACGGATTCGGTCCAGCGCGCAAGGTCCATCCGCCGCACGACGAGGAGCGCGGGCCGCGCTTGGTGCTCTCTGACCAGACGCAATCGATCTTTCTCGCCGATCTCAGCGGCGATGGTCTCACCGACTTGGTGCGGATTCGAAACGGTGAGGTCTGCTATTGGCCGAATCTCGGATATGGGCGTTTCGGCGCAAAAGTGACCATGGACGATGCGCCATCGTTCGACAACCCGGACCAGTTCGATCAGCGGCGAGTTCGGCTCGCGGACGTCGATGGATCGGGAGCGACCGACATCATCTACCTGCATCGCGACGGCGCACGCATCTATTTCAACCTGTCGGGCAATGGCTGGAGCAAGGCTAGGCATCTTCCAACCTTCCCGCGCATCAGCAATCTCTCGACGATATCGACTGCCGATCTGCTCGGAAACGGAACGGCGTGCTTGGTCTGGTCCTCGCCGCTACCCGGCGACAGGCGACGTCCGCTCCGATACATCGACCTCATGGGTGGGCAGAAGCCGCATCTGCTGGTGCGCTCGACCAACAACCTCGGCGCAGAAATGATCGTCGAGTACGCGTCCTCCACGACGTTCTACTTGGCGGACAAGGCTGCGGGCCAGCCGTGGATCACACGGCTGCCGTTTCCGGTGCACGTCGTCGAGCGAGTGGCGACCTTCGATGGAATCAGCGGCAATCGGTTCGTAACCTCGTACGTGTACCACCACGGATACTTCGACGGCGTGGAACGGGAGTTCCGTGGCTTCGGGATGGTCGAGCAGAAGGACACCGAGGAGTTCGCGGCCTTCGCCGAGGGCGTGCAGCTCGGAGCGACCAACGTCGACGTGGCTTCGCACGTCCCGCCGGTGTTGACGAAGACCTGGTTTCACACGGGTATCTACGTGGGGCGGGATCGCGTCTCCGACTTCTTTGCTGGTCTCCTCGACGACGACGACTTCGGCGAATACTACCGTGAGCCGGGGCTAAACGATGATCAGGCGCGAGAGCGGCTGCTTCCGGGCACGGTCCTGCCGGATGGGCTGACGATCGAGGAGGAGCGTGAGGCGTGCCGGGCGCTCAAGGGCATGATGCTCCGTCAGGAGGTGTACGCCCTCGACGCCGATGAGAACTCCCCAGCCGAGGTGAAGGTGCGGGCGGCGACGCCCTATACGGTCGTCGAGCAGGATTTTACGGTCGCACCTGTCCAGCGAAGGCGGGGCAATCGCCACGCGGTCTTCTTCACTCATCCCCGTGAGGTCCTCACCTATCACTACGAGCGCAATTCCGTTGACCCTCGTGTCAACCACGCGCTCACGCTTGAGGTCGATGCCTTCGGCAATGTCCTCAAGTCTCTCGCCATCGCCTATGGCCGGCGCACGCCGTCCGCGGACCCGGCACTCACGGCCGAGGACAAGGCCAAGCAGTCTGGGCGGCTCATCACCTACACCGAGAGCGCCTACACGCAGAACGAGGTCCCCGATACGGTTCTGGCGGCCGGGCATCACCGCGCGCCTGTCCCAGCCGAGTCCTGTACCTACGAACTGACGGGCTTCGCGCCGGAGACGGGGGACCGGTTCAGCTTCGAGGAGTGGACTCGGGGTGGCTTCGCGCTGCTCGCGTCTGCAGCGGAGATCGCCTTCGAGCTCGAGGCCAACGTCACCCGGAAGCAGAAGCGGCTCATCAAGCACGAGCGGACGCTCTACCGGAAAGACGACCTTAGCGCTCTGTCGCCACTCGGCAAGGTCGAGGCGAAGGCCTTGGCGGGCGAGGCGTACAAGCTGGCGTTGACGCCTTCACTCGTGGCTCACGTCTTCACCAGAAGGCAGCCCGGCCAGCCCGACGAGGCGCTGCTACCGACCCCGAGCGCGCTGCTCGAAGGAAAAGGAATCGATCAAGGTGGGTACGTCGCGTGGGACGGCGGCTGGTGGATCCCGTCCGGTCGGGTCTTCTTCGACCCGGGAGCGAACACGACCACCCGTTCGGTCACCGCGGCCGCCGAGCTGAGCACGGCGCGTCAGCACTTCTTCGTCCCGCGGAAAGTCGCGGACGCCTTCGGCCAGATGGCGTCGATCGACCACGACCCCTACGACCTGCTCGTCACTCGGACCACCGACGCGGTTGGAAACTCTGTTTCGGCCGCGTACGATTACCGCGTGCTGCAGCCTCGAGAGATTACGGATCCCAACCGCAACCGCACGGCGTCTGCGTTCGATGCGCTGGGGATGGTGGTCGCGACTGCGGTGATGGGCAAGGCCGGGCAGTCGCTGGGCGACCGGCTCGAGGGCTCCGCCGCGGATCCTACGCTGGCCCAGCTCCGCGCGTTCATCGCCGATCCTCGAGCAGAGGCCGCCTTGCTCCTGGGCGAGGCCACCACCCGCATCGTCTACGATCTTGATCGCTACTGGCGGGCCGGGCAGCCTCCCTTCGCCAGCACGCTCGCGCGCGAGACCCACTTCGAGCCGGCGCGCGACGGGCTCACAAGGATCCAGCTCAGCTTCTCCTTCTCGGACGGGTTCGGCCGTGAGCTCCAGAAGAAGGTCCAGGCCGAGGCCGGCAACGCGCCCAGGCGTGGGGCGCTTGTGAAGTTGCCGAGCGGCGAGGTTCGCCCGGGCGAGCTCGTTCGCGACGCGCAAGGCAGCGTCGAGGAAGGGAGCACTGCCCTGCGCTGGGTGGGCACGGGGCGCACGGTCTTCAACAACAAGGGCAAGCCGGTCAAGCAGTACGAGCCGTTTTTCAGCGCGACCCACCTCTACGAGCGCGAGCCGGAGGTCGCTGAGACCGGGGTCAGCCCCGTGCTCTTCTACGATCCGGTCGAGCGCGTCGTCGCCACGCTGCATCCCAACCACTCCTACGAGAAGGTCGTCTTCGACCCTTGGCAGCAGACGACCTTCGACGTGAACGACACGGTTGCATCGAGCGGCAGCCAGACCGGCGATCCGCGCACCGACCCTGACATCGGGGACTACGTGCGGGCGTACTTCGAGACCCAGCCGGCGGGTTGGCAGACGTGGCACGCGCAGCGGATCGGCGGCGCGATGGGCGCGGCCGAGCGGGATGCGGCTTTGAAGGCGGAGGCGCATGCAGACACGCCGACCACGGCTCACCTCGACGTTCTCGGCCGTGTCTTCCTCACCCTCGCGCACAATAAAGTCGTCTGCCCCGGCCACGCGCTCGACGGCACGGTCGACCGCTTCGCGATCCGGGTCGACCTGGACATTGAGGGCAACGAGCGGGCCGTGCGCGACGCCGTCAAGAAGGCGGTCGACCCGCAGGGCAACCCGATAGTCGACGAGCGCGGGCGCGCCGTGATGCGCTACGCCTACGACCTCCTCGGCAACCGGGTCCACCAAGCGAGCATGGAGGGTGGCGAGCGCTGGACGCTGAGCGACGCGACTGGGCAGCCCATCCGCGGGTGGGACAGCCGGGGTTTCGTGCGTCGCGTGACCTACGACGAGCTTCGCCGCCCCACGGGGCTCTTCGTGAAGGAGAGCGGGCCTGAGCGGCTCGCGGAGCGCACGGTCTACGGCGAAGGGCAGGGCGACGCCGCCAACCACCGGGGGCGGGTCTTCCGGCAGTCCGACGCCGCAGGCGTGGTCACCTGCGTCGCGTACGACTTCAAGGGGAACCTGCTCGAGCAGCGGCGAGAGCTGCTTCCCGCATACAAGGTCGCGGTCGATTGGCTGCAGAACCCCGCGGCGACCGATGGCGCCTTCACGAGCCGCAAGACCTTCGATGCGCTGAACCGCCCGCTTACCGCCACCTCACCCGACCAGAGCGTATATCGTCCCACCTTCAACGAGGCAAACCTCCTCGACAAGGTGGACGTGCACCTCCGCGGTGCCACCGCGGGAACGGCCATTGTCACGAACATCGACTACAACGCGAAGGGACAGCGCGAGCGGATCGAGTACGGAAACGGTGCGGCCACTGCCTACGAGTACGACCCGTTCACCTTTCGCCTCGCGCGCCTGCGGACGACCCGCCCCGCAAGTCCCGATGCCACCGCGTCGCAGCTCTTCCACGACCATTCTGTGGTGCAGGACCTGCGCTACTCCTACGATCCGGTGGGCAACCTCACACGGATCGAGGACGCCGCGCTCAAGACCCTGATCCACAGCGGTCAAAGCGTCGAGCCTGTCAGCGCGTTCACCTACGACGCCGTCTACCGCCTCATCGAGGCCCAGGGACGCGAGCACATCGGACAGAACGCGTTCGACTTCAGCCCGCCCAACGGCGACTTCCGTGACCATCCCTTCGCCGGCAATCGAGCGCATCCCAACGACCTGCAAGCGCTCCGCAACTACACCGAGCGCTACGAGTACGATCCCGTCGGCAACTTCGAGGCGCTCGTCCACCGGTTCAGCGGCGGCGGGTGGACCCGCAGCTACGGGTACGAGGAGGACAGCCTGCTCGAGGCGGGCAAGCAGAGCAACCGGTTGACGAGGACCACCGTCGGCAACGGAGTCAGCCAGGTCGAGCCCTACACACACGACGACCACGGCAACATGACCTCGATGCCTCACCTCGCTGCCATGGTCTGGGGTTTCAAGGATGAGCTGCAGCAGGTCGACCTGGGAGGCGGCGGCAAGGCGTATTACGTCTACGACGGCACTGGGCAGCGGTTGCGGAAGGTCATTGAGTCGCAGAACGGCGCCAGGCAGAAGGAGCGGCTGTACCTCGACGGCTTCGAGATCTACCGTGAGTACACCGGCAGCGGCGTCAGCCTCGAGCGCGAGTCGCTGCATATCGCGGATGACCAGCAGCGAATCGCGCTCGTCGAGACCCAGACTGTCCAGATCGGAAGTCCGGTCAGCGTCCCTGCTGCCATGCTGCGGTACCAGCTTGGGAACCACCTCGGCTCATCAGCGGTCGAGCTCGACGGCAACGGAGCGTTGATCGCCTACGAAGAGTACCACCCTTACGGAACGACGTCCTTCCAGGCTGGCCGAAGCGCTGTCGAGGTGAGCCTCAAGCGGTACCGATTTACGGGAAAGGAGCGGGACGAGGAGACGGGGCTTTCCTACTTTGGAGCGCGGTACTACGTGCCGTGGTTCGCCAGATGGGCGGCTTGCGACCCGAAGGGGTTTGTAGACGGCACCAACCTGTACGTGTACGTGAGAAATAATCCCCTTAACCGCCGCGATCTGACGGGAGCACAAAGCCAACCTGAACCTGAAACAACCCAGCGCGACCCCGCAGCCAAAGATACGTCGAGCAAGGACGCGTTCCGCGCAAAGCTCACCGGGTATATGGATAAGCGGCAGGCGGAATTCAAAAAGGGCCTTCAACACCACCGAGACTCCGCCGCACGCAAGGGCCAAAAATTTAAGGATGAGGACGATACCTACTATAAGGCGATCCAGGAATGGAAGTCATTGCGACAAGAGTTGGAGTCTGCGTTCGAGGCCGCCGAAAATGTGCCGGCTGAAGATCTGCTGACATTGGCCAATGTCATCGTCAACGAGGCCGGAACCAAGAATCACGAAGCAAAGCTTGCCATCGCCTATGCGTGGATGAACCGAGTGGAGCAGTTTGGCGGCTCCCTCGAGCCGAATCCGCGCGAGGTTTCCCACTATCGAAAGCTCAGTGAGCGATGGGCGCAGTATGAGAAGGACCCTTCCAGCGCAAAGACTTTTCTCATTCAGTTCACGCAGAGTCTTCGTGCTGCCACCTCTCGGCTATCGGACCAGAATCCAAAAGCAAATGATCCGACTCGCGACAGTCACGGTAACGGCGCAACCCACTGGGTGAGTCCGGTAAAGGGCCCCAGGGGCCTCCCTGAGTACACGGGACAAGAGGATCGCTACTCGCGCGACTATGGTAAGTACAAGAACATGGCTTTCCCGCTTTGGTCGAAACCTGCACCTGGTGATAGAGCGAGCGTTCTCCCTGGGCCTGAGGAAATTGTAGCGCGCGGAGTTCCTGGTGAGGACTTTCTCTTTTATTCTGGGGTCCGCAGCAGAAGGAGGAAGGATTGATGCGTAATTGTTTTCTGTTTGGCTTCGGTTGGTGGCTCTCGATTGTAGGCTTGGTCGGATGCGCAGGTGCAAAGAGCGTCGGGCCGGCAGTACGCGAGGCAGGTGCCTTGCCGTCGGTGCTCGGCGGTGGACGGTGTAGGCGAATCGAAGTGCGCCATGTCGACGCTGACTGGGTCGCGGGTGGCTTTCGAGCAAAACATTCCAGAATCGTCCGTCATGAGCCAGGTGTTCCGCCTTCGGAGTTCGAGCAAGTGTTTGATGCGAGCGCCTTTCGATATAAAAAGCCGGAGGAAGGTAGTGAATGCAGTGAGAGATATGTGGCTGATGTGGACGACGTCTACCTCCAGTCGGCGGCGAACGGTCGAATTGCGTATACCTGGGAAGGCATGGGAGTTCGCGACCCAAGATCGTTTGCGATGATTGGGTGTGGCTACGGGGTTGATTCAGCCCGAGTCTACTATCGCTGGGAGGCTTGGAGTAATGAGGACGAGATGGCGGTCGCGGACAGGTCATCGTTTCAGGTCTTGGCCTGCTCCTGCCGCGGCGGCGATCTCATCGTCGGTTATGACGGCTCGAGGCTCTTTTACGAAGGTCGGATCGTGGCCGTGACCGACATGGCTTCAATTTTGTCGGGACCATGCCTGTGAGCGTGGGTCCAGACCGATGAAGTTGGCCTCCGCGGTTTCAGCGCTCGCCAGGAATGACCCCAGGGAGCGCTGGACCCGGCAGCCTATCCGCGCGTAGGACAGCCGGCGCTTCGAGCGTCGGGTGTCCTACGACGAGCGTCGCCGACCTGCGGGGCTCTTCGTGAAGGAGAGCGGGTTCGAACGGCCGGCCGAGCGCACGGCCTACGGCGAGGGAGGCCATTGCGCGGCGGTCGATAGGGACCTCCGCATGCCGCCGACGGTCCGCACTGTGCGAGTCTTTAGCAACCGGAGGATCTTGAACGGCAGCTCGGGAGGAGCGATCGTCCGGCGGCTTGCGGCAGGGCCCGGGGCGATCCTGGCTCGCGTCCGTGAACGAGCCTTTCTTATATCGGAAGCGATCGGCGTCGAAGAGATCGGCCTGCGCGCTGTTGATCGCGACGATGGGCCCCGAGGCCGCGGGTGCTCTCCTGGTGAAGCGCCCGTGCGATCAGCTTCTTGCCAGCGTCGCTCTCGCCGGTGACGAGGCCGCTCTCTCCGGTGGGTTTTGCCTTCCGATCCGCGGGCTTCTCAAGGGCGGTGCCCTGCCGCCATCCCGAGCGGGGCGGCGCCGATGGTCGCCTTGTGGTTCGCCGCTAGCCGACTGGCGATGGCGTCCTTGATGAGCGGGAGGAGGGCAGGGGCGTCGACCGGCTTCCGGACGAAGTTGATGGCGCCGAGGTGAATGGCCTCGGCGCCGGCGGCGATGATGCGGTGGCCGGCGACGACGATCACGCGGGTGGGAGTCCCTCGAGAGCGGCGGAGCACCTCGAGGCCGTCAAGATCGCTGAGCTGGAGATCCAGCTTCGTGGTGCGACGGACACATGACGCGCTTCAGCGGCCGCCACACTTCTCGGTGTCCTCGCCCACGACGGCCGGGTGCCTCGTCGAGCGCACAGTCGATGGTGAGCTACATTCCCAGGCGTTCGCGCTAAACGCCCGAGGCCAAATCTACGTGGCACTCGAGAGCGGAGGCGGCGTCTACAACGCGGCCTTCGACTTCAAGGGCAATCTACTCGAATGCCAGCGCCGCCTTGCAGCGACTACCGTTCGGCTCCGAACTGGAACGCCTTCGGCACGCGAACGAACGTTTCAGCGATTCGCGCGGCGGCCGACACAGTCCTCGGGGAGTCCCTCTCGACGCATACCTCCTATGACGCGCTCATCCGAGTCCATCTCCCGCGTTACACCCGGACAACAGCAAAACCCGCCTCGTTAATAACGAATCGAACCTTCTCGAGCGTGCCGAGGTGCGGTCTTCGGTAGTCAAGCAGGAGCCGCAGCCAGGACGCTCGCGAGCATAACGTGCGGCGCTCGGGACCGGCAGGTAGGCGCAGCTACTCCGGGCCCCATGTTCCACCGGCGCCGTGATACGTATCAACGGACAGCATGTAGCGTGCCCCGTCTCTTGGCGCACGGAAGCGGAGTTCGATGTAGTCCGGCCAAGGGCCGGCCTCTTCAATGTCTTCGACGGATGAGTCGGTTGCAAATGGGGATGGATCCGGGCGAATCTGCTCAATGTATCCGGCCGCGACAGCCTGCTTGAGCTCCTGAAGGATGTAGACAAGCTCCGCCGGCGTCCGGATCGCTTTCGAGGACGGCACATTACTCATGGGACCATCCATGCAGGATTAACCCGCGGAATAGAGACTTGGCTGCCACCGTCGACGAGACCACCCTGCGCTGCCGCTGCGCCTTCATAAATCGTCGTGCCCGCCGGAACGCTGATCGTCGTGACCTGACTCGCAGTGTTGCTCCAGTCCGGACGTAGAGCAAGGGGTTACGAACAAAGCGGGCTCATCGAAGCCGGAGTGCCGGTCCTGAAGCGCAGTGCTGGTCCCTTGAGAACGCCCTGGGCCCCGGCTACGTTGCAAAGTACGGAATCCCGGCTAAGAATGTTGCGTTCGACCTCGTGGAGACAGCGACCCTGCGGCCTGGCACGCTGTTCGTCGCACGGGAAGCTCCAGGTCGCGGTGCGAATGGTGGCGGCGCAATCGAGACCGTGATTAATCTCGAAAGTGTTTCAATGCGTGGTTTCTTGATTCGGTGATGGTTTGATGATCATAGTCAGCAACCAGGAGCTGTTCGCTCTCGTACGGGAACTCGCGGATATTCTGCGTGACGAGGGCGCCGAAGAGCTCGCGGATGTACTTTCCGACGCCCTTTCCATCAGCTCGCTTCCAGGGGAGATTCTCGGCGAAATTCGCGTCGCCCTCAGGCGGGTCCGCGAGGATGCGCTCTACAAGAGAATCGACGTTCGACGGCCGGTGGATGGCGGTATCGCCTATGTGGACTGAGTGCTCGGAGGATAGTTGACTGGTTCTTGCACCATCGCCCGTAACGAATGTCAGTGTCGTCGATGTCATCATATTTCCCGCCATCCCGCACGCCGCCGGTTCCCGAGCAGATCGACTTGCGCTCCGTCTTTAGGAGGATGCTAATTAACTCAGTCCAGGAACGAATCGCGCGTTCCGAGGAGGACGATTCACGGGACGTCGGCTTCGCCGTGTCCCCGCCCTGCGGCCGCGTCGTGTCCCGGGACAACCTACAGGGAGTATTTTCCGTTCGGGTGAACTTCGTTTAAGACCGTCAGACCTGGCCTCGAAGCAGTCCCTAAGCGGTACCGCTACACGAGCAAGGAGCGCGATGAGGAGGCGGGGCTGTACTCCTACGAAGTTCGGTACTGCGGACCGTGGCTCGGTCGCTGGACGAGCCGCGACCCTGCGGGCTTTATGGACTGCCTTGTCGCCTGCCCCAACAACTACCAGCGCGGTTGCCGCAGGGGCCGAAGGTAGCGCGGCCGCTGCGAGCATGATAGCTGCCGGGGTTGTTGGGATTGAAGCGGCGGAGACCGTAGCGGCAGGGGGGCCAGGGCGACTCGTGGTGCAGTTCGCCCGGTCGCGAGCAGGCCACATCCTCCGCGAGGCGGCCGCGCACGTGAACGCTGCACCGGCAGGATCTCAGGCGCGATTCGCTCGCCTGTTCGAGGAAGTCGCGTTGAGCCCAGCGAACCTCCGCGCTGACGCTGTCAAAGCGGGCATAGTCACACCGCACACCGCTGAGGCGGGCGTACATGCGTTCACATGGACCGGCAGAACCGGTCAGGCCTGGGCTTCTGTCCGCAACGGCCTGCTCCAGAACGCGGGCATTAACCGCATCACCGGAGCGTTCCGATGACATTTCAGGATGCCCTCATCGCTGACCGAGCAGGGGATCTCCAGCTCGCTGCATCTCGCTACGAAGAGTTGATCTCGCAGGAGGAAGCACCATTTGCCGTTTTGATGAACCTCGCTGTTTTGTATTGGCAGGCGACGGATCCCGGGATGGTTGGCGCGAAGAGCCTCACTCCCAACTTCTCCGCAACGGCGAGCCGACGGATTCCCGAACTATTAACGGAAGCTGAACGCCGGTTCTCGGGGCGATCCGAGCCTCGGTTCTGGAGGCGGTACATCGACTGGGCCGATCTCGGAGATCCGTTTTGCGTTGACGAGTGTTTCGAGTTTCTTCTCGAGGACCCGGAAAGTCTCGTCCCTGCGATGCACATCTTCGCCTTCAGCCGTGGAAAGGATGCTGAGTCAGAGGCGATTGAGTTGCTGCAGCAATGCCGGGATGACATGACAACGCGTTCGCGGTACATTGCTTCCGTCATCGAGGGTGTCCTGCGACGGTCGGCTCGACGTTGAACGGTGCCGCTCAGGTTCGCTCATCAGTACGTGGACGGCCTGCGCGCAGTTGATCGCGACGAAGGGCCCCGAGGCCGCGGGTGCTCTCCTGGTGGAGCGCCCGTGCGATCAGCTTCTTGCCAGCGTCGCTCTCGCCGGTGACGGCCGCTCTCACCGGTGGGCGTTGCCTTCCGATCCACGCGCTTTTCAAGGGTGGGGCTCCTGCCGGCCATCCCGAGCGAGGCGGCGTCGGTGGTCGCCTCGTGTTCGCCGCTGGCGGACTGGCGGCGGCGTCCTCGAGGAGCGGGAGGAGGGCAGGGGCGTCGACCGGCTTCTGGACGAATTTGGCGGCGACGAGGTGCATGGCCTCGACGGCGGCGACGATGCGGTAGCCGGTGACGACAATCACGCGAGTGGGAGTCCCTTGAGAGGGGCGGAGCACTTCGAGGCCGTCGAGATCGGAGACCTGGAGATCCAGCAGCGCCACGGGCACGGCCTGCGCGGAGCGCCTCGGCGGCCTCTTCGCCGTTCGAGACCTCCTCGACATGGAAGCGCAGGCGACCAAGGGCCTTCGACATGGCCAGGCGAAGGCCAACGTCATCGTTGGCAGAGGATACGCCCGGTCAACGGACGCGCTCGATTACTCGGTGGGAAACGGACCGTGGCTGCCTTCCGGAAAAAGCCCGCGCCCGAGGTCGAGTAGATGCGCTGGGGACGCTCCGGCAAATCAGGCCGGAGCGGCCTCCTCCTTCATGAACAAGTCCGTGTCCAGACTCCGTCGGTCGGTCCAGACGCTGGGAACCGCATCGCTACCGAGACGATCAGGCCGAACGCCGAAGCCCGATCCGGAACCATCCCGTCGCGCAGGTCCGGCGTTTGATCTCACCGTGCAGGCGCGATGACCGACTTCGCGCCCTGCTGCAGGCGGGCATCAAGCACAAGGTCGGCCGTGAGTACCGCTACCGTGTCAGACGCACCCTCGGTTTCTTTTCACTCAACTTGGGTCTCGTTCGCAAATACAGCCATCACCAAGGTCATCACCATCGATGAGGCATGTAGGTTCTTCCGCGCATCGCGGAAAGCCATGACGCTTGCAGATCGCTTGGCAATCAGCAGTGGTTTCTGAGCTCCGGGGGCGATAGAACGATTTGTTGCGGCAGACGGCGCGGTCGTAAGTTTGCGAGTGTGTGCACTCTGTGTCGCCTGTACATTTTTTCCCACAGGCGCCGCAGTTGTTGAGGTCCTCGAAGGGGTTGATGCACGTTCCGCCGCAGAAAATCTGGTCATTGTCGAAACAGGTGCATTGGCCCGCTGTAGAGCACTTTGCCTCGGGCCCGCACGAACCACAGGAGCCGCCGCAGCCGTCATCGCCGCACTCGCGACCGGCGCAGTTAGGTGCGCATGTGCAGCGACCCGTCTCGCAGCGCTGCGAGGCGCAGTTGGCGTCGCTCTCACATGGGTCCGCGGTCAGGCCTTTGGTCGGCAGGCACCGACGCGAACCGTCCACTGGCGCGCAGACGATGACATCTCCCGTAGGCACCTTCGCGCACCCGATCTCGACAGTGCACGCGGCGGTCGGAATGGCCTTGCAGGCCGCGCGCTCGAGATTGCACTCGCCGCTCGTGCAGTGGCGGTCCGCGCCACATTCCTCACCGTCACGTCGTTACCGCTCGGGATAGCAGGTCGCCTGGCTACGGCCGTCGAAAGCCGCGCAAAAGAGGCTTGCGCCGCAAGCGTCGACCCCCCGCTCCTCGCAGCATGGAGCCGAGAGCGGCTGGGTGAGGGGTAGTTCACATGCGCCGCCCCCTCCTCCTCCGCTCCCGCCCGAGCCGTTGCCGCTTCCGGTCCCATCGCAGGACACGAGAACGATCAACACGCCGATTATTCGTACCATCCGATTCATCGAATGCCTCCTCGCGTCTCTGATCGATTCGTCCAGCGGCGGTTAAGTGAGCCGGCTACCATCGACCACGTCGTTGTGCGCGGGTGTCAGGCTACTACATCGACCCTGTTCCTTAGAAGGCTACACGATTCGAAGACGATGGAGCGCCATGACCTCGTGATTGAGATCAACGGATTGTCTGCCCTGTGGTCGGGTAGAACGAGCCGGACTGGGCTCTGGTGCGCAGGAATCGCGCCCCGGTGCGACTGGCGAGCCTTGGAGAGGACCCGCAAGGTAAGGGGAGCGCCGGCGCTGGTGGTCCTCGACACCGCTCGACGATTCCTCCCGTTCGCTTCCCATCCACGGAGGCTCGAGTAGGGGTCCTGGTAGCAGCGCTCCCTGAAAAGCCGCGTTCTTCAGCAGCCTGCTAGGGCCCGCAGGTGAAGCGCGGCGGGGCGCTGGTGCACCTCATGTTCCCCTCGCACTGCTCATTGCCTACTTCGCAGACGGCAAGGCCTCGTTCGCAGACATCGTCCCAATCGCAAAAGTCGCTCTTCACGCCCTTGCAACGTTGGAACTCCAGATTGCAAGAGGTGTCCGTACAGTCCGAACTGGACGTGCAGGCGCCTCCGCCTCTGCCCGTGACCCGGAGGCACGATGCGTTGCCTTTGTCTCTGCTGCATTCGAACCGAGCGCCATCGAGTCCGTACGCGCATCCGATCGACCGATCGCACGCGAATGCTGGGGAACTCTTGCAGAGGCCCGCGTCCACGTTGCACTCGCCGCTCTGGCACTGAATGTCGGCGGTGCACGATGCCCGATCGGCCCGGGACCGTTCGACGTAACACGTGGGATGGATCCGATCGTCGAAGGCCGCGCAGAACAAGCCCGCTCCGCATGCATCGGGGCCATGGTCCGGGCAACACGGCGCGGACGTATTTTGGCCCATCGGGAGGTCCCGACAATCGGTCGAGGGAGAACCTCCGCCGCAGCCGGTCGAGGAGGGATCGTCACCACACGTGGACGGGGAAGAATCTCCCCCACAGGCGGTGGCCAGCGCGGCGAGGAGAATACCGAAGATGGGGGACCATCTGCGCATGGTGACTCCAAAGGCGTTTGTGTTAGAGCACTCTACACTGTGTAGCTCATGAAGTGGAATGCGAAAGTGGACTGCCGAGTGTCCCTGGGAAACTAGGAACGTCCCAAGAGGGTGAGGCCGCGGAAAGGCGTCCTCCTGCGCCAGCCCGCGCGCAGTTCGCAATGCGTTCACATTCGGCCTCTATCTTCGCTCGCGTCGGTCCGGCCAAGGGAGGCCGAAGGAGATCGAGGCGATGAGAACCGCGGTGAGGGAGAGCGAGTCGGCGATCCGGGTGGAGGGGCTCGAGAAGAGATTCGGGTCGACGGTCGCGCTCGCAGGCGTCGAGCTCGAGGTGAAGCGGGGGACGATTCTGGGTCTCCTGGGTCCGAACGGCGCCGGGAAGACGACGACGGTGCGGGTATTGACGACCCTGCTGCGCCCCGACGCGGGGCGTGCGGTGGTGGCGGGCTTCGACGTGGCCACCCACGCGCAGGAGGTGCGGCGGCGCATCGGTCTCGCCGGCCAGCAGGCCGCGGTGGACGAGTACCTCAGCGGCCGCGCGAACCTGGAGATGATCGGCAGGCTCTACCACCTGGGGGCGGCTGTGGCGCGGCGGCGGGCGGACGAGCTGATCGAGCGCTTCTCGCTCACCGATTCGGCGCACCGCATCGTGAAGACCTACTCGGGCGGCATGCGCCGCAGGCTGGACCTGGCGGCGAGCCTCGTGGCGGCGCCCGAGATCCTCTTCCTGGACGAGCCGACGACCGGACTCGATCCTCGCAGCCGGCGGGGGATGTGGGAGGTGATCGAGGAGCTGGTCCGCCGCGGGACCACCTTGCTCCTCACGACGCAGTACCTGGACGAGGCCGACCAGCTGGCGGACGAGATCGTGGTGATCGACACCGGTCGGGTGGTGGCCAAGGGCGAGCCGGAGCAGCTCAAGCGCCAGATCGGCGGCGAGCGCATCGATCTGCAGATCCGTGATGCGGCCCAGCTGGCAGGCGCGAGCCGCCTGCTCCGAGGGGCGATAGGCCGGGAGCCGGACGTCGACGCGGAGGCGAGGCGACTGACGGCGCCCGCGCCGGAGGGCGTGGCGCAGCTCCTCGCGGTGGCGCGCGCCCTCGAGTCGGCGGGCATCCAGGTCGAGGACCTGGCGCTGCGGCGGCCGACTCTCGACGAGGTGTTCATGAAGCTGACCGGTCACGCAGCGGTGGCGAACATGCCGGGGAGGGCCGCCTGATGTGGAAGATGGTCCAGATCGAGCCGCTCGAGGGCAGCGCCCTCTCGTGGGCGCTGGCGGACGCGTGGACGATCGCGAAGCGCAACCTCACGCACATTCGCCACATGCCCGAGAAGCTCGCCGACGTCACGGTGCAGCCCGTGATGTTCGTGCTGCTCTTCGCGTACGTCTTCGGGAGCGCCATCGTCATCCCGGGCGGGAATTACCGGGAGTTCCTGATGCCCGGCATCTTCACGCAGAGCGTGATCTTCGCGACGATGGGGATCATGAGCAGCATCGTCACCGACATGAGCACCGGAGTGATGGATCGCTTCCGGTCTCTGCCGATCTCGCGGTCGGCGGTGCTCGTGGGACACACGTTCTCTTCGCTGCTCGAGAGCCTGCTCGGCCTCACGGTGATGGTGATCTGCGGACTGATCGTGGGCTGGCGCGCCCACACGCCGCTCGCGAGCGTCCTGGGCGGGTTCGGGCTGCTCCTCTACATCGCCTTCGCGCTGAGCTGGATCGGCGTATACGTCGGGCTCTTCCTGCGGACGACGGAAGCGGCGCAGGGCGTGGGCTTCGTCGTGATCTTCCCGCTCACCTTCCTCGCGAACACCTTCGTGCCGACGAGTGGATTTCCTGCCTGGCTGCGCGCGATCGCTGACTGGAACCCGACGAGCGCCTTCGTCGCGGCGACCCGAGAGCTCTTCGGCAACGGCGTCGCCGTGGCACAGACGGAGACGGCGTGGCCCCTGCAGCACGCGGTGCCGGTCTCGATCGCGTGGTGCACGCTCGTCGTCGCGATCTTCCTGCCCCTCGCCGTCGGGCGCTTCCGCAGGGCGATGGCGTCGTGACCCGCGTGCTCGTGGTGGACGACGACCCGCACCTGCGGGAGCTCGTCAGGCACAACCTCTCGCGCGAGGGCTTCGCCGTCCGCGAAGCCTCGAATGGTGCGGCGGCCCTCGAGGCGCTCGAGACCTCCTCGGCGGACCTGGTCGTGGTGGACGTGATGATGCCGAAGATGGACGGCTTCGAGCTGTGCCGGGAGCTGCGCGAGTCGAACGGCCCTCCGGTGCTGATGCTGACGGCGCGCGGTGCGACCGCCGACAAGGTGCGGGGGCTCGGGCTCGGGGCCGACGACTACCTCGTGAAGCCCTTCGAGCCCGCGGAGCTCGTCGCGCGCGTGAAGGCGATCCTGCGGCGCTACCGCGTCGTGACCTCGAGCGAGCTCGAGGTCGGCCGGCTCGTCCTCGATCGCGCGGCCTTCGACGTCCGGTTCGAGGGCGCGCGCCTGACCCTGCCCCGCAAGGAGTTCGAGCTCCTCTTCCACCTCGCGGGCCAGGCGGGCCGCACGCTCACCCGCGACCACCTGATCGAGCAGCTCTGGGGCTTCGACTACGAGGGCGACGAGCGCACCGTCGACGTCCACGTGAAGCGCCTGCGCGATCGCTTTCCCGAGGAGCAAGCGGGCTTCCGAATCCGCACCATCCGCGGCCTCGGATATCGGCTGGAGAAGATCCCGTGAGTCGTCGACGACCGAGACATTTTGTGAAGGGCCTCTTGGGCATGGCGGCGGTCCTCGCCTTCGCCGCGGCCTGTTGGACCGGGGCGTTCCACCTCACGACCTGGGCCTTCGATTGGATCGCGGCCGACCCGGCGCCGCTCACGCGACAGCTCGCCACCGCCTTCACAGGCCTGCTGCTGATGATGTTCCCGCCGATGGTCGTGGGCGTCGTCCATCGGCCTCGCGAGATCGCGCGCTGGACGGCGGCGCTCAACGCGATCCGCCGCATCGGCAAGGGCGACTTCGGCGTGCGCATCGACCTGGGCGGCGCGCGCAACCGGCATCATCCCTTCGTCGGCCTGGCGGACGGCATCAACGACATGGCCGCCGAGCTCGGCCGCCTCGAGCAGATGCGGCAGGCCTTCATCTCCGACGTCTCCCACGAGCTCCAGAGCCCGCTCACCTCGATCGGCGGCTTCGCGAAGGCGGTGCGCGACGACGAGCTCTCGCCGGACGATCGCCGCCGCTACCTCGACATCATCGCGCTGGAGTCGGATCGGCTCTCGAGGCTGAGCGACGACCTGCTGCGCCTCACCGCCCTCGAGGCCGAGGGTCCGGAGCTGCGAAGGGAGCCGTTTCGGCTCGACGCACAGCTCCAGCGGGTGATCCTCGCCGCCGAGCCGCAGTGGGTCGCGAAGGGACTCGACGTGGAGGCGCAGCTCGAGCCGAACTTCCTCGTGGCCGACGAGGCGCTCCTCGAGCGGGTGTGGACGAACCTCGTCCACAACGCGGTGAAGTTCACTCCCGCTGGGGGGCGCGTCCTCGTCCGCTCGTGGACGCGGGACGGCGAAGCGGTCGTGGAGATCGTCGACACGGGGATCGGCATCGCTCTCGAGGATCAGCCCCGGGTCTTCGAGCGCTTCTTCAAGGCCGATCCGAGCCGCAACCGGGACGCCGGCGGCTCGGGGCTCGGTCTCGCTCTCGCGGAGAAGGTCGTCTCGCTCCACGGCGGGCGCATCGGGGTCCGGAGCGCGCCAGGGGAGGGCGCGACGTTCACGGTGACCCTGGCGAGCGCCCAGAGCGTGTGAAGAAATCGCCCCCGCGGCGCGGGAGCGGTTTCTTCAGCTCGCGCTTCGCGCGAGGGCGCTCCTTTTCGTTTGCTCGCCTCCGGCTCGCAGCCGCGCCCTGGGTCGGCCGGCTTGACAGGCCATTCGGTCGCGGATAAACGCTCATTTGGTTCTACCGAATGAGGATTCAGCTGAATGAAGGTAACGCCTCGCCGAGCCAGAGAAATCGCCCGTACCCGCCAGGACATCCTGGAGGCCGCCGCCCGCGCCTTCGTGCACAGCGGCCTCAAGGCGGCGACGATGCAGGACATTGCCAAGGAGGCTGGTTACACGGCCGCCTCTCTATACGGCTATTTCTCGAGCAAGGAGGAGATCCTCAAGGGGCTGCACCAGCTCATCGCTGAAGAGGTGACCGGGGTCTTCGACACGCCGATCCCGGGGGGGCTGACCTTCCGGCAGAAGCTCGAGCTGCTGCTCCAGCGCCAGCTCGAGGTGGCCATGCGGCGCAGGGACCTCATCGCTCTCTTCCACGTCAGCGGGCCCTTCGCGGACGGCCGCTGTCCAGGCGACGAGATGTCGACCTTCGAGCGCCGTGTGGAGCTCTTCGCCAACTTCATCCGCCAGCACGCGGCGCCGGCCGAGCTCCACGGGCGGGACCCCCGGGACGCGGCGCTGTCCATCGCCGGGGTCACCTTCATCTTCTATCTCGACATGATGAAGACGGGGGAAACGACCCGCTTCGAAGATCGCCTACCGAGGGTGCTGGACCTCGTCCTCTACGGTGTTCTCGGTGCGCCGGCCTAGGACGCCCAAAAAATAGTCCCTTTGGCTTGACAACTACTCGAGCGCGCAGAATATAGCGCGCGTTCGCCTGGACCGAACGGTCATTCGGCGGCGGAAACGGATGTTCCCATGCGGCTTTCGAAGATTCTTGCCTCCCTACTAGTCTCGTCGGCGCTGGCCGCCACTCTTTCCGGATGCGGTAAGGCGGACGCCAAGGCCACGCTCCCGGCCGCGGTGACCTCCGGCGCCCGGATGGGCGTTCGCGTGGTGGCGCCGACGACGCAGCTCGACGGTCAGCTCGTGAAGGCCACGGGCAGCCTGGTCCCGCTGAACGAGGCGTCGGTGAGCCCCAAGGTGGGCGGCACGATCCGCGAGCTCCTCGTGGACGTGGGCTCGAAGGTGCGCAAGGACCAGCCCCTTGCCCGCCTCGACTCGGCCAACGCCGCGATCACGGTGGAGCAGGCCCGGGCGGCGAGCTCGGTGGCCGCGGCGGCGCTGGAGTCCGCGACCCAGGACTTCGACCGGGCGCAGAAGCTCCGCGCGTCCGGCGGCATCGCCCAGGCGGGCATCGACAAGGCGGAGGCGGGCTTCAAGCAGGCCACGGCCTCGGCGAAGCAGGCGTCCGCCGGGCTGCAGGCTGCACAGAAGGCGTACTCGGATCACACGCTTCGTGCGCCCTTCGACGGCCTGGTGACGGCTCGGATGAAGAACCTGGGCGAGTACGTGCCGGTGGCGCCGCCTTCGCCGATCTTCTCGCTGGTGGACACGGACAACCTCGAGGTGGTGCTGCCGGTGCCGGAGACGGTGATCGGCGCGGTGAAGCCCGGGAGCGTGGTCCACGGCACGATCAGCCCGAGCGGTGAGCCGTTCGACGCCACGGTCCGGATCGTGGGCGCGGTGGTGGATCCCCGCACCCGCACGGTGGAGGTCCGCGCGAACCTCTCGGCGAAGCGGACCGACGCGATGCGGCCCCATGCGATCGTCGAGGTCGACTTCTCGCAGGGCGGGGCGATCACGGGCCTCTTCCTCCCGGCGCAGTCTGTCGTCGCGAGCGGCGAGCAGAAGTTCGTCTGGGTGGTGGCGGAGGGCGCGGTGGCGAAGAAGACGGTGACGGCGGAGAGCCTGACCCCCGGCGTGGTGCGCGTGGTGGAGGGCCTCGACGGGAACGAGCAGGTCGTCACGGACGGGAGCCTGAAGCTCGCCGACGGAATGCAGGTGCAGGTGGTCCGCTAAAGGGCGCCGCAGGAACGGGCGCTTGGCGCGCCTGCCGTAGCTAGGCGGTCTCCTGCTGGAATGCGGCGCCTCGGGCCCTACGGGCCTCGGGGCGTCGGACGAAATGCTCCGCCGGGTGCAGGCAAGGCCCGCGGTGTGTCTGTAGAGGCCCGAGGGGCGAGTCCCGACGGCCTCGGAACGAGAACATGGATCCGATCAAGACGCTCATCAGTCGACCCATCTTCACCTCGATGCTGATCATGGCGGTGGTGGTCTTCGGCCTCTTCGCCTTCCCGAAGATCGGCGTCGACCAGTATCCGGACGTCGAGTTCCCCGTGGTCACCGTGACCGTGGTCCGCCCCGGCGCGGACCCCGAGAGCATGGAGCGCGACGTCGCGGATCCGCTCGAGGAGGTGATCAACACGCTTTCCGGCCTGGAGACCCTCAAGTCGATCAACGTCGAGAGCGTCACCCAGATCGTCGTCCAGTTCGAGCTCGGTAAGAACGTGGACGTGGCTGCACAGGAGATCCGCGACAAGGTGCAGTCGCAGCTCTCCAAGCTGCCCCCCGAGATCCAGGCTCCGGTGGTCGAGAAGTTCGACATCGGCGCCGCGCCGATCATGACCCTGGCGCTCTCGGGACCGCTGCCGGTGGAGGAGCTGACCCGGATCGCCAAGGACGAAGTGAAGCCCATGCTCCAGCAGACGAACGGAGTGGGCTCGATCGACCTGGTCGGCGGTCGTGAGCGCGAGATCACCGTGACGGTGAACCCCGACCGGCTCCGGAGCTACGGCCTGGCCGTCACCGACGTCGCCGGCGCCCTCAAGGCGCAGAACGTGGACGTCCCCGGTGGCCGCATGCAGGAGACCGGAAGGGAGCGCACGGTCAAGCTCACCTCGCAGGTGAAGACCGTCGACGAGCTGCGCAACCTGATCATCCCGGCGCCCACCGCCTCGCCCGTGCGGATCCAGGACGTCGCCAACGTGATCGACGGCCCGCAGGAGGCCCGCTCGGTCGCCACCTTCAACGGCACGAGCGCCGTCGCCCTCGTGATCCGCAAGCAGTCGGGCGCCAACACGACCGCCGTGGCGGAGGAAGTGAAGAACTCCCTCGCCGAGATCTCGTCGCGCCTCCCGGAGGGCCTGCAGGTCGATATGGTGATGGACGGCGCGAAGTTCATCCGCGCCTCGATCCACTCCGTGCAGGAGGACCTGGTCCTCGGCGGTCTCCTCGCGGTGGTGATCGTGCTGGTCTTCCTTCGGAACGGCCGCTCGACGCTGATCTCCGCGATCGCGCTGCCCACCTCGGTGATCGGCACCTTCGCCGCGATGAAGGCCCTGAACTTCACGTTCAACAGCGTCACCATGCTGGCGCTGACGCTCTCGATCGGTCTGCTGATCGACGACGCGATCGTGGTCATCGAGAACATCGTCCGTCACATCGAGGAGGGCGCCTCACCGTTCAAGGCGGCCCTCGAGGGCACGAAGGAGATCGCGCTGGCGGTCTTCGCGGTGACGCTCTCGATCGTCGCGGTCTTCATCCCCGTGGCCTTCATGGACGGCATGGTCGGCCAGTTCTTCTACCAGTTCGGCGTGACAGTCGCGGTCGCGGTAGCGATCTCCTTCTTCATCTCACTCACGCTCACGCCGATGCTCTCGGCGCGCCTCCTCTCGGGTCACGGCAGCCCGGGGCGGATCTCCCTGGCGATCGAGCGGGTGCTGGTGGGGATCGAGTCCTTCTATCGCAAGGCCCTCGCCTTCATGCTCCGGCACCGGGGCCTGGTGATCGGCGCCGCCGTCGTGGTCCTCGTGGCGACGCTCGGATTGGCTCGCTTCATCAAGACGACCTTCATCCCCGCCCAGGACATGGGCTACTTCAAGGTCGCCGTCGAGATGCCCATCGGGACGGATCTCGACAGCACCCAGGACGTGATTCGCGGCCTCGAGGCGCAGATCCGCGAGGTGCCGGGCGTGGACAGCCTCTACGCCTCGGTGGGCGGCGGCGCCCAGGAGCAGGTGCACAAGGGCGAGATCCTGGTGAACCTCGTCCCCATCCATGACCGCTCCTACAAGCAGGAGGAGATCAAGCAGTTCCTCCGAGAGAGCCTCGTCTTCCCGCCGGACGTCAAGATGACGGTGCAGGACTACAACGGGATGGGTGGCGGCGCCGCGCAGGAGATCCAGTTCAACATCCGGGGAACCAACTGGGACGACGTGCTCGCCTCCGCTGACAAGGTGCAGAAGGCCATGCGCGAGTCGGGGATGTTCGTGGACGTGGACTCGACCTACCGCACCGGCAAGCCGCAGATCGACGTCCAGCTCGATCGGGATCGCGCGGCGGACCTCGGGATCCCCGCGGCCACCGTGGGCCAGGCGCTGCGTACCTTCCTCGGCGGCGACAAGGTCGCCGAGTACCGGGAGAAGGGGAAGACCTACGAGGTGAAGATCCGCCTCCCGCCCGACGTGCTCGCCGACGAAGGCAAGCTCTCGGCCCTCACCGTCCGCGGCGCGAGCGGCGGCCTGGTGGAGGTGCGGAACATCGCCAAGGTGCAGCCCGGTGAGGGCCCGACCCAGATCGATCGCCAGGCGCGTGAGCGGCAGATCACCATCCTCGCCGACCTCGCCCACGGACACGCCCTCGGCGAAGGCATGGGCTTCCTGACGAACCTCCAGAACGAGCTGCCGAAGTCCGTGATCACCGGCTTCGACGGTCGCGCCAAGGAGCTCGGCAGGACGGCGATCTCCTTCCTGACGGCGCTCCTCCTCGGGATCATCCTCGTCTACATGATCCTCGCGGCGCAGTTCGAGAGCCTGCTGGATCCCTTCACGATCATGATGGCGCTTCCCTTCGCCGTGATCGGCGCCTTGGGCGGCCTGCTCATCACCGGCCAGTTCATGTCGATGTTCGCGATGATCGGCATGATCATGCTGATGGGCCTCGTGACCAAGAACGGCATCCTCCTGGTCGACTTCACCAAGCAGCTCCGGGCCCAGGGCAAGAGCACCTACGAGGCGCTGATGGAGGCGGGGCCGATCCGGTTGCGCCCCATCCTCATGACCACGCTCGCGATGATCTTCGGCATGATCCCGCCGGCGATCGCCAGCGGCGACGGCGCCGAGTCCCGAAACGGCATGGCCGTCGCGATCATCGGCGGTCTCATCACCTCCACGGTGCTGACGCTCGGTGTCGTTCCGGTGGTGTACTCGCTCTTCGACGGCGCGAAGGCCAGGGTCTCCAGGCTCTTCAAGCGTGGCAAGGGAGCCGAAGCCGCGCCCCACGATCTCGCCGCCTGATCCATCCAACGCGGCACGGGCGGGCTCTCCTGAGAGGCCCGACGCGCCGCGCTCGGTCGCATCGCAAGAAACACGGAGAAGCACGCAGATGAATCCGCTTCGAATGCTCGCCGTACCCCTGCTCCTCGCGCCACTGTCGGCTTTCGGGCAGCAGGAGCCGCCCTCGCGCGTAGGGAACGAGGAGCCCGGCTCACCGCAGATTCAGGGAGAGCTCGGCGCACCGCCGATCCTCGACATCGGCGAGACCCCGCCGGAGGTGATCCCCGACTCGGGCGCGCCGGTCATCTCCCTCGACGAGCTCCTGCAGCGCGCGGAGGCCACGGGCGGCAACCAGGACCTGGTCGTCCTGCGTGAGCGGCTCGTGCAGGCGAACGAGAGCGTGACCCGCGCCTGGTCCGTCCTCTTGCCCCAGGTGAACGCTGCGGTCACCTACACGCGCAACCAGCACGAGGCGGTCATCCCCTTCCCGAACTTCGCGGCGGGGTTCACGCAGGGGACCAATCCGGACGGCAGCGCGAGCCTCACGCCCAACGAGACGCTGAACATCGCGATCCAGAAGTTCAACCAGTGGAACGCAGTCGGCAGCGCGTCGATGCCGATCCTGCTCATGCCCGCGTACTTCGGGATCTCGGCGGCGAACCTCGGCGTCACGGCCACCGAGCAGAGCATCACGTACGCTCGGAACCAGCTCATCCTCGGGATCACCCAGGCCTACTACGGCGCCGTGGCCAGCCGCCGTCTGATCGAGGTCTCGTACTCCCAGGTCCAGACGCAGAAGGAGCAGGAGCGGGTCGCGAAGGCGCAGTTCGACGTGGGGCAGGTCCCGAAGGTCAACTTCCTGCGCGCCGCGGTGTCCCGCGCTCAGGCCGAGCAGGATCTCGTCCGCGCGCAGAACGCCTACGTGACCACCAAGCTCGCGCTCCAGCAGCTCACGGGCGTGGCCGAGCCCTTCGACATCACGACCCCCGCGCCGGTGGTGGCACCTGACGGGAGCATCGACGAGCTCATCCGCGTCGGCCTGGAGAACCGCCAGGATCTCGCGGCCAGCCGCACCTCCGTGGACATCGCCAATCGGGTGGTCAAGTCGTACTACTGGCAGTACGCGCCGGTGATCTCCGCGAATGGTCAGTACCTGTGGGCGAACACGGGGGGCTTCTCCGGCCAGAACACGAGCTGGCTCGCCCAGGTCACCGCGTCGATCAAGATCTTCGATGGCGGTGCCCGCTACGCGGACGGGCGGATCGCCCGCTCGCAGCGTCGCCAGGCGGAGGCCCAGGCGATATCCAACGAGCGCAGCGTGGTGCAGGACGTCCAGAACGGGCTCCTGAACCTCGAGAGCGCCCGCGCCAACCTGATCAAGGCCGAGGAGCAGGTGCGCCTCGCCACCGAGAACGCGGACCTCGTCCGCTCGCAGTACGACGCGGGCGCGGCCACCTACCTCGACGTCGTCGACGCCTACAACGCGCGCTTCGCGTCCCAGGTCCAGGTCGTGACCAACGAGCTCAACGTCCAGGTGGCCTCGCTCGAGCTCACCCGGTCGATCGGGAAGTTCGGCGTCCAGCAGTTCCGCTGAAAACGACGGTGGACGGCGATTGCCCGTCCGCCGCCCGCCCACTAGATTGCCGGCTCCAAACCATCGGCCGACCCAGGCCTGGAAAGGGAGACGGTTCATGGGGAGCGTTCAGCCGCACATCTTCAGGGAATACGACATCCGCGGTCTCGTCGGCGATGACCTCAACGACGAGAGCGTGGCGCTGATCGCCAAGGGCTTCGCCCGGATGCTGCGGAATGCAGGCGGGAGCAAGGTCGTCCTCGGCAGGGACAGCCGGCTCTCCTCGACCCGGTTCCGCTCGGTCATCGCCGAGGCGCTGAACGGCTGCGGCGTCGACGTGGTGGACATCGGCGTGGTCCCGACGCCGCTCAGCTACTACGCCGCCCACACGCTGGACGTCGACGGGCTGGTGATGATCACCGGCTCCCACAACCCGCCCGAGTATAACGGCCTCAAGATCGGCGTCGGCAAGTCCACCCTCCATGGCTCGCAGATCCAGGACCTCCGGCGCCTGGTCGAGGCCGGGGACTTCCCGACGGGATCGGGCAAGACCACGCAGGTCGACGTGCTGGCCGACTACACCATGCGCGTGCTCGGTGGCCTGAACATGGGGCCGCGCAAGCTAAAGGTGGTGGTGGACGCGGGCAACGGCGTGGGCGGCTTCGTCGGCGCGCCCCTCTACCGCGCGATGGGCATGGAGGTGGACGGCCTCTTCCTCGAGCCCGACGGCAACTTCCCCAACCACCATCCGGATCCTACCGTCGAAGCCAACCTCGCCGACCTGCGCAAGCGGGTCCTCGAGACCGGCGCGGACCTCGGGATCGCCTTCGACGGCGACGCCGATCGGGTCGGCGTGGTGGACGAGAAGGGCGGCATCCTCTGGGGCGATCAGCTCATGATCCTCTACAGCCGCGAGGTGCTGAAGTCCGAGCCCGGCGCGGCGATCATCGGCGAGGTGAAGTGCTCGCAGACGATGTACGACGAGATCGAGCGCCTCGGTGGCAAGCCCGTGATGTGGAAGGCCGGCCACTCGCTGATCAAGGCGAAGATGAAGGAGACCCGCGCCGCCCTCGCCGGTGAGATGAGCGGGCACATCTTCTTCCAGAACCGCTGGTTCGGCTTCGACGACGGCGTCTACGCCGGTGCGCGCCTGCTGGAGATCCTTAGCCACGAGACGCGCCCCCTCTCCGAGCTCCTCGCGGACGTCCCCAAGACCTTCGCGTCGCCGGAGATCCGCCGCGACGCCGGCACGGAGGAGCGGAAGTTCGCGCTCGTGCGGGCGGCCACCGAGCACTTCCGCGGTGCGGGAAACAAGGTGATCGACGTCGACGGCGTCCGCGTCGTCTTCGACGACGGCTTCGGCCTGGTGCGCGCGTCCAACACCCAGCCGATCCTGGTGCTGCGCTTCGAGGCCAAGACCCGGGAGCGCCTGGAGGAGATCGAGGGCCTCTTCGAGAACACCCTCGCGCGCCTGGAGCAGGAGCTGGCCTAGGCCAAGGGGGGGCGGATGTCCCAGGCGGGAGAACGCCTTGCGCTCGGCTGCGATCTGGGCGCGACGAACCTGCGGGTGGCGGTGGTGGACGCCCGCGGGACCGTGCTCTCGTCGGTGCGCCGCAAGCTCGACGACCGGACCCCCTCGGTGGTGGCGGAGGAGCTCGCCTTCGGCGCGAAGGAGGCCCTGGCGCTCCTGGGCAAGGACCTCGACGCCGTCTCCGGCTTGGGCGTCGGGGTCGCCGGGCAGGTCGCGGGCGACAGCGGGATCGTGCTGGTCGGCCCCAACCTCGGCTGGACCGACGTGCGCTTCGGCGCGCTGGTGGAGCGCGCCTTCGGGCGTCGGCCCCGCGTCGTCAACGACCTCTCCGCCGCCGCCTGGGGCGAGCGCTCGGTGGGCGCCGCGCGCGGCGCGAGCCACGTGCTCCTGGTCTTCGCCGGGAGCGGCGTGGGCAGCGGCATGATCCTGGGCGGCGAGCTCTACGAGGGCGCGGGCGGGATCGCCGGAGAGCTCGGGCACGTCAAGGTCGTCCCGGCCGGCGGACGGCCCTGCGGCTGCGGGCAGCGCGGCTGCCTCGAGGCCTACGTCAGCGGCCACAACCTCGCGCAGCGGATCCGCGAGCTCGCCCGGGAGGGAAAGGCGCGGGCGATCGTCCGGGCCGCCGGGGGCGAGCCCGATCGGATCGGCGGGCCCTGTCTCGAGCAGGCGGCGGAGGAGGGCGATCCGGAGGCGATCGAGCTCCGGGACGAGGTGGCGCAGCTCCTCGGCGTCGCGATCGCGAACGCGGTGACGATCCTGAACCCGCAGAAGCTGATCCTCGGCGGAGGCGTGCTCGCGGGGATGAAGGGGCTGAAGCTCCGGGTGCGCGAGTGGATCCTGCGGGCAGGCGGAAAGGCCCAGGTGGAGCAGCTCTCGATCCTGGATCCGGCGCTCGGGGACGACTCCGGCGTGATCGGGGCCGGCCTCCTGGGGCTCCACGCAGCGCGCTGAGAGTCGTCTTCAGTCCCGGATGCGAACCTCGCGCACGGCCCAATCCGAACCGCCGCGACCGTCCCGCACCACGGAGTAGAGGAAGACGCGGCCCGACGTCGGGACGGGATCGTTCTTCTTGCCGGTGGGCGCGGTCCAGACGTTGAAGGTCCCGGCATCGCGCGTACGAAGATCTCCGACCGCCCCGGCAGTGATGAACCACGAGTACATCCAGCTCTCGTCCTCCTCGCGGATCTTGTTCCCTTGCACGTCGAACCGCGAGAAGCGCTGGCGCTTCGCTCCCTCGGGCAGCGAAGCGCTGAGCCCCGTCGCCGCGCCGCGCCGGAAGAGAGCGACGGCGGGGATGGGCTCGACGAGCTCGGCGGGGAGCGGCCTCCTCTCGGCCTCGATGCCGTCGATGGCGGGGTTCTCGTTGGGCTCGTCCGTAGCGTCGGGGCCGCGGATCTGCAGCCGCTTGAGCCCGGTGACGCGCTCGCGTTCGTCCCCGAGGCGGTCGAGGTTGATGGCGACGGCGAGCGGGATCGAGCAGGGAATGGCCGGATCCGCGCCAAGGAGGAGCTCGTCGGGAGAGGCCGCGATCGCGAGCTCGGTCACGCTCGCCTGGATGCCGAGGACGCGAGCCGGGGTGCCCGGCGGGAGCGACTCCAGCCTGAGCGCCTCCGGGATCTCGAAGACCGGCTGCGGCAGCTCCACCGCTCCGCTAGGGGTTTGGAGCGAGACCGGCTCGCAAGGCTTCCCCATGGCGCAGACCTCCAACCCGAGGAAGGAGATTCCGACACCTTGGGTGTTTCCCTGGGAGTCGCCTCCGGGGACACAGGCTTCCTTCGCGAGCATCGCCGCAATCGCGGTCGGATCCTGCACGGCGGCGAACGAGTTGCAGAGGGACGCGGCGGCAGGGTTCGCGGGGTCGGGCGTGCAACCGATCGCGAGGAGGGTCACCACGCGCGAGGGCTCGTCGAGCTGGGCCGGGTCGGCCACGAGCGTGCGGATCCGGCTGCTCGACGGCGGATGGCCGGCGGGCTGCGGCTCCAACGGCTTCCCGTCCTCGCCGAGCACGGGCGGCGCGAGCTCCGGCTGGTCGGCCCGGATCGCGAGGATCCGGAGCTTGTCCACGTAGGAGGCCGGCGTGAACGTCTTGCCGCAGCCGGCGAGCGCCAGGGCGGCGCCGACGGCGAGACCGCAGGCGTGCTCAATACGCATAGCGCACTCCGAACGAGGGGAAGAGGGGCAGCCCCGGGCTGTAGGCCCACCGGCTGAAGTCGAAGTTGTAGTTGATGGCTTCGGCGTTCTTCCGGTTGGTCACGTTCTGGACGTCGATGTACGCGGTGAGCACCGAGCCCTCGTAGGTCCAGGCCTTGTCCAGGCGCAGATCGAGCTGGAAGAACGCCGGAAATCGCGCGTCCCCGAAGGGGAGCGAGTAGCGGCGGTAGTCGTCGGTGTCGGCGTCGTAGAAGGAGCCCCCGATCTCCCGCCGCGGGTTGCCGGTGGTGTAGCGCATCCGGAAGCCGAACGAGAGCCCCCGCCAGATCTCCGGGAGCTCGAGAGATCCCACCGCCACGAAGTTGTGGGGCTGGTCGAGGGTCGTCACCTCGCCCAGGTTCGTGCCCGCTTCCTGCTGGTCGCGCACGCTGCGAGCGAGCGAGTAGGCGATCCACCCGAAGAACCGTCCGTCGGAATCGTAGCGGAGGAGGAGCTCGGCGCCGTAGGCGCGGCCGGTGCCCTCGTTGGCGTAGCGCTCCGGCACCTGCTCGCCGTTGCGCTCGATCACCCGTGCCGACGGGATCACCAGGTTGAAGAGGTCCTTGTAGTAGATCTGGAGGTCCAGGCCGAGGGGACCGAGAAGGCGCTGTTCGACCCCGACGGAGTACTGGGTCGCGCCCTCCTCCTTCACGGCAGGGTTCCCGAGCTCCTCTGTAACGAACTGAGGCTGGGGCGGCTGGTGATAGAGGCCGACGCCACCCTTCAGGATGGTGTCCTCCGCAACCGCCCAGCGGGCGGCGAAGCGTGGATCGAACCACCCCGACTGGAGCAGCGAGTCGTAGTCGAGGCGGAGCCCGGGCACGAGCTTGAGCCCTTCCACGGGCTGCCAGATCGCCTCCGTCCAGATCGCCGGCTGGGAGACGACGACGTCGTACCGGAGCGGGACGAGGTCCTGCCGGAAGTCCGGCGGGGGGATCTGGCCCGGCGGCGGCTCGTTGGGGAGCAGGCCGGAGAGCACGCTCCGCGTGAAGAGCAGGTCGAGCCCGACGCCGGCCTCGAGGTTTGGGGCGAGCACATGGAATCCCTCGACCCTGGCGCCGAGGGAGGTCTGATCCATCTGGAAGGTGATCGGCTCCAGGTCGAAGTCGAAGTGGTCGAAGCCCGGGAAGATCTGGACGCGGGTGCGGGTCTGCGAGTTGATCCGGTGGTCCCAGGTGAGGCCCACCCGGGTGAATGCGGTGGTGGTGCTCACTGCGGTGATCCCCTCGACGCCGCCGGTGTCGATGCCCGTGAGCGCGAGCGCGTCCGAGGATCCGAAGACGTCGAAGCGGACCGAGTTCCTCTCGTCGAGCTTGTAGTCGATCTTGCCCTGGTAATCGTAGAAGCGGGGCGCGATCGAGAAGCCGATCCCGTCGAAGGTGTTGGGCGCTGCGCTGGCGGCGCCGGCGATCACCGCGTCGACGTACGAGCGCCTTGCCGCGACCGCCACCGAGACGTCGTCGGAGACGGGCCCTTCGGCGAGGCCGGTGGCGTTGTAGAGATCGACGTCGGCGAGGAGGTGCAGTCGGTCGGGCGAGGCCGGCCGGGTGACGAGCTCGATGCGGCCCGCCGTGGCGCGGCCGTAGCGGGCGCCGAAGTTCCCCGGCTCGAACTCCACCTGCTGGACGAGCTCGCTTGCGTAGACGCTGGTGATGCCGCCGAAGTGGAAGAGGGTGGGGACGTACTGGCCGTCGATGTACGTGCGCGTGTCGTTCGGGTTGCCGCCGCGCACCACCAGGCGGCCGCTGCCGAAGGGCACCCGCGCGATGCCGGGTAGGTTCTGCACCACCTTGACCGCGTCGCCCGACACGCCCGGGAGCTTCTGGAGCTCGCCCACCGAGATCGCGACGGTCGAGACCTCCTTGCGCTCGCGGCGGCCGGTGATCACCGACTCGAAGGGCGACAAGGCGGCGCGGTACACGTAGTACTTCACCTCGGTGACCTGGCCGGCCTCGATGTTCTCGGTGGTCTCGAAGCGCTCGTGTCCCGTCTCGACGACGACCACCTTCACCTCGCCCAACGGCACGCCGGCGGCCTCGAAGTGCCCCTTGTCGTCCGTGTAGACGACGATCGCGCCGTCGGCGACGTCGACGGTAGCGCCGGCGATGGGCTTGCGCGTGCCGCGCTCGAGGACCAGGCCCTGCAGGTTGACCACGGCGGGCGCCGCTTCCCCATCCGGTGACGCGTCTGCCGGGGTCTCGGGCGGCGGCCGGAAGAAGAAATGGTAGCGGTACTCGATCCGCACCGCGGCGGGCTGCCCGTCGATCTCGGCTGGAGAGAACCGGAACTTGCGCACGGCCTCCAGCGCGGCCTCGTCGAAGCCGTGGCCCGCAGGCTCGGTCACCTGCGCGTCCATCACCGCGCCGTCCTCGCCGATGTCCACTTCGAGGACGACGACTCCCGTGAGCCCCTCGGCCTTCGCCTCGGGCGGGTATTCGGCCTCGACCATTTCCTCGAGGGCGGGCGCCTTGGTCAGCGTCCCCTGTGCGATCGCGATCGACGGGATGAAGAGGAGAAGAAGGCTAGCGAGCCGGAGGCGAGCAAACGAAAAGGAGCGCTCTCGCGCACGCGGAGCCGAAGGCGGAGCAACGGAAAAGCGCGATCGCGCAAAGCGCGAGCTGAAGAAATCGCTCCGGCGCCGCCGGGGCGATTTCTTCACACGCTCGGGCAAAGCCCGCTGGAAGATCGGGATCATCGTGGCTCTCACTCGAGCTCGAAGGTCATCGTGTAGCGGATCTCGGTTGCCACTGGCTCGCCCCGCGAGAGCGCCGGCGAGAAACGAGCCTTGCGCATGGCCTCGAGCGCCGCACGATCGAAGTCCTCGCCGAGAGACTTAATCACTCGGATCGACGCAATCGCCCCCGTCTCGTCGATGCGCACCTGGAGGACCACCTTGCCCTCGATGCCTTCGCGACGCGCTCGCTCCGGGTAGGTTGGCTGCGGTCTGGCCCCCTTGATCTCCGGGAGGGTGGTGAGCTGCGACGCGGGAACGAACGGCGCCTTGGGGCCCTCGCCGCCGCCGTGGGGACGCGCCTGGGCAGGATCGCCCGCCTTGTCGGCGGTCTTGCCGTAGAGGCTGTTGCCGGATCCCACCGCAAAGCCCCCGCCATCGGTAGTGGAGGAGAGCGAGACGCCGATCCGGACGGGCTGGGGCGGCGCGTCGGCAGGAGGCGGCGGGGTGTTCGGCGGGGGTGGAGGCTGTGGCGTCGCAGGCTTCGGCGTCGGCTCCGCCCGTGCGATCTGCTTCGGCACGGGCTTGGGCTGAACCGGGACGGGGGGCGGCTCCGGCTCGGGCTCCGGAGCGGGCGGGGGCGGCGGCGGCTCCGTGCGCACCACCTCGAACTCCACCGGCTCGCTCGCGGGTTTCGCCTTCGGCGGGCGGGAGCTCCCGAGCACGACGACCAACACGCCATGCCCCAACAGGGACACGGCGAGCGCCAGGGCAAGGGTCCTCCCCGACCCCTTGTCGCTTTCGCTTTTCACTTAGGGTGTTGCCTCGGACGCTGCGTCCTTCTCGATGTTGATCGCGAACTTGGTCAGGCCCTGGGTCTTGACCAGGTCGATGAGCTCCACCACCTGCCCGTGGGACACGCTCTTGTCGGCGCTGATGATCGCCCTCGAGTCGGGATCCTTCGCGACCGCCGCGCGCACGGCGTCGCGGGCCGCGTCGGCGGTGGCCTCCGCGCCGTCGACGTAGAGCTTGCCCTCCTTGTCGAGCACCAGGTTCAGCGTGGTGCCGACGGTCTCGCCGCCGGACGCGGCGCGGGGCAGATCCACCTCGATCGTCTCGCGGACGATGTAGGTCGCCGTGACCATGAAGATGATCAGCAGCACGAGCGTGATGTCGACGAGGGGCGTGACGTTGATCCCCGAGATCATCTCCTCGTCGGGATCCTGGGCTCCGCCGGCCATGGCTACCGCTCCTCCCGCTTGAGGTACGCCACCACGGCGTGACCGAGGGCGTTCGTGCGGGCGGTGATCGTCTTGAGCCAGCGGTTGTAGGCGTTGAAGGCCACCACGGCGGGGATCGCCACGAAGATGCCGACCGCCGTCGCCACCAGCGCCTCGGAGATCCCGGACATCACCGCGGACGCGCCCGCTCCCTTGGCGGCGGCGGTCCCCACCGCGAGCTTCGCGAAGGCGTCGATGATGCCGATCACGGTCCCGAAGAGGCCGATGAAGGGCGCGTTGTTGCCGAGGGTGCCGAGGAACGAGAGGTAGCGCTCGTAGGGCTGGCGGTGCCGCATGATCGCGCCGGCGATCACCTCTTCGACCGAGTCCGGACCGTTGACGGCTTCGGCGAGCGCTGCGGCGAGGACCTCGGCCTCGAGGCCCGTGCGACCCGCGACTGCGGCCCGGACCTCGTCGAACTTGCCGGCGGCGAGCAGCGGGAGGAGGTCTCCCGCGTCGGGGAGCCGGTTGCGCGAGAAGAAGAGGAGGCGTTCGATGATGAGCATCACGGACGCGACCGACAGGCCCGCGAGCAGCCAGAGGACCCACTCGGCTCCTACGGAGGTGAAGAGCTGGAAGACGCCGTCGGTGAGCCTCATCGAGATTGGACCTCCAAAGAGTTTGGGCGTCGGCACTCTGCCACACGGGACAAAGTAGGATCCAGGTGCCCGGCTTTCGACCGCCGTCGCCCCCTTGCGGGCCGAGCGAGCGCCACCCTACCTTCACGCGCGCTCGCCGTGGGAGCTGAATTCGCGCGGAGCGCTGCCGCGACCTGCCATCGAAACGAGGAGCGATTCATGGGACGGTTGTTGGATGCACTCCTTTCTCCCGGAAAGAAGGACGAGGTGATTCGGGACGCAGCCCGACTCATCGACGAGGAGGTCGACGCCAAGGGCGGCCTCGGAGGTCTCGCGCTCAAGGGGGCGTACAAGCTGGTGACGACCGCGAAGCAGAACTTCGTCGGCAATACCCTCGAGCGCCTCCTGCCGGACTTCGCGTCACGCCTCGAGCCCCTCTACGAGGAGCGCCAGCGGACCGCGACCAACGAACCGATGGAGCGCTTCTTCACCGTGCGTGCTGGGGACGTCGCCGACGCGCTCCTCGCGATCACGGACGAGCGTGCGGCGAGGACGGATCGGGGCGCGGCTCGATCGGCGTACGAGAAGCTGCGGCCCGCTGCCAGGCGCCACGTCGCGGAGGCGGCCCCCAAGCTCGGGCGCCTCCTCGACCGGCATCTGTGAGAGTCCGTGAGAAGTCACGGACTCTCGCGAAGCCGAAGGCGGAGCAAAGAAAAGGCGCGATCGCGCGAAGCGCGGCTGAAGAGGTCGGGTCCGCTTCAGCGGTCCCGACTTCTTCACTCGCTCTGAGAAAACGAATCGAATTGTTGCGGTGAAATGCTGGATTTTCGGAACGCCCGGCGGTGGCGTCGCACGTGTCGGGTTCCCGACGATGTCGTTTCGGTCTCGCGTCGCGTCTGACGCACGAGCGCCGCGGTAACTACGGATCGGCCGATCTATCGGGATCCTCTCGCGCTTTTCTTGACACATATTTTTCGCGTTCGATACATTCGCCGCCGTCTGTGGTCCGAAATCCTCCAGGAGGAACGTATGGCTACCCGTACCGTTGGCAGCAAGCCTGCAACCAAGAAGCCCGCCGCCGCGAAGGCCACGGGCGAGAAGAAGCCCGCCGCTCGCAAGACGGCCGTCAAGGCCGCCTCCGCGGCGAAGACCGTTTCCGCCGCGAAGCCGGCTGCGCGCAAGGTTGCCGCTGCCGCGAAGCCCGCCGCCCGCAAGGTGGCGGCCGCCGCGAAGCCGGCTGCTCGTAAGACCGCCGCCGCGAAGCCGGCCGCTGCGAAGCCGGCCGCGCGCAAGACCGCCGCTGCCGCGAAGCCCGCCGCCCGCAAGGTGACCGCTGCCGCGAAGCCGGCCGCGCGCAAGGTTGCCGCTGCTGCGAAGCCCGCCGCCCGCAAGGTCGCCGCTGCTGCGAAGCCGGCTGCGCGCAAGGCCGCTGCCAAGCCCGCCGCCGTGAAGGCCGTGAAGGCTGTGAGGGCCGCGAAGGCCGTGAAGGCCGTGAAGGCCGAAGCGGGCGCCAAGGCGCGCAAGCCTGCCAGCGCCGCGAAGAAGGCCACCGCGCCGCGCAAGCCGCGCGCTGCGAAGAAGGCTCCGGCTCCCACGCCGACCCCGGCGATCTGATTCGAGGCCGGACCCTCGCCGTCTCGACGGCGAATGGATCCCGCCTGGGCGCCGCGCGAAGCTTCCGCATCGCTCGAGGGCGACGCGAGCCGACGCGCGGCGCTTTTTTTCGCCTTGGCGCGAAGCGTCCGCAGCGCCTCGAAGGCGACGCGAGCTGCCGCACCGACATCCGTAATCGCGAGAGGATGCACCGGACGCTGGCCTGCGCCGCGTCGGCGCCGTAGCGTGGCGGAATGTCTCTCTCCGCGTCCGAGCTGGCGGCGGTCGTCGCCGAGCTCCAGCCCTTCGCCGGCGGCACCATTCAGAAGATCTGGGCGGCTACGCCTCGTACCGTCGTCTTCGAGCTCCGCGTCCCCGGCGAGACCCACCAGCTCCTCGTCAGCGCCGATCCGGACGAGACCCGGCTGCATGGGGTGCTCGACAGGCCTCCCTCGCCGGCGTCGCCGCTGCCGATCCAGAACCTCCTGCGCGCCCGCCTGCTCCCTTCCCGCCTCGTCGCGATCGAGGCCGTTCCGGACGAGCGCATCGCGCGGCTGCGCTTCGAGACGCCGGGCGGCGAGATGCACCTCGAGGCGGAGCTCACCGGCCGCCACGGCAATCTGATCCTCGTCGGCGCCGATGGCCGAATCGCCGGCGTCGCGGTGCCGAGCGCGTCGTCGACCCGCGCGATCCTCCCCGGCCAGCCGTACGAGCCGCCACCGCCGCATCCGGCTCGGCGCGCTCCTCCCGATCGCTTCCAGGCCGACCCCTCCAAGGGTCCCTTCTCGCTCTCCCTGGCGATCGAGGACCACTACGGCCCGGTTGCGCGGGAGCGCCTCCTCGTCGACCGGCGCCGGGAGGCGTCTCGCGCGATCTACGCCGCGCGCAAGCGCCTCGAGGGCGCCCTCGTCAAGATCGAGTCGGAGGAGAAGCGCGCGAAGGGCGCGGACGAGCTGCGCCACCTCGGCGATCTCCTGCTTCCCGTCGCGTCCCGGATCCCTCGCGGCGCCCGGAGCTTCGCGTGTACGGATTACACCGAAGAGGGCCCGGTCGAGGTGCACGTGCCGCTGAGGCCGGAGCTCTCCCCACGCGACAATGTCGACCGCTACTACAAGGAATACCGCCGAATGAAGGGCGCGCGGGAGCGGATCGCGGCGAGGCGGGAGGAGCTCTCCGAGCGCGTGCTCCACCTCGGCGCCCTCGCCGAGAGGCTCGCCGCCGCCGAGAGCGAGTCGCTCATCGACGAGCTCTCCCGGGAGGCCGCGGCGGCGGGCGCGCGGCCGCGGGCGAAGGGGCGCAAGGAGCGCGAGGAGAAGCGGCCGCCCTACCGTGGCTACGTCTCTGCCAGCGGGCGGCCGATCTGGGTGGGGCGGGGCGCCAAGGCGAACGACGAGCTCACCTTCCACGTCGCCCGCGGCAACGACCTCTGGCTCCACGCCCGCGGCGTGCCGGGCGCCCACGTGGTGGTCCCCCTCGGCAAGAGCGCGGCGCCGGACGAGCAGACGCTCCTCGATGCCTGCGCCCTCGCCACGCACTTCAGCAACGCACGCGGGGAGGCGGTGGCCGAAATCGCTCACACCCGCGTGCGCCACGTGCGCAAGCCGAAGGGCAGCGCGCCCGGGGCCGTGCTCTACGTCCAGGAGAAGGCGCTGCCCTACCGCCACGATCCGGAGAGGCTCGCGCGCCTCCTTACGCAGGAGCCCGACTGACCGCCCGAAGTGTCGGGAAATCGGCGGTCGAGACGGTTGGGGTCGGCCGCGCCCCCAAAGTGGGGGGCGGTACATGGCCCTTGAGGCGAAGGCCGGACCTCCGATACGATTGCGGCACCGATGGCAACCCGGACCGCTCGCCAGCTTGCGCTGCCGAACCAGCATTCTACGTCCAGGCGCCAGGCGTCCGCCCGCCAGGCCGCCGCCTCTGCGGCCGACGTGGGGCGCGGTGCCGCAGCCCATTCGGAGAAGCTGGAGCGCGCCGCCGCCCTCGCCGATCGGTTGTCGACCCTCCTCGACGAGCGGGTCCGCCTCACGATCACCGACAACACCTCCACGATGATCTCGTTTCGGCGGAGCCGGAGCCTGGTGGCCATCCGCGTCCACCAGATGTTCCTCGACGCGCCGGCGAACGTCGTCCAGGCCCTCGCCGACTACGCCTCCCGGCGGCCCAGCCACGCGGGGCAGGTGATCGACGACTTCGTGAAGCGGAACGAGTCCCGGGTCCGCCGGGCGCGGGTGCGCCGGCAGGCCCAGGGCCTCGACCCGTTCGGTCGCGTGCACGATCTGAAGGAGATGTTCGACAAGCTCAACGCCCGCTACTTCGCCGGGCGGGTCGACGCGCGGATCGGTTGGGGGCGCGAAGCCCCCGACAGGCGTCGGCGGTCCATCAAGATGGGCACCTACTTCCACGAGTCGCGCGTGATCCGGATCCACCCGGCGCTCGATCGCGAGGAGGTCCCCGCCTACTTCGTGCGCTTCGTGATCTTCCACGAGATGCTGCACCAGGCGGTGCCGCCCCAGCTCATTGGCGGCCGCCGCGTCGCCCACTCCCCGGAGTTTCGCGCCTGCGAGTCGGCCTACCCCGACTTCGAGCGGGCGCTCGCCTGGGAGCGCGAGAACCTCGGCCTCCTGCTGGGCCGCCATGGCCGCCGCCAGCGGACCTTCGACCCCGACGATCTCCTCGCCTGAGCCGCCCTCGAGCTCTCGCAGCATCACGCAGCGCCGGGTCGGGCGCCGGACTCCCTGAATATTCGTCCGCTTCGTGCGTTCTTTCGCTCGCTCGGCGCAGGTGGTCGGATGCCGGGGATTCGGGCGGATCGGCGTGGTAGGAGTCCAGAGGGTGATCGCGCGTTCGGGACTCCTTGGCCTCCTCGGCCTCCTCTGCTTGGGCGCCTGCGCCCACGTGGATCGGGAGCGGGAGATCCTCGGCTCCCTCCGCTTCGAGGGCAACGAGGCCCTCTCCCCCGGCGACCTCGAGCCGCGGCTGGCCCTTGCCGAGACGCCGATCTGGCCCTGGGCGGATCGCCAGTACTTCGACGCCGGGACCCTCGTCGGCGATCGGCGCCGCCTCGTCCGCTACTACCAGGCCGAGGGCTTCCACCAGGCGAAGGTTCGTTCTCGCGTCTCGAGGACCGGAGCCGCGGTCGACGTCACCTTCTTGGTGGAGGAGGGTGCGCCCACGCGCATCCGGACGCTCCGCATCGACGGGTTGCCCGACGAGGTGCGGGATCGGGTGCTCGAGCAGCCGCTCCCGATCCGGGAGGAGGCGAGGATCCGTGAGGTCGATTACGACGCCGCCAAGGGAGAGCTGATCCAGCGGCTCCGCAACCAGGGCTACGCCGACGCCACGGTCTCGGGATCGGTGGGGATCGATGCCGCGCAGAACGCCGCCGACGTGCGGCTCCTGGTGGCGCCAGGACCTCCCCTGCGCTTCGGCCGCGTGGTGATCACGGGCGCGGTGCAGGTCCCGCGGCAGACGATCCTCGAGCGCGTCCGCGAGGTGATCCCGGAGGGCCGGAGCTTCAGCGAGACGCGGATGGCCGACGCCCAGGCCCGGCTCTTCGACATGGGCGTCTTCGGTGGCGTGCGCGTTTCGCGCGGCCCCACCGACGCGTCCACGCGGACGGTGCCCCTGATCGTCTCCGTCCGCGAGGCGCCCTTCCAGACGCTGCGGGCCGGCGGCGGCTTCGGCGTGGACAAGGAGCGGGTGGAGGGCCGCGCCATCGCGCAGTACACGAACCGCAACTTCCTGGGCGGCCTCCGCACCCTCCGCTTCGACAACCGGCTCGGCTACGCCTTCGTCGGCGAGGGAGCGATCCAGCTCAACCCGACGGAACAGGGCGTGGTCGGCTCCAGCGCGCTGGACCTCCTGCAGCCCGAGCTCTTCCGCCACGTGGACGGAAACTTCCGCCTCGAGTACGAGCACGGTCTGGAGTCCGCCTACCTCTTCGACTCGGTGCGAGGCCGGGTGGGCTTCCCCGTCCGTCTGCACCGGAGTCTCGTCTTCACAACCAGTTACAACCTCCAGTTCTTCGCCCTCCAGCCCTTCACCGAGACCGGCGGCTCGACGAGCACCTATTCCTGCGTGGACGAGCGCGGAAACTGCGTCCTCTCCTTCCTCGAGGAGCGGCTCACCTGGGATCGGCGCGACAACCCCCTCGAGACGACGTCCGGCTGGCTCGCCTCGATCGCGCTGCAGCAGGGAGGCGGATTCCTCGGTGGCAGGGCCTCGTACAACCGCGTCCTCGGCGAAGCGCGGTACTTCCTGCCCCTCCCTCGAGCCATGGTCCTGGCGCTCAAGCTCGAGGGCGGCGCGATCCTTCCCGCCTCCGGCGAGGTCTCGCCCATCATGGAGCGCTTCTACGCTGGAGGCGGCAGCAGCCTGCGCGCCTTCGGCACCAGGCGCCTCGCGCCGCAGAAGCTGCGCGAGGGCCGCTCGCTCGGCCCCGACGGCCAGGTCGTGGAGAACGGAACGCTGCGCCCGCTCCAGACCTCGGACGCGGTGCCGGTCGGAGGCGATACGCTCCTCGACGCGTCCGCCGAGCTCCGCTTCCCCATCGCCGGCGACCTCGGCCTCGCCGCCTTCGTGGACGCCGGAAACGTCGGCCATACGCTGCAGGACTCGAACGTGTTCTCTCCGAACGTGGCGGTGGGCCTCGGCCTTCGCTACCGGACGCCCTTCGGGCCGATCCGCCTCGACGCGGGCTATCGTGTGCTCACCGTATTGCCCCGCCTCGTCGCGCCGGACGAGACCCTGACCACCGTCGCCGTCCCCGAGACTCCGTTCTCGCTGCATTTCTCGATCGGGGAGGCGTTCTGATGCGCCTCCGTTCGTGGAAGGGACGGGCCGTCTGGGCCTTGTCCTTGCCGCTGATCCCCCTCCTGTTCGGGACCATCGCGGCGATCACGCCGGCGGGGAAGGCGTGGATCGCCGGCAGGGCGACCTCGCTCCTCAACGGCCAGATCCGTGGCGAGGTCCGCGCCGCATCCCTCGGGATCGGCTTCGGCTCCGTTCGGCTCGAAGGCGTGGAGATCCTCGCGCCGGACGGCAGCCGCGTCGCCGACGCCGAGGAGCTCGAGGTCTCGATCCGGAACCTCGCGCCTGGCGGCGTGCGCCTCGGCGAAGTGCGCGTCGTGGGCGCGCGGATCCTCGCCGCGCCGTCGGCGGACGGAGGGATCGGCCTGCTGCAGGCCTTCGAGCCCCCGGCGTCGTCTCTCTCGGGCGGTTCGTCGGATTCGTCGTTCTGGCTGCAGATCGATCGACTGGTGATCGAGCGCGCATCGGTCGTGGTACGCGGCGCAAAGGACGAGCCGGTCTTCACTGCCACGGACGTAGGGCTCGACGTGAGTGGACGGGTGGACGGGCGCGGCGCCCAGATCGCCGGGACCGCGAGGGGCAGGCTTCAGGAGCCGTCGTTGGGCGAGTTGGAGCTCGAGCTCGACGCCGCCCTGGGGGAGGACTTCCGCACGCTCGCGCTCTCTCGCCTCGCCGCGAGGCGAGGGGCTTCCTCGCTGTCGATGCACGGCGAAGCGGACCTGGGCGAAGGCGACGTGACGCTGCGTTCGCTCGAGGCGTCCGTCGCGCCTGCCGACCTCGCTTCGCTCGGCGTGAACGTGTCCGCTCCGGTGAAGGTGTCGGGAGACGCTTCTCTGAGCAAGGGCTCCGTTCACGCGGAGCTGCGCGCCGGACAAGGGGAGGGGAGCCTGGACCTGGTCGGCGATCTCGCCCTCGCGAGCGGCCGATGGACGGCCGTCGCCACCGCCGTTTCGCTCGATCCGCGCCTGGTGGATCCGGGCCTCCCGAACTTGACCTTCGCCGGGCGCATCGAGGCGACCGGCCGCTGGCTCGACGATCTCTCTGGCCGGGTCACCGGAGGCCGCGTGGCTTCGGGCACGACCGTCGTCGAGCCGATCGAGCTCGAGGTGGCGCTGCAGGGCGAACGGATCGACGTGGAGAAGCTCTCGGCTGCGTTTCCGGGTGGGCGGATCGGCGCTCGGGGCTGGGTCGAGGGCGGCGCGGCCTCTCTGCGCTTCGAGCTCGATGCGAGGGCGGCGGGCCGCTTCCTCGCGGCGGTGTCGAAGCTCTACGAAGCCGCCGGGCTCGGCCGCCTCGAGCTCCCGGCGGTGACCGGCGCCGTGGCCGCGAGCGGCACGATCCAGGGCCGGCTCGACACGCCGCGGATCGACGCAAGGCTCCGATCCTCATCGTTCACCTGGGGTGAGGCCACCTTCACAGACGTCGCCGCGGACGGAAGCCTCTCCGGCCTCCCTGGAAAGCCTGCCGCTTCGTTCAAGGGGACGATTGGCCGGTTCGAGACCACGGGGACGGCGATCGCCGACGTGCGCGCGGACCTCGCCCTCTCCCGCGGTCGGGCCAAGGGGCAGGTCGAGGGACGCAGCCCCTTCGGCAGGGTCCACGCCACGCTCGACGCCGGGGTCGCAGACGACTTCTCCTCCCTGCGCTTCGACGCGCTGGAGCTGGGCTGGCCTGGCGCCAGCTGGAAGCTGGACGCGCCGGCGAGGCTCACCCTCGCGCCCCGGCTGCGCGCCGAGCCGATGCGCTTCACCAGCGACGACGGCGGCACGCTCGCGGCGAGGTTCGAGGTGGGCCGGGACGGCCGGCCGGAGGTCGAGCTCGAAGGAGCGGGCCTGGACCTCGGCGCCCTTCCTCCAGGGCTCGTGCCTCCGGAGGCGCGGCTCGCCGGAAAGCTCGGCCTCGTTCTCCGCCTCGAGAAGGGCGTGATCCTCGCGGACGCCACGCTCTCGTCGTTGGGCGCGGACGGGCTGGCGAAGCTCTCGGGCCTCGGGGAGCCCCTTGTCGGCCTCCTCGACGCGAGGATCCATCTCGAGGGCCCGCTCGAGTCGCCGCTCGGATCGATCCGCCTGGAGGGCCGTGACCTCAGGGGCTACGGCGTTCGAAACCTGGGTCTTCGCGCCGACGCGAGCTGGCCTTCGGCAGAAGGCGCCAAGGGCCGGAAGCCCGATCGCGTGGAGCTCTCCCTCGATGCGTGGACCGGACCGACCGCGCTCCATGCGCAGGGCGCCGGCTCCCTCGATCTCGGCCGGCTCCTGCGGGCCCCCTCCGCCGAGATCGAGCGCGCGCTCGCAGCGCCGATCGAAGGCGAGGCCTCGGTGGACGCCCTCGAAGTCGGCGCGTTCGCGGGGCGCTTCGGCCTGCCCGCCGGTCTCCGTGGGAAGGTGGATCTCACCCTGGGTGTCGCCGGGTCCGCGCGGGCCCCGCGCGTGAAGACCGTGCTGAGGGCCAGCGATCTCTGGGACGACGAGGTCGGTCCTCTCGACGGGGAGCTCGCCGTCGACGCCACCGCCGAGGAGGTGCGCGTGACCCTCTCGTCGTCGCTCCTGGGCCGGCGCTTCGTCGACGGAGAGGCGAGCCTCGGCGGGCCCATCGAGCGGCTGGGAGATTGGAAGAACCTGCCCCTTCGGGCCGCGTTCAGCGGATCCGCGATCGATCTTCCGTCGGTCGTCCACGCCCTGGGCCACCGCGGTGGCCGCAGGCGCGGAGGAGCGGAGGGGCGCCTGGAGGCGTCGCTGCAGGTCTCGGGAACCCTCGCGAGCCCCGAGGCGACCCTGCACGCCAAGGGAGCGAAGCTGGGCTGGGGTGGTGCCACCGTGGGCTCGCTGGCGATCGACGGCCGCTACGCGTCGGGCCGCCTCGACGCCTCGGCGCGGCTCGCCGGCGCGGGCGGCGGCAGCGCGACCCTCGACGCCTCGTGGCAGGGCGAGCTCCACGAGCTCATGGACGCGCCGATCGAGGCCCGCTTGCGCGCGGCGGGACTCGACCTCACGTTCGCCTCCGTACTTTCGCCCGACCTGCGGCAGATCGCCGGCCGTCTCGACGCGGACCTCGAGATCCGCGGCACCGCTGGCGAGCTCGGTGCGGGACGTGGCTCGGTCGAGGGCGTCGTTTCGCTGCGGAGCGGCCGCTTGAGCTACACGGGCCTGGGCGATCTGCGCGACGTCGAGCTCGACCTCGAGCTCCACCCGGATCGCGCGATCCTCCGGCACCTGCAGGCGCGCTCGTCGGGCCTGCTGAAGGCGAGCGGACTCGCCACCCGGAAGGCGCCCGGCGAGCCCTTCGCGATCGAGGGCACGATCGAGGCCCGCCGCTTCGGCGTCGTGTCGAACGATCTCGTCCGCGCCATCGTCGACGCAGATGGCAAGCTGCGCGCCTCGTTCTCCGGCGGCGTCCTGGACGGCAGGCTGGAGCTCTCCTCTACGTCTGTAGATCTCCCGAACACTCCCGGAAAGAACGTCCAGGAGCTCGAGGGCCACCCGGACTTCCACTTCGGCGACGCCCCCGTTGCCGAGAAGCAGGCAGCTGCCCGTCGTGAGAAGGGTCCGCTCCAGGTCCACCTCGACATCGCCACGACGCGGCCTGCGACCTTGCGCGGCATCGACCTGGCCCTCGAGGCGAACGCGGCGCTCCGGCTGAACTACGAAGGAAGCAGCGCCTCCCTGGCGGGGACGATCGAGACCGTGAAGGGCGGGGTGATCGTGATGGGCCGCCGCTTCGAGCTCTCGAGGGGCCGGGTGATCTTCACCGGATCCGAGGCGCTCTCCGATCCACGCCTGGACGTCGTCGCGGTCCAGGAGTCGCCCTACGCCAAGGTGATCGTCACCATCGGAGGGACGGCCCAGCGCTTCACCGCGGATCTGCGCTCGAACCCGCCCATGAGCGAGGCCGAGATCGCCACGCTCCTCGCCACCGGCCGGCCCCAGCTCAAGCGTGGCGCCGGCGGCATGAGCGAGGCCTCCGGCGCCGCCTCCGCGCTCGGGGCCGTGGTCACCTCCCAGCTCAAGCGCGGCCTCGCCACCAAGCTCCCGGTCGACGTGATCTCCTTCCAGGCGGGCGAGGACGGCCTCGACAGCGGCAGCCTCGAGGCCGGGAGCTACGTCACGGACCGCATCTTCGTCGGCTACTCGCGGAACTTCGGGGTCGCCGACACCGATCGGCGGAACATCAACGAGGTCCGCGTCGAATACCAGCTCACGCCTCGCTGGACCCTTGAAGTCACCTACGGCGACAAGAGCGCCGGCGGCGCTGATCTGTTCTGGACGCGGGATTTCTGACGCGCCTAGCTGGGCAGCGGCACCTGCGCATCCGGCGCGAATTGGGGTCCGCGTGGACCGTAGTCCGAGTTGGCGAAGGCGTGGCCGCCGCGAATGACATCGATGGGAGCGTCGTGCTTGTCCATGACGGACTCCACGAACACGAGGTCGACGTGCTCGGCCCCGAGCACGTCGTCGAGCTCGTCGACCGTCTCGACCACGTAGGTCTCCGCCTTGCTGTCCCGGCGAAATACCTTGGGAAGGTCGGAGTATCGCCAGTTCGCGACGTCGTTGTACGCCGCGTCCTTGCCCAGGATCGTTCGTTCGACCGTGTATCCCCCGTTGTTGATGAGGAAGATGAACGGCTTGAGACCGTGACGCAGGATGGTCGAGAGCTCCTGTGCCGTGAGTTGGAAGGAGCCTTCGCCCACGAACAGGATGTGGCGGCGGTCCGGGGCGGCCAGCATGGCGCCGAGTAGAGCGCCGACGGTGTAGCCGATCGAGCCCCACACGGCCTGCGAGATGTAGGTGCAGCCCTCCGGCAGATCGAGCGCTCCGGCGCCGACGATCGAGGTCCCGTCCTCGACGAGGATCACATCCCCAGGGCGCAGGAAGCCTTGCATGGCCTTCCAATATCCAGCCTGCGTCAGCGCGCCGTCCGATGGAGCTCCGGCCGCGGCTCGCGAGGGCGCTTCCGCCGGAGCGGGCTCCTTCCTGGGCACGGACTGGGACGACCGCACGAGCGAATCCATGAGCTCCTCGAGCTGGACTCCCTGGAAATCGTGCTCGCCGTCAGCGACCGAGTCGGCGTTCAGATAGATCGTGGTCGGTGGCAGCTCGTCCGTGAAGAAGCCGGACACCAACTCGACTCGACGATATCCGATGGCGATCAGGCAATCGCTCTTCTCCACCGCTTCTCGCGTCTCTGGTGTGCTGGCGATCCCCGCATAGCCTCCAGCGAACAAGGGCGACGTCTCGGGGAAGACGCCCTTCGACGTGCTCAGGGTGGCCACCTGCATCTGGAACCGGTTCGCGAGCTCGGCGATCGACTGCGAGAGCCCGAAGCGATCTGCGTCGAGATCGAGCAGGAAGGCAGGGGACTTGGCCGCTCCGACCCGGTCGAGGATCATCGTCGTGCAAGCCTCGAGACGCTCTGGGTCACTCGCCGGCATGGTGAGATCGAGCGGCCGCTCGGGTACTTCGATCTCGAGGCAGGCGAGGTCCGACGGTAGCTCCATGTAGACCGGCAGCTTTCGGCGCCACGCGGTCTGAATCAGGCGATCGATCTCGGCCGCGGCGTTCTCGACGGACAGCACGGCCTGTGCGGTGGTGACCTCGGCGAACGCGCGGTAGAAGTTGCCCTTCTCCCGGTCCGCGAGCGTGTGATGCATCAGGTCGCCGCGTTGAACGGCCCTCGCCGGAATCGTGCCGCAGATGCACACGACCGGGACGTGCTCGCAGTACGCGCCGGCGATTCCGTTGATCGCGCTCAGCGCTCCGACGCCATTCGTGACGATGAGCGCGCCGAGGCCGTTGATGCGTGCGTAGCCGTCCGCGGCGTACGAGCCGTTCAGCTCGTTGCAGTTCCCGACCCAGGACGGGCTTCCCCGGTCCTCCAGCTGCTGCAGAAGCTCGAGGTTGTAATCGCCCGGAACTCCGAAGATGTGTCGGACGCCTGCCTCTTCGAGGCGACGCAATAGGAAGTTGCCGACAGTCTCTTTCATGGCGCCGTCCCGTGCCTGTAGCTGGTCCCTCCGTACGGGTAGGTGCGGGATGGTTCGCAGTCAATTGGCGATTGGCCATGCGGACGGCGAGCTCAGCGCTCGGCCTCTGCTGCTGCTGGCGGCTGCACGAGGTGCCGCGGTTCGGCCGAACGAGGCGCGGGCCGGTCGAAGGGACCCGATTCCGCGGCGGCGTCGAGGGGCGCGGCGTGGCCGCGGGCGATCCGGTAGCGCTCCAGCTTGTTGTAGAGCGAGCGCCGGCTGATCCCGAGCACCTTGGCCGTCTTGTTCTTGTTCCAGCCGTAGGCGTCGAGGGTGCGGGCGATCACGGCACGCTCGATCTCCCGCATCGGCGTCCCGATGGGGATTCGGATCGCGGCGAGATCGCCTTCGTCCCGGTAGATCACGCGCGGAAGGAAGTCGGGCGTGAGCAGGGTGCCGGTGCAGAGGATCACCGCGTGCTCGACGACGTTGCGCAGCTCGCGGACGTTGCCGGGCCACGGATACCGGGCGAGCAGCGAGAGCGTCTCGTCGGTGGCGGTGACGACGGGCTTCCGGTAGCGATCGGAGAAGGTCTCGATGAACGACGAGACGAGGAGGGGGATGTCCTCCTTGCGATCGCGCAGCGGAGGCAGGGTGAGGGGGAAGACGTCCAGGCGGTAGAAGAGATCCTCGCGGAAGCGCCCCAGGCGCACGAGCTCGCCGAGGTCACGCCCGGTGGCGGCGATCACCCGCACGTCGGCCTTGCGCTCGCTCGAGCCGTCGGCGCTCGCGAGGTTCCCGGATTCGAGGAAGCGATAGAGGACGAGCTGCGATCGCGGATCGAGGGCGTCGACCTCGTCGAGGAAGATCGTGCCGCCCTCCGCCTGCTGGAACTTGCTCTGGCCGGAGCCGCCGCCGAAGAGCTCGGCGGCGAGGCGCTCGTGGGAGATCGCCGCCACGTGCAGGGGAAGGAACGGAGCCTCGGATCGAGACGAGCGCTTGTGGATCGCCCGGGCGCAGCTCTCCTTGCCGGAGCCGCTCTCGCCCCGGATGAGGACCGTGGCATCGGAGCTCGCCGCCAGCGCGATCCGCTCGAAGACCGCATGCATCGCCGGCGCCCGCGAGAGGAGGCCGTCGTGGCCCGAGTGGGCGGTGGCCGAGCGCGCCGGTCGGAATCCGTTGGCCATCGCGGCCCGGTCGTGGAGCGCGGTGGAGACCACGGATCGGAGCAGGCCGGGCTCGAGGGGCTTGGTCAGATAGTCGAGGGCGCCCGCCTTCAGCGCGGCGATGGCCGATTGTGCGGTGGCGTGGCCCGTGACCACCAGGACCGCGGCGTCGGGGAGCGTCTCGCGCACGGAGCGGGTGAGCTCGATTCCGCTTCGCCCCGGCATCACCAGATCCGTGATCACGAGGTTGTACCGCTCGGTGCGCAAGAGCTCGTCGGCCTCGGCGGGGCTGGAGGCGCCGTCCACGACGTGCCCCTCCCCCCGGAGGAGCTCCACGACGGCTTCGAGGGCGACGGCGTCGTCGTCGACGGCGAGGATTCGATGGGCGGCCATTGCACGGCCTCCTTTGTTTCACGGAGTGGGCAGGATCCCGCCAAAGCTATGCACCTGCCTTCCCACGCCAAGTGCACACCCCGAGCGAAATCGCTTCCGTCCTGCGCGAATGGTTCGATTTCGGAATCGCGGAGCTCGTTTTCGAGAGGGTGTCGGGAATGCCCCCGAATGCGGTGCCGTTCCTCGCCGGAGCTGGGCGGATCGATCCGCCGCGGGACGCCTCCGGCCGTGCGCTTCGTCTGCTAGGATCGATTCTTCCGAACCAAGGCCTTCCCCTTGCCCTCGATCACGGATCTCGCCGGTGTCCGCGTGGGACACGCAACCGACCGGGACGCCGCCACCGGCTGCACCGTCGTGCTCTTCGACGAGCCCGCCCTCGGCGGGATCGACATCGGCGGAGGCTACGCCTCGCTTCGCCAGGCCGATTCGCTCCGGCCGGGCGGCAGGGTGAACCAGGTGCACGGTTTCCTGCTCACCGGCGGCTCCGCCTTCGGCATGGATGCCGCCGGCGGCTGCATGGCCTTCCTCGAGGAGCGCGGCGTCGGCTTCCCCGCGACGGTGGCGAGGATCCCCACCGTTCCCACAGCGGTCCTCTTCGACCTCGGCATCGGCTCGAGGGACGTGAGGCCCGACGCGGGGATGGGCTACGCCGCGTGTGTGGCGGCGAGCCGCGATCCGGTGCAGGAGGGGAACGTCGGGGCGGGCACCGGCTGCACGGTGGCGAAGCGGCTCGGCTACGAGCTCGCGTGGAAGGGCGGCCTGGGCAGCTTCGCCGCAGAGGCGGGAGGCTTCCGGGTGGGCGCGCTCGCCGCGGTGAACGCCCTCGGCGACGTCGTCGATCCGAGCTCGGGAGCGCCGCTCGCCGTGGCGCGGGGACCCGGTCGGGGCTGGCGGCGCCCTGCTCCGGAGGCGGCGGCCGAGGCCGCTCCCGCCAAGGCGGGCCTCCCGGGCTCCGGCGAGAACACCACCCTCGTCGTCGTCTGTACGGACGCGCCCTTCGATCGGAACCAGCTCTGCCACCTGGCCCGGATGGCCCACGACGGCCTCGCCCTCGCGATCCGCCCGGCCCATACGCCCTTCGATGGCGACGTGGTCTTCACCGCGTCGACCGCGCCGCGCGATCGCATCCGCGCGGACGACCTCGTCCTCGCCGAGGTGGGCATGGCCGCGATCGAGGTGGTAGCCGAGGCGATCGCGCGCGGGGTCAAGGCGGCCCGGACCCTCCATGGGATTCCGGGCCTGGCCGGAGCCTAATTCTCCCCGATCCCCTGGCCGGCTGGCATACAGGAAGCTCGATCCCTACATCCACGATCGTGCGTGGAGGTGAACCGTGTCCGAAACGCCGAGGGCCGCCAACCGGCTGGCCCGGGAGGCCTCTCCCTACCTCCGCCAGCACATGTACAACCCCGTCGACTGGTACCCCTGGGGGCCGGAAGCGCTGGAGACGGCCGCGCGTGAGCAGAAGCCGATCCTGCTCTCCGTCGGCTACGCCGCCTGCCACTGGTGCCACGTGATGGAGAAGGACGCCTTCGAGGTGGAGTCCGTGGCGGAGCTGATGAACCGCCACTTCGTCCCGATCAAGGTCGATCGCGAGGAGCGTCCCGACCTCGACTCCCTCTACCAGGGCGTGGTCCAGCTCATGGGCAGGGGCGGGGGCTGGCCCCTCACCGTCTTCCTCACGCCGGATCTCCAGCCCTTCTTCGGCGGCACCTACTTCCCGCCCACGAGCGGCTATGGCCTCCCGAGCTTCACCCGGGTGCTCGAGGCGCTGGCCGATGCGTGGGCCAACCGCCGCGACGAGGTGCTGCAGAGCGCGGGATCCTTCGAGGAGGGCTTGGCCCGCCTGGTGCGCGTCGGGCTCGGCACGGGCGGCGCGCCGCTCACGGGCAGCGAGCTCGCGAGGGCGGCCGAGCGGATCTGCCAGGAGGCCGACACCCGCAACGGCGGCTTCTTCGGCGCCCCGAAGTTCCCGCACCCGATGGAGCTCTCCTTCCTGCTCCGGATGGCCTTCGCGTGGCCCGCGGAGCTCCGGTCGGAATCGGTCGACGAGGCGAAGGCCGCGATCCGCCGCTCCCTGGACAAGATGGCCGAGGGCGGGATCCACGACCAGCTCGGCGGCGGCTTCCACCGCTACAGCGTCGACGAAGCGTGGGCCGTGCCCCACTTCGAGAAGATGCTCTACGACAACGCGCTCCTCCTGCGGCTCTACGCCGAGGCCGCCGTCGCGTTCGAGCACTCCGAGTACGATCGAGTCGCACTCGACATCGCCGGCTGGATGGCGCGGGAGCTCACGGACCCGAGCGGCGGCCTGTGGTCCTCCCAGGACGCCGACAGCGAGGGCGTGGAGGGCAAGTTCTTCGCCTGGACGCCGGACCAGATCGAGGAGGTCCTCGGCCGGGAGCTGGCGTCCCTCGCCGCGGCCCGCTTCGGTGTCACCGCCACGGGGAACTTCGAGCACGGCGCCACCGTGCTCCACCTGGCGGCCTCCGCTCAAGAGATCGCGCAGGAGAGGAACCTCCCCGTCGAGGAGGTGGAGGGGAAGCTCGCGGAGGCGCGCCGCAGGCTCTTCGATTCGCGGAAGGAGCGCGTGGCCCCCGCCACCGACGACAAGGTGATCGTCGCCTGGAACGGCCTCGCCATCGGGGCCCTCGCCGCGGCGGGGCGGCTCCTCCACGACGACGGCCTGGTCGAGCAGGCCCGCCGCGCCGCGGACTTCGTGCTCCGGACCCTCGCGACGGACGATGGTCTGAAAAGGGTCTATCGGGACGGCAACGTGAAGCAGGAGGCCTTCCTCGACGACTGGGCGGCGCTCTGCGAGGGGCTCGTCGAGCTCTTCGAGACCACAGGCGAGAACCGCTGGCTCGACGAGGCGCGGCGCCTCGGCGACGGCATCGTCTCGCGCTTCTGGGACGAAGAGCAGGCCTGCTTCTTCCTCTCGCCCGCCGGCGGCGAGTCGCTGCGCCATCGGATCCCCTCGATCCACGACAACGCCGTGCCGGCTGGCGGCTCGAGCGCGGCCGTCGCGCTGCTGCGGCTCCACCTCCTCACCGGCCACGAGCAGGCGGGCCGCGTGGCGGAGCGCTACCTCGAGCGCCAGCACGACGAGCTCCTCCGCAGCCCGTTCGCGTTCGGACATCTGCTCGGCGCTGCGTTCCTTCGGGCCAAGGGCCTCACCGAGGTCGCCGTGCTGGGAGCGCCCGGTGCCGCGCGCGACGCGCTCCTCGCCAAGGCGCGAACCGGGGTGCATCCCGAGGTCGTCGCCTGGGCCGCCGAGAAGGGCGAGAGCGAGCTCCTGTCGGGGCGTGGCGAGGTGGACGGAAAGCCCGCCGCGTGGATCTGCCGGAGGTTCACCTGCGAGGCGCCGCGGACGGATCCCGAGGAGGTCACACGTGCGCTGGGGCTTGGCTGAGGTCTTCGTCGCCGCGGCAGTCGCCGTGATCGGCCTCGATGCGTGTGCAAGCGACTGTGACGTCGCGTGCGGGAAGCTCGAGTTCTGCCAGCAGCTCCCCGACATCAGCCGGCAGGTCTGCTCCGAGAGGTGCGGCAAGGTGCACGACGAGAACGCCGACCTCGCCCGAAACTGCGGCGATTGCCTCCACGGAGCCTCGTGCAAGACGATCTCGAAGGGCGGCTGCTCCCTCGATTGCGAAAGGGTCCTCGGGGTTCCGATCGGGAATCCCGGGACCGGTGGAGCGGGCGGCGACGGCGTCGGAGTGGGCGGTACCGGCGGCGCTGTCCCGTAGAAGGTGCGCGACGCGCACTGTGCGGAATCGAGAAGATCCGTCGCGATCCGGCCTCCCGCCCGGGCCGCGAGCCGCCCATTCTGCTATGGCTACGCCGAACGTCGCCACGCGGTCTCCGAGCGCCGATGGCGCTCGCACACGACGGAACGAAGCCCATGGATATCCAGCCGCACCCGATCCTCGCCATCGCCGGCCTCTTCGGCCTCGGCGTCCTCCACGGCGTGGGCGCCGACCACCTGGCGGCGCTCGGCACCATCGCCGCGAAGCGCGGCAGCCTCAGGGAAGCGCTCCTGGTCGCGCTGCGCTTCGGGGCGGGCCATGCCGGCGTGCTGGCCGTCGGTGCCGGCCTCTGTCTGCTCCTGGGCCTCGCGATCCCCGAGGCGTTCGAGCGGGTGGCGGAGATCTCGGGCGGCGGCGTGGTCGCGCTCCTCGGCGCGCTGGCGGTGATCGAGGCCACCGGCGTCGTCCGGATCCACAGCCACGCGCACGGCGTGCACGACGAGCACGCCCATCCGCATGTCCATGTGGGGATGGAGCATCGCCACGCCGGCCACGGTCACCGCCACGGCGCCACGCTGGTGGGCGCGCTCATGGCGGTGTCCGGCCTGCGGGGGCTGCTGGCCCTGGTGCCGGCTGCCGCTCAGCGCTCGCCGGTCGTGCTAGGCGGCTCCGTGCTGGCCTTCGGCGTGGGCGTGGTCGTGTCGATGGTGATTGCCGCCCTTGCCGGCGCTGGAGCGGCCTGGCTGGGCGGAAGGGCCGGGCTGCGCCCCGGCGCCCGGACCGTCCGGGGCCTCGTGGGCGCGGCCTCGTTTGCGGTCGGCGTCTTCTGGATTGTCGACGCCTGGTAACGACCCCGCGCAGCGAGCGCGGGAGAAGGCGCGCCTCCCAAAGGAAGCGCGCCTCCTCGGGTTCTCAGAAGTAGAGGAACGCGGAGACGGCCGGCAGGAAGCCGATGTCGACGTCCGTGCTCTCGCCGCCGACCTGCAGGTCGAGGAGCGCCGTCGAGAACTGGAGCGAGAGCGCCTCGGTCACCCGGGCCTCGACGCCGGGGCCCGCGTAGAAGCGCACGCCCAGGGTCTGGTGCAGCTCGTTGTCCTTCCGGCTCAACCGCGGGAGGAACTGCGCGCCGGCGCGAAGGAGCACGGACGCATACTTGCTGTTGATGAAGTCCCACTGGACGCCCGCGCCGATGGAGTAGAAGGTCGCGGGATCCTCGCCGTCCCGGATGCGGTGCAGGAAGCCGAGGGTTCCCAACAGTGCGACGTCCTGGGCGAGGCCGTACCGGACCACGAAGCCCGCGGACGGCGAGAACTCGGTGAGCCCGCTGGATTCAAGGCCCGTCCCGCGGGCCAGGTTGAACTCCTGGAAGAGCTCGGCGCCGACGCTGAGCTCACCGGGCGAGATGACGCTGGTCGAGGAGGTCTTCGCAGACGCGGCCGCGGGGATCGCGAGGAGGGCCGCGGCGGCAAGGGGAAGCAGACGAATGCGCATGGATTACTCCGAGCCCGAAAGGTTCTTTGGAGATCGGGCCAACGGTGCCATGCCTATTCCAGCCGCGGCGTACAGTCAATTAATCTACAAATAGTCCACGCGCAGGACGAGCTGCGGGAGGGCTTGGGCTCGGTTAGAGTCCCGCCGGAGCTTTTCGCGAAAGGGAATCGAAGATGGCGTCTCGGGTGAAGGCGGCACTCATCGGCGGAACGGGCTACGGCGGCGCGGAGATCCTCCGCCGGCTGCTCTTCCATCCCCGGGTCGAGGTCGTCCGGGTCACGGCAGCGGACAACATCGGCAAGCGGGTTGGCGAGGTCCACTTCAACCTCGCGGGCCTCACCGACCTCCGCTTCGAGGAGCTCCCGCCGAAGGAGGCCGCCGCGGGCGTCGACGTCGTCTTCCTCGCGATGCCCCACAAGGTCACCGCCAAGGTGGCGATGGAGCTCTTCGACCTGCCGGTGCGGATCGTCGATCTCTCCGGGGACTTTCGCCTGCGCAGCGCCGCCGAGTACCGCGAGTTCTACGGCGTCGACCATCCCGCTCCCGAGCGCCTCGGCACCTTCGCCTACGGCCTTCCTGAGCTCAACCGGGAGGCGATCCGCACCGCGCGCTACATCGCGTCGCCGGGCTGCTTCGCCACCACCATCGCCCTCGGCCTCGCGCCCCTCGCCAAGACGGGCCTCCTGAAGGGGCCCATCCGCACCGTGGCGGCCACCGGCTCGTCGGGCAGCGGCGCCAACCCGCAGATCACCACCCACCATCCTCTACGTGCAGTGAATCTGCGTACGTACAAGCCCCTCTCCCACCAGCACCAGCCCGAGATCCTCCAGACCCTGCACGACGCCGGCGGCGGGGAGGTCGCCCTCGAGTTCGTGCCCGTGTCCGCGCCGCTGCCGCGGGGCATCTTCGCGAGCTCCTTCGTCGACGTCCCCGAGTCGGTGACCGAGGAGCGCCTCGCCAAGGCCTGGCGCGACGCCTACGCGAACGAGCCCTTCATCCGCGTGGTCGAGGGCCGCTTCCCCGAGGTCGTCGCCGTCGCCGGCGGCAACTACGTCGAGGTGGCCTACAAGCTCTCCGAGGCCTTCGACGGGCGGCGGTCGGTGGTCTGCTTCTCCGCCCTCGACAACCTCGTGAAGGGCGGCGCCGGGCAGGCGATCCAGGCCTTCAACGTGATGATGGGCTTCGACGAGGGCGAGACGCTGCGCGAGCCCGGCCTCTGGCCGTAGGTCGAGTGCTCGTTCTTCTCACTTCAAGTGACGTGCTTCGCGGGTAGATGGAGGCCACATCCATGACGCTCTCGGCTCATCGCGGTCGATGGTTCGTGATCAAGCTCGGCGGCGAGCTGCTGGCGCCCGGCAAGCTCGCCGGCGTCGCGGAGGCGATCCACGCCTTCCGCGAGGCCGGCGTGCGAGTCGCCATAGTCCACGGTGGCGGCCCCCAGGCCAACGAGCTCACCCGTCGCCTCGGCCTGGAGCCCAAGCAGATCGGCGGCCGCCGCGTCACCGACGAAGCCGTGCTCCGCGTGATGAAGCAGGCCCTCGCAGGAGAAGCCAGCGTAGATCTCGCCGCCCAGCTCCGCTCGCACGGCGTGAACGTCGTCGGCCTGGCCGGCGTCTCCGCGGGCCTCGTCGACGCGGTCAAGCGGCCGCCGCGGGTGATCACCGGCGGCCCGCCCGAGCCCGTCGATCTCGGCTGGGTCGGCGACGTGGTCGGCGTGAACTGCGCGCTGCTCGAGACGCTCGCCGCTGCCGGCTACGTCCCGGCGATCTCCTCGCTCTCGGGCGACGCGAAGGGCAACGTCTACAACATCAACGCCGACACCGTGGCCACGCGCGTGGCCGCCGAGCTGCGCGCTGCCAAGCTCCTGCTGGTCGCCGGTGTTCCCGGCGTCCTCCGCGATGCCAAGGATCCCGCCACGAGGCTCCCCCGCCTCACGCCCGCCGAGTCCGACCGCCTCATCGCCGACGGCGTGATCACCGGCGGGATGATCCCGAAGGTGCAGGAGGCCCTGGGCGGCCTCGCCGCAGGAATCGAGGCGGTCCACGTCTGTGGCGCCGGCCCGGGCCAGCTCCTCGCCGAGGCCGCCGAGCCCGGCTCTTCCGGTACCGTCTTCGCCGCGGCGTGAGCTCGTGAAGGAATCGGCCCCGTCCTGCGGGGCCGATTCCTTCCTACGCCTGGCGAGAGCTCAGATCTGGACGCCCGCGAACACGCCGGGCCAGAAGCGGAGGTCGACGTTCTTCCCCGCGTGGTGCAGGCCGGGGACGAGGCCGATCTTGGAGCGATCCGTCGCGTAGAAGTCCAGGTTGAGGTTCAGCGTGGGGCCGAGGACCACCGCGAACCTCTCGGCGAAGCGGAAGCCCGCGCCCATGCGCAGCACGTTGAGGAGGGTGCTGGAATCGAAGTTCCAGCCTCGGTGGACGTTGTGGGCGGTGAGGTCGAGGTCGAGGAAGTCGACGGTCCAGCCGAGGTCGAGGCGGGTGCCAACGCCGGCGCCGAAGCTCCATCGGGTGCCGGGCTCCTCGCGGCCCGGCGAGACGCCGGCGGTGAGGATCCCGTAGGTGTAGCGCGAGCCGAGCTTGGCGGCGAGGTTGACGTAGTTCACGTCGGTCGCGAAGAGCTCGAGATCCTTGCGGCCCTTCCGCGAGACGTTCACGACGCCAATGGCCGCGTCGGAGTCGTCGGCGTAGTTGACGAGGCCGAGCTGGAAGTCGGTCGAGCCGCCGGAGATGTTTACGAGGCCGATCTGCGAGCCCGAGACCTCGCCCGCCACGTTGACGAGGGAGAGCTGGAGGCCGTCGAGGCTGCGGGCGTAGCCGAGGACACCGGTCTGGAGCCCGGACATCCGCTCGCCGACGACGCTGGCGCCGACCGAGGTCTGGAGGCCCCGGAAGTCACCTCCGATGACGCTCGCGCCTACGCCGAGCTGGGCGCCCACGAAGGAGCCGGTGACGACGTTCGCGCCGACCGCCGCCTGGAGCCCGTTGAAGTCGCCGCGCGCGAAGTTGGCCCCGACGCCGAGCTGGGCGCCCACGACGTCGCCTCCGGCGTAGTTTCCCCCTACCGAGGCCTGGTAGCCGTCGACGCGCCCGGGCGTGCCGTTCACCCCGACGCCGATCTGAGCTCCGTCCAGGTTCCCACCCGCGAAGTTCGTGCCGACGGAGATCTGGGATCCGCTCGCGTCGCCTCCTGCGAAGTTCGCGCCCACGGACACCTGCGCGCCTTCCATGCGGCCGCCGGCATGGTTCGCGCCGACGGAGACCTGTGCTCCGCTCAGCTCCCCATCGGCGACGTTGGCGCCGATGGAGACCTGGGAGCCGCCCACGCGGCCACCCGAGAAGTTGGCGCCGACTGCGACCTGGGTCCCGCTGAGTCCGCCGCCGGCGAAGTTCGCGCCAGAGGTGACCTGCGCGCCGTCGGCGAGCTCGTCGACCATGTTGAAGCCGAGGCTGATCTGGGTCCCGTCGAGGCGGGTGGCGCGGCCTCCAATCAGGTGGAGCCCGAAGTGATTGATCGTGCGGCGGGAGGAGCCGATCTCGGGGAAGACGGCGGCGCTGAAGGGGATGACCTCGTAATCTTTCGCGGATCCGTCGACGCCGGGGGCATCGTCGCCGCCTCGCCGCACCGTTGCCTCGCCCTGGACCTCGCGGAGCTGCGCGCGGTCGAGCCGGGTACGCCTGCCCTCGGTGAGGACGATCCGGGATTCGTAGAGGGAGCCCCTCTCCTCGAGGGTGAGGGTGTAGTCCCCCGGCGCCAGACCGAGCTCGAGCGGCGCGGCCGGCAGCTTGCGCACCTCCACCACGAGGCTGCCCGCGACGTCGCGGACGTAGATGCGGCCTTCGACGTCGTCGCCCACGACCAGCCCGGCGGAGGTGGCGCGCAGGTCGGTCATCACCAGATCGCCGGAGCCGACGAGCTGCATCTCGTAGCCAGGGTGCTGGGCGCCGCCGGTGGTGCGCTCGGTCTGGGCCAGGGTCTCGCGGAAGGCGTAGCGGTAGGCCTCGGTGAGCGTGACCTTGCCGCTCCCCGTGGAGTCGGCGGCGCCGCGGAGGCCCGAGACGAGGTGGTGGGTGAAGAAGGAGGCGCCGAGGCGGTCGGACTCCTGCGCCGCCTCGTCGGCGGAGCTGGCCGTGAGGAAGGCGTGGCCCTTCACCGCAGTGGAGGCGTCGACCAGGAACGACGGCCGCGCCACGCCCCCCTTGCGGCGGGTGAGGGCGCCCGACGCGCAGGAGTCGAGGATGGCGACGCGCACGTCCGCCGGCATCTCGTCGAGGGCGTGGCGGAGCTCCGCGTAGCCGAAGCGCTCGCCACCGAGGAGGAGGCCCTCCTCATCGGAATGGCCGGAGTAGTAGAAGAAGAGCTCGGGTCGCGATCCCTCTGCCGGGGCACGGGCGAGCCGCTTTCGCACTTCCTCGAGGCCCCGCTGGAGCGCAGCCCGGTCGGGATCGAGGAGGACGACCTGGTCGCCGCGGGAGATCCCTCCGAGCTCGACGAAGAGCCGCGCGACGGCGTCGGCGTCGGAGCCCGCGTAGCGGAGGCGGACGCGACCCGCGCCGCCGTCGTTCGCGCCGACGATCAGGCTGAAGCGCCGGGTCGGCTGAGGATGTTCCGCCGAGGCCGTCGGGGCGATCGCGAGGTTCAGGAGCAGCAGGGCGGAAAGAACGGATTTCATCGGGGCTTCCTCACGAGGAACGAGGCCTGCTCGAGGCCTGCCGGGAGGGCGAGGGGGACGCGATCGGCGGCGGGATCCGAGGCGACCCGTCGCGCCGCGGCGATCACGGGCTCGACGGCGAAGGGCTCGGGTGCGGTCACGAAGACGAAGCGTTCGAAACCCGGGGCGTCGTCGAGCTCGAAGGCGTGGGGGAGGGCGACTGCGCCGCTCGACTCGAGGAGGCTGGCGGCCTCCCCCGCTTCGGGGAGGTGACGGGTCACGCTCGCGCTGCCGTCGATCGAGAGGATGACCCCGTAGGCCGATCCGGCGGCGATGTAGCTGAGCTGGAGGATCTCGTGGGCGCGAACGTCCGCGCCGTCCGCCAGTAGCTCGGCGGCCTCTGCGCCCTGGCGATGGACCTGGAGGAGCGGCGACAGCCCTTTGGATCGGGTGGTCTCGGGGCCGCGCGGATCGACGATCGGCGCCGGGGAGCCGTCCGCGATCAGAAGGACCGCCGCCAAGGCGACGGGCGCCGCTGCCGCCACGCCCAGGACGAGGCGGCGGCCGAAGGCCGGCTGCCGCGAGGCTGAGCGCGCGGGTGCGGAGCTCGCTGGCGCGAAGGCCCCTCGTCGTCCATCGACCTTCTGCCGGATGGCGCGGGCCATGGGAGCTGCGGGGTATCGCTCGAGGAGCTCGCGATTGGAGGCGTGAAGCGACTTCAACCTCGCCTCGCCGCCATCCTCCGCCTCGAGGCGCCTGCGGACTCCGGCGGCCTCGTCGCGGCCGAGCTCGCCGAGGGCCAGTTTTTCCAGGAGCCAGTCGGGAACGCGTCTTTCCATCACGCCGCCTCTTCCATCGCGACAGCCCGCTCCTTGAGCGTTCGCAGCCGCTTGCGCACGCCGGAGACGGAGAGGCCCACCTCTCGGGCGACCTCCTCCAGCGTCAAACCGTCGACCAGATGCATCACCGCCATCGTCCGCGTGCTCTCCTGCTCCTTGCCGAAGAGCCTCGAGAGCGCCGCCCGCGCGATCGATCGGGACTCCAGCCGATCGTCCGAGGCGATCCGGAGCAGGAGCTCCTCCTTCGGATCCTCCGGCTTGCGGCGGTTTCTCCGGATCAGGTTCAGGCAGACGTTGGTCGCCATCCGCAGGAGGAGCCCGGCAGGCGCCTCCGCGGAGAGCCGCGCTTCGTGGCGCAGCACCTGCACGAAGACGTCCTGCATCGCGTCGAGCGCGCGGTCGTCGTCCCGCAACAGCGAGCGGCACCTGCGCAGGACCATGGGCCCGTAGCGCTCGTAGAGCTCCTCGACGTCGACGGCCAAGCCTCTCTCCCTCTCCCGCGGCCAGTGCCTCCGCGTTCGTCCGGGTAGAACACCGCGGACTCGCAGACGTGTCACCCGGGCACGCGCCAGATCGCCGAGAACGGGAAAAAAGGGAAGCCAGGGCCCCTCGGGGCGGCCGTCACTCGAACGGGATGGAGGCCACCTTGTCGCCGGCGGATACGCCGAGGAGATCCCGGGCCCAGCCGGGCAGGCAGATCTGATCGCCCTCGACGCGGGCGGGGCTCTTCACCGCCCGGAACCGGTTGTTGGGATCCTTGTGCTCGGCGGCGACGAGCACGCATTCGTGGTCGTCCTCCCGGAGCAGGTCCTCGTCCAGGACCTTGCAGCGGCGGAGCGAGCGGATCAGGGAGACGTCACTCGTGCGCGCCTCGAAGTGGGGGCCGCCGTCGAAGGGATCGATCCGCTCCATGTAGCGAAAGCCGATCCGCTCGAGCATCTTCTTCACGCCCTCGGTGTTGGGGCCCACCCGGCCGATCACCTTCTGCACCCGCTCCGGGAAGAGCGTCGCGTAGATGTCCGACTGGGGAAAGAGCTCCTTGATGAACTCTTTGTTCTGCCGGCTGAGGCGGTCGGCCTCCATGTAGCTCAGCCCGGTGAACTTCTTCCCCAGCGTCTCCCACAACAGCGATCGGCCGTCCGGGAGGAGGGGCGGGAGCAGCTCGGCCAGCACGTGATCGCGGAACCACGGCCGGTGCATGCCGATGAAGAGGAAGCGCACGTAGGAGAGCTGCTTGCCGGGTTTGTTCTGCCCGCGCAGCTCCGGATCCACCACCAGCCCGCCGATCTCGGTGGGGCCCTCGTAGTGGTAGGCGATCGAGAGCACCGTGTGCTGGAAGTGGCGTTCGATCGTCGACGAGTAGCTCTGGCGCTGCGAGACCTCGAAGAAGACGTGGGGCGCTTCGAAGGTGCCGTGCTGGGCGATCACCATCGAGGTGCCGACCAGCCGTCCGGTCCGGGTCTCCTCGAGGACGAAGAGGTATTCGCGTTGGAGGGGATCGCGGATCCGTCCGCCAAACGAGCGGACGGACTTGTCGATGATGGATTGCAGCGCCTCCTCGTCGTTGGGGAGGTTGACCGTGTTCAGCACCTCGGCCAGGCGCTTCAGGCCTGGCAGGTCCGAGGGTGCGACGTCGCGGAGCAGGTGCATATCCTTCTCTATCGGGAACCGAATCTCATGCGCAGAGGTTGCGGACGAGCTGCGCGTACCAGCGGGCGGCGTCCTGGAGCTGTGAGAGGCTCTGCCACTCGTTGGCGGTGTGGGCGTTCCCCGTCGAGCGGCCGGGGCCGAAGACGATCGCTTCGATCCCCGCCGAGACGAAGACGCCTCCTTCGGTGTTGGTTGGTTTCGCTTGGGGTGAAGGGTTCAGCCCGAGCGCGCGCGACGTCTCCATCGCGGCGTCGCGCAGCCTCGACTTCGCAGGGAGCGCCATCGCGGGGTTGGCCCGGGCCCGGTCGATCCGCATGGTGAGCCCGAAGGTGCGGGCGAGCTGTCCGCCGGCGGCCTCGATTCGGTCGAAGATCGCGACGGGATCGTGGCCCGGCAGGAGCCGCGCATCGCAGGTGAACTCGAGGCGGTTCCCGTCCGAGCGGACGACTCCGTTGTTGAAGACGGCGGTGGCGGGATCGAAGCGGGAGTCCTCCTTCGGAGGCGACTCGAGCACCGCCTTCCGGAGCTCCCCGGAGATCCGGCGGCCCACCTCGAGGGCCCGCGCGATCGAGCGCTTGGGATCCCGCACTTTCTCGACCGCGACGCCCTCGGCGATGGCGGCCGCATCGAGGCCGGGGAGGGCGGGGACCTCCACCACGCAGCGGGCGGGGACCTTGTTCGCGAGGTCGCCGCCCTCCGCCCACTCGATCTCCACACCGTGGTGGCTGCAGAAGGCGAAGGCGCGATCGATCGCGTTCACGCCGAGGTGCGGGGTGGAGCTGTGAGCCGCCTGGCCACCGAAGGTGAGACGGAGCCGCTCGGCGCTCGCGTCGGGCGCGCCGGGATCGATGAGCTCGACGTTGGCCACGAGGTAGCCCTTGTGCGCGTCGATGATCCGCAGCTCGGAGGGCTCGCCGCAGGACGCCCACGCCGGCCGAAACCTGCCGTAGCGGACGAAGTGCTTGGCGCCGAGGCAGCCCACCTCCTCGGCGAAGGTGCCCAGAAAGGCGACCTTGCCGGCGGCCTCCGGGGGCGCGCTCGCGAGCGCTTGCAGCTTCGCGAGCGCGTCGAGCTTCACGTCCGCCACGCCCAGGCCGTAGAGGGTGTCTTCGTCCTGGGCGAGGACCCACGGGTTGGTCTTGGTCCAGAGCTCGAGGGGGCCTGAACCCACCGTGTCCGTGTGGGTCACCAGGAGGAGAGAGCCGTCCGTGGGGGGCGCCCCGCGCGGGTGGACCACGAGGTTCGCCTGGGCGGTGCCGAGGGCCTCGGCTTCCTGGCGGTAGGTCTCCAGCCCGAGGCTGTGGGCCACCTTCTCCAGCACTTCCACCGCCCGGAGGTTGCCGCGTGCGGATACCGAGTCGGCGGCGATCAGGTCGCGGGCCGCGCTGAGGAGATCGAAGGTCATCGTGGTTCGTCCAGGGGAACGACGTGCGCGCGCCCGAGATCCAGTTGGCGGCGCGAGGGTGCCACGAACCTACCACACTTCCGAGGGGCGGCCAGCGTCAGGCCTCCCGGGCCTCGGCAGGGAACGGCCCGATTTCCAGCATTTTCGGCGCTTCCGGCCTACGATTGCGCGACTTCTTCCAGCGGGCGGAAGGCAGGGCGGCTCCCTCCTCTTGGGGGGCGAAGGTCGTCTCGAGCGAGCCCGCCGTTCGTTGGGGCGTGGAGGCAGCAGGGATGCGGGCGGTGGTGCAGCGGGTGACGAGGGCGCAGGTCCGGGTCGGCGAGGAGCTCATTGGGCGGATCGACGCCGGCTCCTGTGTGCTCGTCGGCGTCGCCGGCGGGGACTCGGAGCCCGACGCGGATCTCCTCGCGGAGAAGGTCGTGGGGCTCCGCATCTTCGAGGACGAGGGCGGGAAGATGAACCTCGGCCTGCTGGAGTCCGGCGGCTCGATCCTGGCCGTCTCCCAGTTCACCCTCCTCGGCGACGTGCGAAAGGGCAAGCGCCCGAGCTTCGTCGACGCGATGGAGCCGGCTCGGGCGAACGAGCTCTTTGAGCGCTTCTGCGCGCGCTGCCGAGAGCTCGGCGCCCGCGTGGAGACGGGACGTTTTCGCGCCTCGATGGAGGTCGAGCTCGTCAACGACGGGCCGGTGACGATCCTCCTCGATACGCGCAAGGCGTTCTGAGAGCTCGTGGAGAGTTCACGCACAGGCGGACATCTTGGCGTTTCCACAGGTGCACGGACCACGCAATGGAGGAAATGCCGCCTTGTCATCGAATCGCCATCGAGAGGGTTTAGCGTGACCAAGGCGAAGGAGGATCCGTTCTATGTCGCTTCACGTGATCGTCGGCGCGGGCCCCGTGGGCGCCGGCGTCGCAAGGCTCCTGGTCGAGCGCGGGGACCAGGTGCGCGTCGTCACCCGCCACGGGACGGGCCTTGCGCATCCGTCCGTCGAGCGGATCGCCGCCGACGCAGCCGATGCGGAGAAGTTGGCGTCGCTCGTCCGCGGCGCCTCGACCCTCTTCAACTGCGCCAGCCCGCAGTACCACCGCTGGCTCACCGACTGGCCTCCCCTCGCGTCCTCGCTCCTGGCCGCGGCGGAGCGCAGCGGCGCGGTCCTCGCGACGGCCAGCAACCTGTACGGCCACGGGCGCGTCCAGGGGCCGATCACGAACGAGACGCCCCTGGCGGCCACGCACCCCAAGCTGAAGCTCCGCGCAGACATCTGGCGTGACGCCCTCGCCGCGCATCGGGCGGGGCGGGTCCGCGCCACAGAGGTCCGCGGGAGCGACTACCCCGAGGCCAACTCCGTCTTCAGCCTTGCGGTCGCGCAGCCGCTGCTCGCCGGGAAGCGCGCCTTCGTCCCGTCGCCGCTCGACGTGCCGCACAGCTGGACCTCGATCCGCGACGTGGCGCGGACGCTCGTCGCCGTTGCGACCGACGAGCGCGCCTGGGGCAAGGCCTGGCTGGTCCCCACGCACCCACCACTGACGATGCGCCAGCTCGCCGAGCGTCTGGCAAAGGCCGTCGGCGCGCCGCCGCCCAAGCTCACGGCGATCCCATATGGCGTGCTGTGGACCGCGGGCCTCGCGTCTCCGCTCTTCCGCGAGCTGCGGACCACCTGGTACCAGTTCGAGCACCCGTTCGTCGTGGACTCGTCGGCCACGGAGCGCACGTTCGGCCTCGCGCCGACCGCGCTCGACGAGGTCCTCGCGGGAATGGCGAAGGGCCCGGTCGGGACGTAGCCCGCGCTTCTGCGGGACCGATTTCTTCATACGCTCGGAGCGGACCTTCGGAGCAGCGCGCACGCGCGTTGGATCTGTGGCAGGCTGCGGGTTAGCTTGCGCGCCGTGAGCCGCCGCCTCCTGCTTGCGTTCGCCCTGAGCGCGATTGTCCACGCCGCGATCGTCGCGCTGGTGTGGTCTGGACGAGGCAGCGAGCCGCGGCGCATCCCATCTCGAGCCGTTTCGACCGGGGTGCCGATCGACTTCGAGACGATTGCGGGCTGGGAGGGAAGTGGCGACGGCGTCGAACGATCCACCCGGTCGGCGATTGCGGACCGCCAGAGGGACGCGTCGCCCGGACCCGCGGCATCCCCGGTCGCCAGGCCGATATCCGACGCTCGGGGCGACACGATCCGCTCCAGCGGAACCGGCGCTTCGTTGCCGGTCACAGAGCCTGAAGTGGCCCCTAGCAGCCCGCCGGCTCCCGCGGACGACGCGCCGGTCCCGACCCAGGACGGCGAGCACGCCGGCGTGACCGCGAAGAATGAAGGGATTGCCTTGGACGGAGCCAGCCTCGGCGAATCGAACTCGCTCTCGGTGAGCGGCGGAACCGCGTCCGATGGCCGGGGGGCGGGAGGTCCCGCGGGCTCGGGACACGGCGCGTCGATCGGTGGCGGACCTGGCGCAGGCGCGGCCGGAGGCGGCCGAGGCGCAATCGGCCAGATGGACTATGGCGCTCTCGAGGCCCACCTTCGGAGCCGGGCGGCGCGATGCTATCCACGCGCCGCCGAGAGGCGATCCATCGAAGGGGTCGTCTCGCTCGCCTTCTGTATCGACGAGGCCGGTGGTCCGGCGGCGATCCGTTTGGTGCGGAGGAGCGGATCGGAGCTCCTCGACCAGGCCGCCATCGAGTGCGTGCTGAAGGGCGCAGCGCCGCTTCCGGCTCCGGCCGGCTGCATCTCGTCGCTGCCGATCCGGTTCTCGCTACCTTAGGCGATCCATCCCTCGCGGCGCCGTCACCTGGCGCGCAAGCGTGGATCGGGGACCACCGTGGCCTCGCCGGTCTCGGGGTGGCGGATCGTCACGAACGGCACGTGGAAGATCCCGGTCAGCAGCGCCGGCTGCAGGACCTCCGCAGGCGGACCCACGGCCACGATCCTCCCGGCCGAGAGCACGGCGACGCGGTCGCATGCCTGCGCCGCGTGGGTGAGATCGTGCAGCACGCAGAGCACCGATCCGCCTGCGTCGGCGTGGGCCCTGGCGAGGGCGAGGGTCGAGTGCTGGTGTGCGAGGTCCAGGTGCGCCGTGGGCTCGTCGAGGATCCAGATTGGGGCCGCCTGGGCGAGGAGCTTGGCCAGCAGGATCCGGCGCCGCTCTCCGCCGGAGAGCGCGTCCAGGGGCCGCGAGGCGAGGTGTGCGGCGTCGACCTTCGCGAGGGCGGCGGCTGCCGCATCGCGATCGATGGGACCGTCCAGGCCCAGCGCGCCGCTCAGGTGCGGCCGGCGGCCCATGAGCACCACCTCGGCGGCGGTGAAGGGCAGGCCGGATGGCAGATCCTGCGGGAGCCACGCGACCTTCCGGGCGATCTCCCTCCGCCCGAGCGTCCGCGCATCCGCGCCCTCGATGCGGATCGTGCCGCGCGCAGCGGGGATCAGCCCGGCGAGCGCACGGGCCAGCGTGCTCTTTCCCGCGCCGTTCGGGCCGAGGAGCCCCAGGAGCTCGCCGCGGCGCAGCTCGAGATCCACGCCGTGCAACACGGGGGCCGGGCCGCCCAGGTCGATCTCGAGCCCACGTGCCTCCAACGACGGGGGCGCGTCGGAACACGGGTTCCCATGTGTGTCGTGCGCCTCGTCGCCCCCCGGGCGCGAGTCGGGACCGAGCACGCCCTGGGAGCGGCTCATCGAGTCGCCGCGGCCGGCTCGTCGAGGAACCAGAGCACGACGGCCCCGGCGAGGGCGGCGCCGGCCACTCCGTAGAGGACCCGGGCGGTGCCGACCTGCGAGAGCGCGTCGGAGCGCCGGTCGGCGAAGGGGAGCCCCTGGTCCTTGCGCAGCCGAGCCTCGTCCATGGTGCTCGACGCGGTGGCGTGGAAGGCGATGGCGCCGACGAGCGCGGCCGCTGCACCGCCGCCCGCCACGTAGCTCCAGGTCCGCAGCGATCCGCCGTGGGAGGGAGACGATGCAGGCAGGAGGCGAAGGTCGACCGGATGCTGGGAGCCGGAGACGGCTTCGACCCGCGTGCGGGACGGGAGGTAGCCGTCCTTGCGCAGCTCGACGACCCGCGGGCCGGCGGCGACGACGATCGGCCCGTCCACCGGCGTGGTCGCGATCCGCGCGCCATCCACGTAGAGCTCCGCGCCGTGGATCTCGCTCGTAACCACCAGCTTCGAGGGAGGGGCGAGTAGCGCGGGAGGGAGCACCTTGCCGAGGCGCTCGCGGACGGCCTGCTCCCACTCCGGTCCCGGCGCTGCATAGGTCGCGGAGGTGGTGGCCGGCGGCGCGTCCGCCGCGAGGTCGAGAGCGCCGAGCTCGAGGCTGTACATCTGTCCGAAGCTGCCGATCCCCACCGTGATCAGCCAGCGCACGCCGAGGACTCTCGCGGCGTCGGCGAGGCAGGCTCGCTCGGTGCCGCAGCTCATCGGATCCGGGCCGCCCTTGGCGCGCAGGAGGCGGATCGCCTCGCCGGGGGCGATCGCGTTCATCGGGCCGGCGGCCACGAGATCGGCGGCGATGTTGCCCAGGCGGTCGGCCAGCGTGCCAACGCCGATCGCCTGCGTGACCACGACGGCGGCGCGCTCCCGAACGACGGGGGCGGCGCTGGCCGGAGAGGCCGTGGCGAGGGCGAAGAGGACCGACAGCGCGCTGGCCGCCGCGAAGCGAACGCGCCCGGCACGGGATGCGGAGACGATGAGGCCCGTCTCCGCGATGTTCGGCAGGTGGTGTCTACTCAAGGGCGTCTCCCGCTGCACGTTCCGCGTCGCTCTTCCCCGACCGGAGGGCTCCACCCGAGCGCGACTTCCTTGCCGCTACCATGAACCGGCCCGGACCGCGAGGGGATGGCGGCGGTCAACGAATCGCCGCCTCCCGCTCGTCGAGGATTCGCTCAAGCTCGCCGAGCTGGCGTTCGAGCAGGTCGTACTGCTCCGGCGTCTCGATGAAGCGGGCGAAGCTGCCGTCGAGCGCGCGCTTGAGCCCGACGACGATGTTTCCGAGCCGGTCGGCGCCGTACCTCCGGACCAGGCCGTCGAAGCGATCCTGCATCGCGGCGTGGCGGAGCTCGAGGATCCGCTTCCGGGCTGCCTGGGCAGTGGCCGGCGGCGGCGCTCCACGGGTCGGCGCGTCGGTCCGCGAGATGTCCGGCGCCGGGGAGGCAGGGCCGCTCCCTACGGGCGCGGCCGCGGTAGAGGCGAGGGCGCTCGACGCGGCTCCGGTCGCTCCGCCAACTCGAGCGGCGGGACCTGCCGCGGGAGACTTCCGCCGAGTCCCTGCGCCTCGGGACCCTGCCTTGTTGGCGCCGGCGGCCGCGAGGGCGTCGTCCGCGTGGATCGCGTTCCCAGGTTCGGCATCGGCAACGGCATCTCCGGCTCGAGGCGCGTTCTCGGGTGCGCCTTCGGCCACCGCTTCTCCGCCTCGGGGCGCGGGTTTCGCCGCGCCGTCAGCACCGGCAGCCGGCGCGTCGCCATTTCGCGGATCGCCGCCACGCACGATGGCAGCGTTCGGCGCGGAGCGGCCTTCGACCCCCTCGACGCCTCGAGGCGTTCGCCCGAGCACGAAGACCGAGCCGCCGCCGGCGACGAGCAGGACCGCCAGGATGGCCACGACCGGGATACGCCGCGTAGGCTTTCCGGCTATTGCGGGCTCACGTCCGGATACCGTCGGCGACGCCGCCACCGCGACCTTCTGCTCGCCGGCCTTGGAGTTCAGCGCGTCGCGCTTACGGGAGCCCGACGCTGCCGAAGGAACGGGCTCGGAGCCCGTCCCGGCCCGATGAATGCGCGCCGGCGCGAGGCGCGTGGCGCTGGGCTTTCGCTCCCAAGGGAGATCGGCGCCGGGCTGTCCCACGAGGGTCGCGGTAGAGAGGTGGGGAGCCTGGTCGAACGGTCCCGCCGAACCCTCCGGCGCGTACGCCGCGTCGCCGATCCCGGGCTCGGGCTCCGGCGAGCCCGCGTCGAAGCGCGCGGTGACGGCCCGAAGATGCCGGCCTTCCTGCCGGGAACGAGGCGCTCCCGCGGCCTCTGTGCCGAAGCCCGGCGCCGCGTCGTCGAGGAGCCGGGTCTCGTCCGAGGTCTCCAGGACCGGCGCGTCGAAGGTGATTCTGCCGGCCTCTCCCCTCTGCATCAGCCGTGCGATGAGAGAGCGCTCCCGCTCGTGCTCCTCGGCGAAGAGCGTCGCCACATACGAAGCGAGCTTCTCGGGACCGGCGTCGGGGGCGATCTCGGCGAGGCAGGCCGCCACCCGCGCCCGCATCTGCTCGGCGGTGGCGAAGCGCTCCGCCGGATCCGGCGCGAGGGCCTTGAACACCACGTCGCAGACCGGCGCCGGCAGGCCCTGCACCACCTGCTCGATCGGCGTGATCTTCGGCTTCCGCACCCGCGAGATCAGCGGCTCCGCGCTCTCGTCCTCGAAGGGGTTGCGCCCGGAGAGGAGCTCGTAGAGCACGATCCCGACGGCGTAGAGATCCGATCGCCGGTCCACCGCCTCGCCGCGCGCCTGCTCGGGGGGCATGTAGTAGAGCTTGCCCAGCACCACCTGCGGCTGGTTGCGCCCCATGGTGAGCTTCGACCGCGCGAGGCCGAAGTCGATCACCTTCACCTCGCCATCGTACGAGACGAGGATGTTCTGCGGCGAGACGTCGCGGTGCACGAGGCCGAGGTCGTGGCCGTTCTCGTCCTTCTTGCGGTGCGCGTAGGCGAGGGCCTCGAGGACCTTCGACGTGATGTAGAGCGCGAGCACCACCGGGATCCGCCCGTCGCTCGAGCGCACCCGCTGCAGGAGCCTGCGCAGATCCTTGCCGTCCACGAACTCGAGGGCGATCCAGTAGTCGCCGTCGAAGACGCCCGTGTCGTAGACCTGGGCGATCGAGCCGTGCTGGAGCTGGATCAGCGTGCGCGCCTCGTCCTGGAAGCGCTCGACGAACTCGGGATCCTTCGCGAGCTGCGGGAGGACCTTCTTGATCACGCAGAGCTTGTCGAGGCCGCCCTGGAAGGTCGATCGCGCGAGGAAGATCTCGCCCATGCCTCCCGCCGCCAGCGGCGAGAGCAGGGTGAACCGCCCGAACGAGGTGGGCGTGAACGGGCGCAGGCCCAGCCGCGGGCTGCTTTCGGGGACGCTCATGCGGCGCCTCCGCGGGCCACGGTGACGGCACGCGCTTCTCTCGTGTTGTGCGCGGGATCGACTCGTCCCGCGAGCTCGAAGATCGACACCTGGAGCCGGCGGCCGCGCAGGGTGCGCTCGCCGAGCGCCACGGTCTGGAACGCACCGCCGCCCGCTTCGATCGTGGCGCCCGAGGCGAGGATCTGCCCCGGTTCCGCGGCGGCCACCAGGCGCGAGGCCACGTTCACGGTGTCGCCCACGGCCGTGTAGTCCAGGCGATCACCGCCCACCGTGCCCGCCAGGAGAGGGCCGGTGGCGAGGCCCACCTTGAGGGCCCGGCGCTCCTCGCGGGGCCAGGCAGACATCAGCTCGTCGAAGGCGGCGCGCATCTCCAGCGCGGCGGAGAGGGCGAGCTCGGCGTCGTCCTCCCGCGAGCAGGGGGCGCCGAAGATCGCCATCACCGCGTCGCCGATGAACTTGTCGACCGTGCCGCGGTGCTCGAAGACGATCGCGGCCATCCGACGGTAGAAGGCGTCGAGCAGCGCCACCAGGCGGCGCGCCTCCACCTGCTCCGCCAGGCTCGTGAAGCCCGAGATGTCGGCGAAGACCACGGTGGCGACCCGCTCCTCCATCCGGAGCCCCTCGTCGCCGAGGGCCTCGACCTGATCGAGGATCTCCGGCGCGAGGAAGCGCTCCAGCCTGCGGCGAGCCCGGGTCTCCTGCTCGGCCCGCTCGCGCAGGGCCTGCCGCTCGATGCCCGACGCCGCGAGATGGGCGATGGCGGTGAGGGACTCCACCAGGCGGGAGAGCTCCTCCTCCTCGCCCCGGCGGTTCACGTAGAGCGCGCCCACCACCTCGTCGCCGCGCACGAGCGGCGCGCAGATCGCTTGGCGGACCTCGTGGAGGAGCACGCTCTCGCGATCGGCAAAGCGTGGATCCATCCCTGCGTCCGCCACGCACATCGCCACACGCTCGACCACACACTGCTCCACGATGGTCCGGCTGATCGGGACCTCGCCCGCGGTGAGATCGCCCGTGTGCCGGATCGCGGCGGGCTTGTAGCATCTTCCGTCACTCAAGGTAACTGCGCCGTCGGAGGTCGAGCCGTCCTGCCGCAGCAGGATCGCGACCGTCGAGGCGCCGGCGACGTCCAGGACCAGCTGTGCGACGTCGGCGAGGAAGACTCCGAGGGTCGGCGCGTTCGCGAGCCTCTCCGACACCTGCGAGAGGAGGGCGAGGGACTCGATCTCCACCGTCGCCAGGAGCGCTTCGCTCCCGCGGAGATGGCGTGCCTCCTCCAGCCTTGCGAGGGCGGGCATCTCCTCGAGCCGGCGCCGCAGCACCACCGTGGTCGCTCCCGACAGGAGGTGCAGCGCCTCGACGAAGATGCGGTAGGCGCCGATCTCGATCCGATCGCCGGCGCGGACCTCGCTGGAGCTGCCGGCAGGGCGTCCGTTCAGGAAGGTACCGTTCCGGGAGCCGGGATCCAGGAGGCGGAGCGAGCCTCCCTCGACGACGAGGCGAGCGTGGTGCCGCGAGACCAGATCCCCCGTGAGCACGATGTCGTTGTCCCACGCGCGGCCGAGCCGGGTCTCGCCGATCGGCAGCTCGTAGCGGGCGTCGAGGTAGCCCGGGCCGTTGAGGACGATCTGCCACATCCGAGATCCCGGTCCTCTTTGCCGAAGTCGCATCTCTCGGCAGGGGGTTTGCGCGTGTAGGTCGGGCCGTTCGGACGGACCAGCGCGCTATCGACTCGTGAACGCCGGGATCGTAGGAGCAGGTGCGTAGCGTGTCAAAGAAGACGACAGCTCACGTCGTCTTGCGCCTCAGCAGCAGGAGAAAGAAGGGGCCGCCGGCGAGCGCCGTGAGCGCTCCAGCTGGCAGCTCGGTGCCCAGCGGAACGAAGAGGAGCCGGGCCCCGAGGTCCGCCGCGAGCAGGAAGGCGGCGCCTCCCAGCGCGGATGCCGGCACCAGCAGGCGCTGGTCGGGGCCGAGGGCGAGGCGCGCGAGGTGAGGAACGATCAGGCCGACGAAGGCGACCAGGCCGGTGAGCGAGACCGCCACCGCCACCGCGAGCGAGGCCGCGAGGAAGACGGAGAGCCGGACGCGAGCCACCTCGACGCCGAGGGCGGCGGCGCCGTCGTCCCCGAGGACGAGGAGGTTCAGGGCGTGGGATTGGCGGACGAGGACCGCGATCGACACGCCCGTCGCCGCGGCGGCCGCGGCCAGGGTGGACCAGGACTCGTATCCGAGGGAGCCCGTGAGCCAGAAGAGGAGCTCCTGCGCCTTCTCGGGGGAAACGGCGGTCTTGAGCAGCGTGATCCCGGCGGCGGCGAAGCTGTTGAAGATCACGCCCGCGAGGAGGGTGCGGGTGGCGTCGAGGCCTCCTTCGGTCCGCCCGGCGGCGAACGCGAGCCAGGTGGCGAGCATCGCGCCGAAGAAGGCCGTCCCCGAGACCCAGACGCCGGAAGCGATTCCCATCGCCGCGATCAGGCCGCTCGCAGCCAGCGCGAGGGTGCCGCCCAGGGCCGCGCCTCCGGAGACACCGAGGACGAAGGGATCCGCCAGCGGATTGCGGAGGAGGCCCTGGTAGGCGGCGCCGGCTGCCGAGAGGCCGGCGCCCGCGATCGCCGCCAGCACCAGCCGAGGGAGGCGCAGGCCGAAGAGGATTCGCCCGTCCAGGGAGTCGGGCTGCGAGAGGGCCGACGTGAGGTCGACCTTTTCGGCGCCGAAGAGCGCGCCTGCTACGAAGGCGGCCGCCGAGATCGCCGAGAGCACGGCGAGGGCCACCGCCAGCCGCGCGGGCGAGAACCGCCCGTTGGCGTGCATCGGAATCCCGAGCGGCGAGTCAGCCACGCTGCGGATCCTTCGCGCCGGGGAGCGCATCGCCGTGGAGCAGGCGGAAGAGCTCCCGGGCGGCCTCCATCATGCGCGGCCCCGGGCGGAAGAGCGCGGATGACCGCGGACGGCCGATCCGGGCCGAGAGGCCGGGGAGGGGAGCGCCGGCGCCGTGGCCTCCCGATGCGTCCACGACCACCTCGGGATCGGCGGCGAGGGCCGCCTCCGCGGAGAGGGTGGGATACGCGCCGGACGCGCGGGCGGCCACGTTCTCTCCGCCTGCCGCTGTCAGGAGCGCGTCGGCGAAGGAGCCGGGGCCGGCGACGACCAGCGGCTGCCAGCCGTAGACGATCAGCGCGCGCTTGCGAGGGAGGCGCGCCGCCTTCGCGCGGACCTCGTCCAGGTCCGAGACGATCCGCCGCGCGAGGGCCTCCCCCTTCTCGGGAGAGCCCAGCGCGGCCCCGAGGGCGCGCACCGAGGCCAGCACCTCGTCCACGGTGTGGAGCGGGAGCACGAGCACCGGCACGCCCAGCTGTGCGAGGCGCTCCACCGGCCCGCGATTTCCTGGCGCCGGCTGCACCACGAGGAGATCCGGCTTCAGGGCCAGAATCGCTTCCGGCGCCGGATCCACGAAGCCGCCCACCCGCGGCAGCGCCGCGACCTCGGGGGCGTCGTCGTAGCGGGAGACGCCCACGAGCGCCCCGCCTTCGCCGAGATCGAGGGCGATCTCGGTGATCGACGGGGCGAGGGTGACGACGCGCACGGGCTTTGCGCGCCCCGGCTCACCGAGCCGGTAGGGCTCGTCCGCGCGCGCGGCCTTCGTCGGAATGAAGGCCGCGAAGAGCAAGGCGAGGGCGATCGCCGCCACCCGGATCGCCTCGAGTCCGAAGGTGCGGATCGGGAGCCCGCGAGGCGAGTCCCCGGGGATTCGAGGCAGGATGGCGGGATCGCTCTTCATCTCAGGGCGCCACGAGGACGTCGGCGACGAACTCGCAGGACACTTCGTCCCACGGGCAGAACTCGACGCAAGCCTGGATCGCCGCCATCTCCTTGTCCGCGTCGAAGGCGAGGTAGCTCAGGCCGGCGGAGTCGGCGACGTAGAAGAAGCCGGGCTTGTGGGGATCGACCGAGAGCCGCGCCGGCGCGCCGCCGGTGGGCAGGTGCTCCACCGTGCCGGCGTCGGTGTCGTAGACCGCCACCTCGCCGTTGGCCTGTCCGTAGGTCCCGGTGCAGGCGACGAGGACCTTGTGGCCGTCCACGACGGCGAAGCCCGCGTTGGTGCAGGTGGGGCCGAGGTCGATCATGCCGGTCTCTCCGGTCGCGATCGAGACGGTGGCGAGGCGGCCGTTGCCCGCCGGGTTCCAGTCGCCGCCCAAGTTGTTGAGCGCGGCGTAGACCGTGTCGCCGACGACGGCGACGCCCGACGGGAAGGCGTTGCCCTCCGGCTTCGGCAGCGCGATCGGCGTGCCGGCGACGCCGGCGTTCTGGCCGAGCTCCACCGGGATCACCTCGCCCGTGAGCCAGAGCGTCACCCAGAGCGTGCCCTTCTCGTCGAAGGCGGCGGCGATCGGGTTGGTGCCCTCGCCGGTCGAGACCTCGTACACGCTCTTCGGCGCTGCCGGGTTCGAGAGATCGACCACCTGCACGGTGTTCACGCCGGAGTTCACGACGACGGCGCGGTTCCCCTTCATGATCACCTGGTCGGGCATCTGGCTCCCGGTCTCGGCGAGGAGCATCGAGCTCATCAGGTGCATCGTCGCACGGTCGAAGACGTAGAGTTTCGAGTCGCTGGATCCAACCGAAACGACGTAGCGATCGCCGAGGAGCGCCAGGCTCTGCGGCCCACCGATCCCCTGGGCGACGCCGCCGCTGCGCTGGTTCGTGTCCTTGAGGAAGGGGACCACCTGGCCGGTGTGGAAGCACGCCGCGTAGAGGTTGCCGCTCGCGCAGATCCCGGCGAGGCAGTGCTGGCCGTTGCCGCAGGCGATCCCGCAGCCACCGCAGTTGAGCTCGTCGGACGAGGTGTTGGTGCAGACGTCGCCGCAGATCTCGCCCGGGCAGCCACAGTCGTCGCCTTCGCAGGCGCAGTCGTCGCCATCGCAGGCGCAGTCGTCGCCGCTGCAGCCGCAGGCGCCGTCGAGGCAGAAGGTGCCGGCCTCGCAGACGACGCCGCAGCCGCCGCAGTTCCGCGAGTCGCTCCGCGTGTCCACGCAGCGGCCCTCGCAGTCGGTCTTACCCGACGGGCAGACGCAGGCGCCATCGGAGCAGACGAAGTTTCCGCCGCAGGCGATGCCGCAACCGCCGCAGTTGTTCGGATCGACGTTGGGGTCCACGCAGGTGTCGCCGCAGACCAGGTCCGGCGCCTTGCAAACCGCGGCGCCGTCGGAGCAGCCGGCGACGGCCAGGGCCGCGGCCAGCGCCGAAAGGAAAAAGAGCGTTCGGGTCGAAGTGTTCATCGAATCTTTCTAGGTGGAGCCCGCGGCGCCGAACGGGACGACGCGGAGCGTGAGGAAGAAGGCCCTTCCGGGCTGGGGGAAGCCGAGCTGGTCGACCAGCTCCGTGTCGAAGGCGTTCTCGATCTGGCCCGAGAGCCAGCCGTCGTAGCTGCCGTGCCAGAGGCGGGCCCCGCCCCCGGCGCGAAAGGAGAGCTGGGAGGGGAGCTCGCCGGCGTTGGACCGGTTCACGAACTGCGCGGACTGCCAGCTCCCCTCGACGAAGGCCTCGTAGCCGTCGGGCCCGGCCGCGGCGCGTCCCTGGAGCCGCTGCGAGGGCCGGAAGGGGAGCTCCTTGCCGAAGAAGCGGGGGTCGTCGCGCAGGTTCCGGGTACGCGCCAGGCTGTAGCTCGCCGAGAGCGTGAGCCAGGGGAGGGGCGTGCCCGCCGCCTCCGCCTCGCCGCCCGTCACCTCCGCCTCCAGGAAGTTGAACGGCTTGCTGATCCCGTTGCTCACCACCTCGTACGAGATCAGGTCCGTGACCCGCGAGTAGAAGGCGGAGACCTGCACGAGCAGGCGGCTCGTCCGGACGACGGCGCCGCCGTCCACGGTGTAGCCGTGCTCCGGCCGCAGCCCGGGGTTCGCCTTGAGGGGTCCCTGCTCCAGGTAGAGCTCGCCGATGCTCGGCGCGCGGAAGGTGCGGCCGGCGTTGCCCCGGAGCTCGAGGAAGCGGAGCGGGCGGAGCGAGACGCCGAGCTTGGGCGAGAGGCCGTCGAAAGCGCCGATGCGGTCGTAGCGGACCGACGGCGCGATGGTGACGACGCGGCCCAGGTAGAGCTCGTCGGCGACGCTGGCGGCGAGGCGCTCGCGGGAGACCGCGTCCCGATACGGCGAGTCGAGCCACTCGCCGCCGGCGCGGGCCTCCACGCGGATCAGCGTCCACGACAGCGGCGCGGTCTCGGCGCCGACCGTGGCATCGAGAGCGTTCTCGCGCTGCCAGGGCGTGCCCGGCTCGTCGGTGGAGGGCTGGGCGGTCACCCCGCGGATATCGCCTCCCCAGACCGCGATCTCGTCGTGGCGCAGCTCGAGTCCACCGAAGACCGCGTGGTCGCCGCGCTCGGCCGGCTCCGCGCGCAGCGCCGCGAGCAGACGCCTCTCGCCGCGCCGCTGGGTGTCGCGCCAGTAGAGCGTCCCCGGGATCCCGCGCTCGCCGACGGACCCCTGCGTCAGGGCGTGGAGCCTCGTGGCGCCGACCCGAGCCGAGCCCTTGAGCAGGAGGCCTGCGCTCTTGGAGTCGTTGTTCGAGACGATCTCGCGCTGGAGCTCGGCGTTGGGGTTCGACGGCGTGGGGTTGAAGGGCGCGGGGAAGTCGCCTGCGCTCTGCTGCAGCGAGAGGGCCGCGATCCCCTGGAGCTTCGCGCTCCCGCCGGTCACCGAAGCGTCGAGGCCGTAGGTCCCGAACGATCCGCCCGAGAGCGAGAAGCTCCCCTTTGCGTCGCCCCCTTCCGGCGCGGCGGTGGAGATCAAGGCGACCCCGCCGAGGGCGCCGGCGCCGTAGCGCGCACCCTCGTTCCCGCGTAGCACCGTGATCCGATCGATGAGGCCCTGGGGAAGCGTGCGCAGATCGACGCCGCCGCCCACCGACGTGTTCAGCCGGATCCCGTCCAGGAAAACGAGGGTCTGGTCCGCCGAGGTGCCGCGGAGCATCAGCGTCGCGCCGGCGGGCGTCCTCCGGACCCGTGTCCCCGGCGCCTGCAGCAGCAGCTCCGCGGTCTCGAGGCGCTGCCCGGCGAAGTCGCCGGCCTCGATCACGGTCCCGAAGGAGGTGGAGCCCTCGTCCGGCGAAGGCATCGAACGGGCCCGGGCGGGGCGCTCACCGCGCACCTCGATCTCGTCGAGCTCGATACCGGGTGCCGCTGCGCCCCGGGCGGAAGCCGGTGCGTCGTCGGCGGTTCCGGCGGGAGCCTGCGCGGAATCGGCTGCAGAAATGAGAGTGGGCTCGGATCCGCTGGTAGTTTCGACGCTGGAAGTGGCTTCGGGCGCCGAATCGGCCACGGCTGCGCCGTCGTCGCGCGCGTGCGCCACGAGGGGGAAGGCGATCAGCGATGTGGACATGCCGAGAACGAGGGCGAGAGCCCATCCGCTCGGCGATCCGGCAGACATCCACGACCTCGCGTTCCCCATCGCGCGCGGGGATTCGCGGGGGCGGCCCGAAACACTGGCCGCCTCGAGCGCGCGCCGGTGCGACCACCGCATCCGGGAACGAGCGCGCTCGCTTTGCACCGATGGGCAGGTCTCCTGGCTCCCGGGCGCGGATGACGCCAGGTGGCGCATCCGCGGTGCCCCCGGCCTTCCCCTCCCACGCGAGGGAGAGTGACCGCTGCATTGGGGGCACCACGACCCGGTTACAGTGGCGGGACCGCGCCGGATTCACACCGGCTTCCCTTTTTCCTCGCGACAGCGAGGCACCCACGGCTTCCGTTCGGCGCGCAACCTAGACGTCGGCCCGCGCCTACGTCAAGGGGGCCCGAGGGCCGCCCTCCAGGGGCGCATCCTGGCGGGCGGCGAGGGTGTGAAAGAAACGGCCCCTCTCGAGCGGGGCCGTTTCCTTAAGCCGCGCGTCGCGCGAACTCGCTTTGCGGTTCGTTCCCTGCGTTTCCCGGAGCGAAGCGGACACGCTCAGTTGCGCCGCGACGCCGGTGTTTGCGGGAGCGGCGGGCCCACGAAGAGCGCCGCCGGAGCGGTCTGTTGGAACGTGATGATCCGAGGCCCTCGGCGCAGCTTGCGCGTGCGCTTCGTTGCGCGCGGCGGCTCGTCCCAGCGCAGATCGGTCTCGCCGGAGACCTTGAGCCGATCCTGCAGCTTGCGGAAGAGCTTGGGGCCGATGCCCTTGACCCGGGTTAGCTCCCAGGTGCGCTCGAAGGGCTTCTCCGCGCGGGCCTCGACGATCCGCTGGGCGACGGCGGCGCCCACGCCGGGGAGGAGCGCGAGCTGCTCGGCCGTCGCCGTGTTCACGTTGACCGTGCCGTGGAGGGTGCGGGGGTTCTTGCCCTTCGCGCTCGAAGCGCCCGGCGCGAGGGCAATGGCGATGGCTGCCGCGAGGGGCAGCCATCCCACGAATCGGTTCGTCATGGCCGCTAGAAGGGGACGGCGGCCTCGGCTTCCGCCTGGGCCTTGCCGTTCGACCGCGACCGCTTCCCCTCGGCCACGCCCATGATCTCTCCGGACGGCGCGGAGGGGCTGAGGGCCGCCTCCTCGCGCCACTCCCGCATCTGGAGCTTGCCGTCGAGGGGCGTCGCGTCGAGGTGGAGGTTGAACGAGCCGTCCCGGTTCATGAAGGCGACGCCGACCCGCATCCAGTACGGCTTCTCGAGCCCCTGGCGCTCGCGGATCGTGTAGACCGCCCACTTCTTCTTCGTGTTGAGATCCATTTCACACCTCGATTGCGTGCCCCGGTTCATTCCGAGGTCGAGGTGCGATTTGCGAGGAGCGTGCCGCTGCCGATATCGCCGCTAGAGACCGAAAACCCGGCAGATGGGAGAGCGTCCGGCGCGCCCCCGGGCCCGTCGCGCGGACCCTCCCGAGTTGAAGAAACTCAGTGCACCGGCAGGTCGGGCTCGCCGCCGCCCTCGATCGGGCCGAAGCGCTTCTCGTAGCGCGCCACGTTCTCCTGGAGCGCGAGGAGCAGCCGCTTGAGGTGGAGCGGCGAGGTGATCACGCGGGAGCGGACCTTGGCCTTGGGCTGCTGCGGCTGGACGTAGATGAAGTCGAGGACGAACTCGGTGGGGTTGTGGGTTACGGTCGCGAGGTTCGCGTAGACCCCCTGGGCGGTGTCCTCGTCGATCTGGATCTCGAGCTGCTGGGCATCGTGGTTGGTCGGCTTGTCGCTCATCGGATCTCCCGGCGTCTTTCGGCCAGTAACGCGCGCGCCCGATTGGATGTCAAACCCTGGTTCTGCTACCGGTCGTAGGATGCGCCTCAACGAAGAAGGCATCGCGTGAACGAATTTTCCACCGATCCGTTCTCGCTCGGCGAGGGGGATGACGGGGTCCTCCTCCTCCACGGTTTCAGCGGCTCTCCCTTCGAGCTCCGGCCGCTCGCCGAGGCGCTCGCTGAGGGAGGCTTCCGCTGCCTGTGCCCGCTCCTCCCCGGACACGGACGCGACTGGGAGCGCCTCGCTCACGTGGGCGAGAACGAGTGGCTCGCGGTCGCAGACGAGGCGCTCGAGGGCCTGCGCGCGGCGGGCTGCAAGCGCCTCTTCGTGGTCGGCTTCTCCATGGGCGGCGCGCTGGCGATCCGGCTCGCCTCAGGGCGCGGCCGATCGATCGCCGGACTCGCGCTCCTCGCGCCTGCGCTCTCGCTCCATGGCTCGTCGCAGCTCTATCGATCGATCTTCCGGCAGAGGTGGGCGACGAGGCTCTGGCCGTGGGTCTCGAAGGGCGCGGGCGACATCCAGGATCGGAACGTCGTGATCCCTGGTCCGCCGCGGATCCCGACGTCTGCCGCGTCCACGCTCGACCGCGTGATCCGCGGCGCTCATGAGGCGCTGCCCGGGGTGGAGACTCCCGCGATCGTGCTCTGGGGCGCGCACGACCGGGTGGTGCCGAGGAGCGCGGCCCGGGTGGCGGCGGAGCGGATCGGCTCCGGCCCTGCGCGGCTCGTGGTGCTCCCGCGCTCCGCGCACCAGCTCGCGCTCGACTATGATCGCCTGACGGTGGCGACCGAGGTCGCCGGCTTCTTCGGGCAGATATCGGGGAGGGACGATGGCGAAGGACTGCATCCTCGCGATTGATCAGGGAACCACGGCGACGACGGTGCTGGTGCTCGACGAGTCGCTCGAGGTGAAGGCGCGAGCGAGCCGCGAGTTTCCCCAGTACTTTCCCAAGCCGGGGCAGGTAGAGCACGACCTCGACGAGATCTGGGAGAGCGTCCGGCGTGCGATCCGGGACGCCCTTCGCAAGGGCGGGATCCACGCCAGTCGAATCGCCGCGATCGGCATCACCAACCAGCGCGAGACCTCGGCGCTCTGGGATCGGAAGAGCGGCGCGCCCGTGTCGCGGGCCATCGTCTGGCAGGACCGTCGCACGGCCGATCGCTGCCGCGAGCTTCGAGGCGCGGGGCACGAGGAGATGGTCCGCCGCAAGACCGGGCTCGTCCTCGATCCGTACTTCTCGGCGACCAAGGTCGAGTGGATGCTCGCGAAGGTGAAGGGCGCGCGGGCCCGCGCGAAGCGGGGCGAGCTCGCGTTCGGCACGATCGATTCGTTCCTCGTAAACCGGCTCACGGCCGGCGAGGTGCACGTCACCGACGCGACGAACGCGAGCCGTACGTTGCTCATGGATCTGTCGACGCTGGACTGGGACGAGGAGCTCCTCGAGCTCTTCGGCGTGCCGGCAGCGGTGCTCCCGGAGATCCGAGCCTCGTCGGAGATCGTGGGGCTGACGAAGGGCGTGAAGGTGCTTCCGGACGGGATCCCGATCGCGGGGATCGCGGGGGATCAGCAGGCGGCGCTCTTCGGGCAGATGTGTTTCGACGTCGGTGACTCGAAGTGTACCTACGGGACCGGGGCCTTCCTCCTCATGAACGTCGGCGACCGGCCCGTGGTCTCCCGCGAGGGGCTCCTGACGTCGGTGGCGTGGAAGCTCGGGGGAGGGGAGACCGCCTTCGCCCTGGAGGGCTCGAGCTTCGTGGCGGGGGCGGCGGTCCAGTGGGTCCGCGACGGCCTCTGCATGATCCGGAAGGCCGCGGACATCGAGCCCCTCGCCGCGAGCGTGAGCGACTCGGGCGGCGTCGTCTTCGTCCCGGCCCTCGCCGGGCTCGGCGCGCCGTATTGGCGGCCGGAGGCCCGCGGCATCCTCACGGGCATCCACCGCGGCACGACGAAGGCGCACATCGCCCGCGCCGTGCTCGAGGGGATCGCCCTCGAGATCCGCGATCTGGCCGACGCGATGGAGCGGGACGCGGAGAGGAAGATCGAGACCTTCGCCGTGGACGGCGGCGCCTGCGCGAACGATCTGCTGCTGCAGCTCCAGGCCGACCTCCTCGGCCGCCCCGTGGTGCGCCCGAAGATGGTCGAGACCACGGCCCTGGGCGCGGCGCTCCTGGCGGGGCTGGCGATCGGGATCTGGCGCTCGAAACGGTCGATCCGCAGGGTGTGGAAGACCGATCGCCGCTTCTCGCCGAAGATGCGGGCCTCCGACCGCGCGGGGCTCCTCGAGCGCTGGCGTACTGCAGTCGCGAAAGCTTAGGCCCCCGAAGGTGCATTGCGGCGACGTCGCCTTGGCGGTCTTCTTGGGACCCGGAGGACACAGCCATGGCGCGCAAGATGATCGACTGCAGGGATCAGAAGAGCGTGAGCGGTTGCACCCTGACGATGATGGGTGAAGAGGAGGAGCTGCTGAAGGCCGCGACCCAGCACGCCATCCAGGTCCACGGGCACCGTGATTCCCCGGAGCTCCGCAAGATGCTGCGATCCTCGTTCAAGAACGCGCCACAGATGGAGCAGGCCGCGCATCCCTGAGATCCCGCCGGAGCGCGCCAATCGCGTTGGACCGGTTGCCTCCCCGAGGGACGCTCCGAGCGGGCGCGTCGAATACGCATCCAGGGGGCTCATGGATCGATCGGCGATTGCCAGCCTGATCGCATGGGGCTGCTGCGTTCATGGATGGTGCTCGTCTTCGTTCTCTTCGGCGCAGGGTGCGACATCAACATGGGCCCCAACAAGCGTACCAACCACCTGCCGGAGGGAACGGCGACGGTCACGAACCCGCCGGCGCCGATCAACGGCCAGGCCTTCCACCCGACCTTCGTGGGGTGGCAGTTCGGTGGCGCCTTCCATTGCGACCCGAACCGGCAGGCCGTCACCATCGCGATCTGGGAGGGCGTGACCGACCCCTGCACCCAGATTGCCCCGGAGGGAGCGCGGGTGGTGTTCATCGAGACCTCGGCCATCGACGCAGGGACCTTCCCGGTGGAGGTCACCTGCAACGCCCCGAGGACGGCGGGCGCGTTCTTCGGCATCGTCCAGGGCAACGCGCTCTTCACCCAGCAGGCGATCGACGGCTCCGTGGCCCTCCTCGGACTGAACGACGAGAACGTCCTCCAGGGCTCGTTCTCCGTTCTCTTTCCCAACACGATCAGCGGAACGAGCGTCACGAGCGGCAGCTTCAACACCGCAGCCCGCTGCTTCTGAGCGTCTCCAGGGACGTCAGGACGCCTGGAGCTGGAGGTCGGGGAAGAGCGCCTCGAGGAGCTCGCGCACCGACGAGACGCCGACCAGCGGGAGCTCCGGCGCCTCGAGGCGGCGCAGGTTCGTGGCCGGTAGATAGGCGCTGGAGAAGCCCATCTTCGACGCCTCCGCCAGGCGGATATCGCCAGCGGTGACCGCGCGCACCTCGCCTGCGAGGCCCACTTCGCCGAAGAAGACGGCAGAGGCGGGGACGGCGACATTTACGCGGGAGGAGACGAGGGCGGCGCAGACCGCGAGGTCGGCGGCGGGCTCGTCGAGCTCGACCCCGCCGGCGACGTTCACGAAGATGTCGCAAGGCCCGAAGGAGAGCCCGAGCTTGCGCTCGAGGACCGCGGCGAGGAGCGCCACGCGGTTCGGATCGACGCCGATGCTCTTGCGCTGGCCGGTGCCGTACTGGGTCGGGGCGACCAGGGCCTGCACCTCGACGAGCAGGGGCCTGGTGCCGGACACGGTGGGCGTGACCACGGAGCCGGGCTGGCCCACGGGCCGCTCGGCGAGGAAGAGGGCGGAAGGATCGGCGACCTCCGAGAGGCCCGACGAGCGCATCTCGAAGACGCCGATCTCGTTGGTGGAGCCGAAGCGGTTCTTGTGCGCGCGCAGCACGCGGAAGGTGTGGCTCGCCTCGCCCTCGAAGTAGAGCACCGTGTCGACCATGTGCTCGAGGATCCGCGGCCCGGCGATGGAGCCGTCCTTGGTGACGTGGCCGACGATGAAGGTCGGCGTGTCGGTCCGCTTGGCGAAGGCCATCAGGCGACCGGCGACCTCCCGGACCTGGGAGACGGTTCCGGGGGCGCTCCCGAGCTCGGGGAGGAAGAGGGTCTGGATGGAGTCGACCGCCAGGGCGAGCGGCGCGAGCTTCTCGGCCTGTGCGAGGACCCGCTCCGCGTCGGTCTCGGCGAGGAGGAGGAGATTTTCGGAGGAGGCGCCGAGGCGATCCCCCCTGAGCTTGGTCTGCCGCAGGGACTCCTCGCCGGAGACGTAGAGCACGGGGCGCCCGCCTCCCGAGCTCGCCAGCCGGTCGAGGGCGGCGAGGAGGAGGGTCGACTTGCCGATGCCGGGGTCGCCGCCCAGGAGGATCAGGGCTCCGGGCACGACGCCGCCGCCGAGGACGCGGTCGAGCTCGGCGATGCCGGTCCGGATCCGGGCGGCCTCGTCGCCCTCGATGGCGCGGATCGGAGTAGGGGCGAGGCCGGTGCCGCCGGCGCCCCACGCGGGCCTGACCTCGCCGCCGCGGGCTTCGGCGACCTCCTCGGAGAGGCTGCTCCATGCCTTGCACGAGGGGCATTGGCCCAGCCACTTGATCGAGCGATGCCCGCAGGCCTGGCAGACGAACTCGGTGCGCTTCTTCGCCATCGGCTCCTCCCCCCGGGCGTGGAGCTCCCGCGGTCGGCGCAACCTACCTCAGGGGTCCGACATCGAGGCTCGGAACAGGGACCCGGGGCGTGTCGCCAGGAGGAAACCGGCGCCCAACCGGGCGGCTCGAGGCTCTGCCGCGCTCCTACGGGCGCCCTACCGGAAGATCGAGAGCGAGAGCTTCTCCTTCTTCGCCCGCTTGGCGGCGTCGAATGAGAAGGGGCCGGAGCCGCCGATGAGCAGCACGAGGAAGACCACCAGGAAGAGGAGGGCCTTCTCCATCTGCGGGAAGGCGTCGGCCCGGTGGTGGTGGAGCGCGCCGACCATCGTCCCGAGCGCGAAGAGCGCGGCGGGGCGGGTGAAGAGGCCGATCACCACGAGCGACCCTCCGACGAGCTCGGAGAGGGCGGCGATCCAGGCCAGGGCCTCCGGGAAGGGCAAGCCCAGCGCAGACACCTGGAGGAGGAACTGGCCCATCTGCGGCGTGCCGTCGGGGGTCACGCCGAAGATCTTTGCGTAGCCGTGCGTGACGAACATCGCACCGACGGCGATACGGAGTACGGCCCAGCCGATGCTTCGCGGGGAGATCGTGGTGGCGCTCACCGGGGCTCCTTCGAGAGAAGTGAAGGAAGTATCAAGACTTTGAGGCAAATGCCAATAAGTGGACAGACGCCGATCGGGGCTGCGGGCGCTCGCTCGCCCGGCTAAAAACCGGCAGAACGGGCGGCACGGAATGGTGCCCGGCGTGTCAGGCCTCCCCTACGGGTGGTCTGGCGCTCCAGCGGAGCCGAAGGCGGAGCAAACGAAAAGAGGAGCGTTCACACGCTCGGAGACGCGGATGGCGATGGATTTGAAGGGTAGGCTCGCGGTGATCACCGGCGGTTCGGCGGGGATCGGCGCCGCCACGGCGATGGAGCTGGCGGGTAGGGGAGCGCGGCTCTTCCTGGGGGCGCGGCGCCTCGAGAAGCTCGAAGAGGTCCGACGGGCGATCGTCGAACGGCACGGTGGCGCCGAGGTCACGATCGCGCCCCTGGACGTGACGGATCCCGCGAGCTGCGCGGCCTTCGCCGAGGGCGCCGCGATGCAGGGCGAGGTCGAGATCCTCGTGAACAACGCCGGCCTCGCCCGTGGAAACGATCGCGTCGTGGACGCCAGCGAGGGCGACTGGCGGGAGATGATCGACACGAACCTCCTCGGGCTCCTGCGGATCACCCGGCTCTTCCTGCCCGGCATGATCGCGCGCAAGGGCGGCACCATCGTGCAGCTCGGCTCGGTGGCCGGCCTCGAGCCCTACCCCGGCGGCGCGGTCTACTGCGCGACCAAGGCGGGCGTGCGTGCGCTCTCGAAGTCCCTTCGGCACGAGCTCCTCGGCACCGGCGTGCGGGTCTGCACCGTCGAGCCCGGGGCGGCGGAGACGGAGTTCAGCGTGGTCCGTTTCCGCGGCGACTCGGATCGCGCCAAGGCCGTCTACAAGGGGTACGAGCCCCTGACGCCGGAAGACGTCGCGGAGGCGATCGTCTTCGCGATCACCCGCCCGCCGCACGTCGACATCGAGGAGCTCGTGCTCTTCCCGACCGCGCAGGCGGGGACGATGGCCTTCCATCGGAGTTAGACCATCGGCAATTGCGCGGCCGGGGCCAGCGTGGTACGGCCAGCGCGGCATTTTCCAGGAGGAACGGTGGCTCACGAGATTCGTCACGACTGGACCGTGGAGGAGATCCGCGCGATCCACGACCTCCCGCTGTTCGAGCTGGTCTACCGAGCCCAGACCGTCCACCGGGCGTTCTTCGGCGACAACAAGGTCCAGCTCTGCTCGCTGCTGTCGATCAAGACCGGCGGCTGCTCCGAGGACTGCGCCTACTGCCCGCAGGCGGCGCGTTACAACACGGGCGTGCAGGCCGAGAAGCTGATGCCCGTGGACGAGGTGCTGTCCAAGGCGCGCCAGGCCCGCGACGCGGGCGCGACCCGCTTCTGCATGGGCGCCGCCTGGCGCGAGGTCCGGGACAACGAGCACTTCGACCGGATCCTCGACATGGTCCGCGGCGTGCGCGACCTCGGCATGGAGGCCTGCGCCACCCTCGGCATGCTCAACGAGGAGCAGGCCAAGCGCCTCAAGTCGGCGGGGCTGTCGGCGTACAACCACAACCTCGACACCTCCGAAGATCACTACGACAAGATCATCACCACCCGGACCTACGACGATCGCCTCCGCACCCTCGGCAACGTCCGCAAGGCGGGGATCAGCGTGTGCTGCGGCGGCATCATCGGCATGGGCGAGCCCGTCGAGGCGCGCTGCGGCATGCTGATGACGCTGGCGAACCAGGAGATCCATCCGGAGTCGGTGCCCGTCAACGCGCTCGTCGCGGTGGAGGGGACGCCCCTCGCAGGGCAGGCGCGGGTGGAGACGATCGAGATGGTGCGGATGATCGCCACCGCCCGGATCCTCATGCCGCAGTCCATGGTCCGGCTCTCCGCCGGCCGGAACCAGATGAACGAGGAGGCGCAGCTCCTCTGCATGATGGCCGGCGCGAACTCGATCTTCTTCGGCGAGAAGCTGCTCACCACCGGCAACCCGGAGTACGCCGCCGACATGGCCCTCCTGGCGAAGGCCGGCATCGAGCCGCTGGCGCCCAACGAGGCGAGCTGCGATCGGCACGAGGACAAGCACGTCCACCTGCAGATCGCCTGATCCGCGACTGCGAGGCGGGATCGTCCTGCCTCCTGGCGCAGCCGCGGGCGGGTCGATTGCCCGGATGAAGGAATGAGAGGCCTCTTCGTCACCGCGACCGACACCGGCGTCGGCAAGACCGCCGTCGCGTGCTCGCTGGTCACGGCGATGCGCCGCCGCGGTCTCGACGTCGGCGCGATGAAGCCCGCCGAGAGCGGCTGCCCGCGCGACGCCGCAGGTCGCCTCGTTCCCGCGGACGCTCGGCTCCTCCAGGCCGCTGCCGGCGGCGGCGATCCACTCGAGCTGGTCTGTCCCTACCGCCTGGAGGCGCCGCTCGCGCCGGGGATCGCCGCAGCGCGCGAGGGCGTGGCGATCGATCCGGCCGAGGTCGAGCGCTGCCTCCGGGCGCTCGGCGATCGCCACGCGGACGGCGTCGTCGTCGAGGGCGCCGGCGGTCTGCTGGTGCCCCTCGATCCCGCCTTCACCACGATGGCCGACCTGGCGGCGCGGCTCTCGCTCCCCGTGATCGTCGTGGCTCGAGCGTCGCTCGGGACGATCAACCACACGGCGCTGACGCTGGAGGCCCTCGCGGCGCGACGGATCCCCGTCAAGGGCGTGATCCTCAGCGCCGGCCGCCTGGAGGACGAGGGCGCCGCCGCCGAGAACGCGAAGGCGATCGAGAGGCTCACCGGCGCGCCCGTACTCGCGTCGCTCCCCTTCGCCAAGGGTGGTTCCGACGCCGAACGGATCGATTTTCTATCCGCATGGCTGGACGAGCGGATGGCGGGACGAAAACTGGATCCGGCATCGCTCCTCGCTTAGCGTGCTCCTCGACTCGGGCCGGTACAGGGGACCCGAGAACGACCATCCCACTTCGAGCTCGCACGTCGGGCGGCCCTCCACGAGGCGCCCAAGAAGGTCATTGCTTTGGCTGAAATCATCGATCTGATGCTTCATCGGGCCGCGATTCAGGCCACCGACGAGATCCTCCAGCGCCGTGGCCTGGGGTACTTCCTCGAAAAGACCGGTGCCTTCCCGTTCGCCCTCTCCGAGCAGCGATGTGCAGTGGTGATCGAGGTCGCCCGGCGGCGGAGCGGCGCTTCGCGGTCGCAGCGCGCGGACGCCTCCCTGCGCATGGTGCGGCGGCGGCTCATCGCGCTGGTCGCCGAGGCCATGGTCCGCGTGGGCTACTGAAAGACTCTGCAGCAAACCTCTCGTATCGCCGGCCCTTTCGGGGCGGGAAGCATGGGCGGCGGTTTCGGACCGCCGGCGGCAGCGCTTGCGCTAGTCTCGCTGCATGGAGCTCTCCGCCGAAGCCACCATCTCCCAGCCCCGTGACGAGGTCTTTCGCGTCTATCGCGACGAGCTCACGCGGCTCCTCCCCTATCTGCCCAACGTCCGCGGGATTGACGTGAAGAGCCGCAAGGAGACGGGCGATCGCGTCGAGATCGTGAACGTCTGGCACGGCGGCGGCGAGATCCCTGCCGCGGTGCGGGCGTTCCTCTCCGAGTCGATGCTCTCCTGGACCGACTACGCGGAGTGGAATTCGTCGGACTTCTCGTGCACGTGGCGGAGCGAGTCCCACTCCTTCAGCGAGGCGGTCGATTCGCGAGGCCGGAACGTCTTCGTCGAGGCCGGGCCGGGCCGGTGCACCATTCGCATCGGCGGTCGGATCGACGTGGCCGCCGCGAAGATCCCCGGCGTTCCGCGGCTCCTCGCCGGGACGATCGGGCCCGCGATCGAGCGCTTCCTCGTGAAGCAGATCCAGGACAACGTGCAGGAGGTGGCGCGCGGCGTCGATCGCTTCCTCCGCGAGAAGGCGCGCTGAGCCTCAGGGAGGCGGCGGCTTCTTGAGCGTGAAGGTATCGCTCACCACGCCGTCGATGCGCACGTTCCTCACGGTGATCGAGAGGCCGTCCACGTCGACGAGGCACGATCCGTGTGCGGCCTCGGCGAAGGCGATCATCGGATAGCCTGGCGCCACCCAGTCGAGATCGGCGCCACCGTGTCCCGCGACGAGGTAGAGGGTGCCCTTGTTGGGCCCCGACTCCTTCCAAATCTCGTGTGTCACGGGATCCTCGACCGCCATCCGGAAGCGGGCGGGATCCGCGTCGGCGGAGGTGGCGCCGTTCACGAGGTAGGTCCGCTCGTAGAGGTGCGAGTGCCCGTTGAGCACGATGTCGACTCCGGCCGCCTCGAGGATCGGCACCACGTAGCGGCGCATCTCGAACTGGTTCTCGGGGTCCGCGCCGGCGTCGTTGGTCGAGGAGTAGGGCGGGTGGTGGAAGACCGCGAGCTTCCAGTCCGCCGTGGACGCCGAGAGATCGCGCTCGAGCCAGGTGAGCATCGGGCTCCCGGGCCGCCGTGAGGAGTTCGAGGAGTCGAGGACCGCGAAGTGCGCGTTCCCCCAATCGAACGAGTACCAGGACGGCGTGCCAGAGGGCTCGCCGCCGGCCTCGCCGTTGGTCGGGACCGCGAAGGCGTCGAAGTACGGGCCCGAGGTGCCGCTGACGCTCTGCGCCTCGTGGTTCCCCAGGGTGGGCCAGAACGGCGTGGTCGAGAGCACGGACTCGTAGGGGTCGAAGACGCCGCGGTCGAGCTCGGCCTCCGTGCCGGCCGGGTATGCGAGGTCACCCACGTGGACGACGAGATCGGGGCGCCGGCCGGCGGCGACCGTCAACATGGCGTCGCGCACGCTCCGCTGGGGGGCTTTCCCGTTTCCGGAATCGCCCAGCACCCAGATCCGGAAGGGCTCCCTCGCGCCGGGGGGAGGGGCGGTGCGGAACCAGTGCTGGGTGGCGACCCGGTCGTCCGAGCTCGTGACTTTGTAATAGTAGCGAGTGCTAGGTGTGAGATTTGCGATGCGGACCCGATGATGACGGACCTCCGCGGGATCGCTCGCCGTCCGATTCATGTGGGCGGGATCGGTGCCGAATGCGACCTCGCTGGCGCCGGCGTCCAGGGTTCGCCATGCGATCACCGTGCCGCTGGAGCTGGTCTGCTGCACGTAGGGAAGGCGGGCCCCCGGAGGATCCGAGCTGCAGCCCAGCAGGGCGATTGCGAGCAGGACGGCCATGGAGAGGCGCCCGTGGCGAACGAAACTCGAGCTGTCCATGGGCTGCGGCCTCACGCAAAGTGCCTGCAGCAGAAAGTGAGGGCGCTCCTCCGCGTTGACCCTTCCGCGTTCGGGCCGTACCTTCCGCGTTGGACCAGCACGGGCGACCCGTTCGGAAGGAAGCATGCGCGCGGCGATCATCGGTGCCGGAGGATTCGGGACCAGCCTTGCAGTCGTTCTCGGCGGCAAGGGAATCGATGTCCGGCTCTGGGTGCGCGAGCCCGAGCTCTGCCGCGCGATCGGCGAGCTGCGGGAGAATCGCCGCTACCTGCCGGGGATCGAGATTCCCAGCTCCGTCACTCCCGTAGACGATTTGAGGCGAGCGCTCGAGGGCGCCGAGATGGTGGTGGCCGCCACGCCCTCGCAGGTGGCGCGGAGCGTCTTCCAGGAGGCCGCGCCGCTGATCCCGACCGGGGTCCCGATCGTCACCGTCTCCAAGGGCATCGAGGAGGGCACGCGTCTCCTGCCGACCGAGGTCCTGGAGAGCGTCCTGCCTCCGCCGTTCCATCCCTACCTGGCCGTGCTCTCCGGGCCGTCGTTCGCCCGTGAGGTCGCAGCGGGGTCGCCCACCCTCGTCACGGTGGCGGCGCACTGGCAGCGGAACGCGGTGGTGGTGCAGGAGGCGTTCACCGCGCCGACCTTCCGCTGCTACACCTCGACGGACGTGGTGGGCGTGCAGCTCGGCGGCGCGCTCAAGAACGTGATCGCCATCGGGAGCGGCATCGTCGACGGCCTGGGCTTCGGCAACAACGCCAGGGCCGCCCTGATCACCCGCGGCCTCGCGGAGATGGCCCGTGTGGCGGTGGCCCGCGGCGCGAACCCGATCACCCTCTCCGGGCTCTCGGGCCTCGGCGATCTGGTGCTCACCTGTACCGGCGAGCTCTCGCGAAACCGGAGGGTAGGGGTCGAGCTCGGCCGCGGCCGCAGCCTCCAGGAGATCCTCGGGGAGCTGGGGCAGGTGGCGGAAGGCGTGAACACGGTGCGCTCCGCCCGCGAGCTGGCCCACGGACTCGGAGTGGAAGTGCCCATCACGGATCAGGTCTACGCGATCATCCACGAGGGGAAGGATCCGAAGCGGGCGGCGGCGGAGCTCATGGCCCGCGCGCTGAAGCCCGAGTTCCGTTATTGATCCCGGCGCCCCGAGGGCGCCCCTCGACGAATCCGGATTTCCTACGGCACACGACTTCTCCAAGCCAACCGAGTTCCAGCCCACCGAACCGTTCCAGCCTGCCAAGGGCCTCAGCGGCCCGCACGCCCAGACGATCTTCGCGTCGCTCGTGCGCTCCGCGAGGACGCCGCCGATGCGCCGCGAGCGCTGGGAGCTCGAGGACGGGGACTTCCTGGACCTGGACGTCCTGCCGTCGCCGCCCACGGCGCCGTGCGTGGTGATCCTCCACGGCCTCGAGGGCTCGTCCCGCGCGGGCTACGTGGCGGCGATCGTGCGCGGCGCGGAGCGCGAGTGCTGGGGCGCTGTGGCGCTCAACTTCCGCTCGTGCAGCGGCGAGCCCAACCGGCTGCCGCGGATGTACCACTCGGGCGACATCGGCGACGCCCGGCTGGTGCTCGAGAGGCTCCGCGCGGAAGGGAGGCGCACGATCTTCGGCGTGGGGTTCTCTCTGGGGGGGAACGTGATGCTCCGGCTGCTGGCGGAGCTGGGCGACTCGGCGCCGCTGAAAGCCGCCGCTGCCGTCAGCGTGCCCTTCGATCTGGCGGGCTGCGCCCAGGCCATCGATCGGGCCTCCGGGCTCGCCAGCCTCTACCGCTGGATCTTCCTGCGATCGCTGAGGGAGAAGGCCCTCGAGAAGGCGCGGTGCTTCCCCGGCAGCCTGGATCCCGACGCCGTCCGAGCGGCCCACGGGATCGTGGCCTTCGACGACGCCGCCACCGCCCCGCTCCACGGCTTCGCGAGCGCCGGCGCGTATTACGACGCGTGCTCGTCGGGGCCGGCCCTCGACCGGATCCGCCGTCCGACGCTCTGCGTGTCGTCCGAGGATGATCCCATGGTGCCGGCCCGCTACCTGCCCGAGCCGAGGAACCCGCTGGTGGAGCTCCTCGTGACGCGGGCGGGGGGACACGTCGGTTTCGTTTCCGGCTCGCTGCTCCGCCCGAAATTCTGGGCGGAGGAGCAGGTGCTCGCCTTCTTCCGACGGACGGTCTAGCCGATCCGCGCCGGCAGGCCGCCGGAGGCGGCGCTGGCGCGGGAGGTGGCGCCCTCGGACCAGAGGAGGGCGTCGGCCTTCTCCAGGAGGTCGTCGAAGCCCCGGCGGGTGATCGCGGAGGTGAGGATCGCGTCGTTCACCTTCGCGCCGCCGTCCTTCGCCTCGGGGGCGAGCTTGTCGGCCTTGTTGAAGACCAGGAGCTTCGGCGTCTGGGCGAGGCCCAGCGACTCGAGGATGCGGTCCACCGCCGCGATGTGCTCGTCGCGCTCGGGATCGGCGACGTCGACCACGTGGAGGAGCAGATCCGCGTCCTCGAGCTCCTCGAGGGTGGCGCGGAACGCCGCGACCAGGTCCTTGGGCAGGTCTCGGATGAAGCCCACCGTGTCGGTGATGATCACCTCGCGATCCCGCGGGAAGCGCAGCCGCCGGCTGGTCGGATCCAGCGTGGCGAAGAGCTTGTCCTCGGCGAGGACCTCCGAGCGGGTGAGGGCGTTCAGCAGCGTGGACTTGCCGGCGTTGGTGTAGCCGACGATGGAGACCACAGGGATGCCGCGGCGGTTCCGCTCCTTGCGCCTCACGGCGCGGCTGGAGGAGAGCGCCTCGATCTTCTTCTCGAGGAAGGTGATCCGATCGCGGGCCCGCCGCCGGTCCATCTCGAGCTTGGTCTCGCCGGGGCCGCGGCCGCCGACGCCTCCACCCATCAGCCGCGACAGGCCGGCGTCGGTGCCGGCGGTGAGGCGGGGCATGAGGTAGCGCGTCTGCGCGAGCTCAACCTGGAGCTTGCCCTCGGCGCTCTGCGCGCGCTGCGCGAAGATGTCGAGGATGAGCTGGGTGCGGTCGAGGACCTTGAGCGAGGTCTCCTTGGCGATGTGCCGAGCCTGGGACGGCGAGAGGTCCTTGTCGAAGACGATGAGGTCCGCGCCGAGCTGCATGCTCTTGAGGACGATCTCCTCGAGCTTGCCCTTGCCGATCAGGTACTTCGGGTCGTGCTCGCGCCGGAGCTGGACGATGCTCTCGAGGACCTGCACGCCCGCCGTGTTGGCGAGCTCCGCCAGCTCCGCGAGGGAGGACTCGGCTGTGGCCCTGCCGCGGCCGACCGAGAGGCCGACGAGGATGGCCTTCTCGCCGTCGCCGACCACGCGGGCGCGGGCCGCGCCGGCGAGCTGCTCCTCCAGCGCACGGATCTCGGCGCCGAAGTCGAAGTCGAGCTCATGGACGCTCGGGTAGTCGGTGATCCGCCAGAGCTCCCCTTCGGGGTTCTCGGGGAGGAGGTGGGCGACCTGCGCGGCGCCGGGGAGGCCGTTGTCCAGGGCCTGGATCTCGCAGACGAGGTCGAGGCGCAGGAGCGCGAGGTCGGTGAGGTCGTCCTTGGTGAGGGTCTCGCCGCGCAGGTGCGTGTGGACCAGGCGCAGGCCACGGAGGCGCACCTGGCCGGCGCGGGCGCGGCCCACGTCGGGCAGCAAGAGCTTGTGGGCGTCACCGACGATCACGTGCTCGACCTCGCCCTTGCGGGTGAGGAGCACGCCGATCTGCCGGCCGGTCTCGCGGGAGATCTCGGTCAGATGACGGGCGAGCTCCGGGCTCACCACCTCGTTCGCGCGGAGCCGGCGCCGGTAGGTGTTGGAGAGCCGCTGGAGCTGGGAGGCCTTGAGGCCAAGGGTGTTGCCGAAAGCGTTCTGAATGGGACTTTCTCCTTGGGGATACCCGGGCTGGAATGTAGCCCTGCGTTCCCATCGATACCAACAAAGATCGGGGGCGGATGCTTTCGGGGTGCCGTGCTACATTCGCGCCGGAGCGGCTCCGAATCGTCCGCTCACAAGGAGCCGGTTTGGCGTCTCGCAAGATTACTTCCCCTGAAGCGGCCGCGCCTGAGAAGAAGGCCGCCGCCAAGGCAAGCACCCGGAAGGCCCCCGCCAAGGCGGCCTCGAAGACCACGAAGGCCGCGTCGACGAAGACCGCGTCGGCCAAGGCCGCGAAGCCCGCTGCCGCCAAGGCGTCCAAGACGGCGCCTGCGAAGCGCACGCGTGCGGCGGCCGGGACCAAGGCGCCGGCCCGGGCGAAGGCCTCCACGGCCAAGACCTCCGCTGCGAAGGCCCCCGTTCGGAAGAAGAAGCCTGGGTCCGAGGTCACCAAGGAGGGCGCCGAAGCGGCCCTCGCGGCGGCCCACATCGCCGCCCAGGCGGCCCTCGACAAGAAGGCCGAGGACGTCGTGATCCTCGACGTCACGGGCCTCACGGGCTACGCCGACTGCTTCGTGATCGCGACCGGCACCTCCGACCGCCAGGTGGGCGCCATCGCCGACTCCATCGAGGAGAAGATGAAGAAGGCCGGCCACCGCCCCATCGGGGTGGAGGGCCACGGCCTCGGTCACTGGATCCTCCTCGACTTCGGCGACGTGGTCGCCCACGTCTTCTACGAGGAGGCCCGCGCCCTCTACGACGTGGAAGGCCTCTGGGCCGAGGCCCGTCGCATCCCGGTGGGATGAAGGTCCGGATCCTCTCGATCGGCGCCGACAAGTCGGGCCTCTTCGAGCCGGCCATCGCGGAATACCTGAAGCGGATCCGCCGCTACGTCCCGGTGGAGCTCGTCGAGCTCCCGCCGTCGAAGAAGGGCGGAATCGATCCGCAGCGTGCGCGGGAGGAGGAGGGGCAGTCCCTCCTCTCCCGGCTCAAGGACTCGGAGCGCGTGGTCGTCCTCGACGAGCGCGGCGACCTCATGGGCTCCGAGGCCTTCTCGCGCGAGATCGTCCAGGACGCCATGAACCGGGGCCGCGACCTCGCCTTCCTCATCGGCGGGGCAGAAGGGCACTCGGCAGCGGTTCGCTCGCGGGCGGATCGCATCCTCGCGCTCTCTCCGCTGACCCTGGCGCACAGGCTCGCCCGGCTGGTGCTCGTGGAGCAGCTCTACCGCGGCTTCGCCATCGCCCGAGGTGAGCCGTACCACAAGTAGCCGGTCGCCCTGGCGGCACCGCTTCCGAGCGAGCCAGCGTCGGAATCCGGGCGCGCCGCCTGGGCCGAAGCCGCTCTGAAGGCCGATGATGCGGAGCTTTGTGCTATTCCGGCCGCGATCGAGCGGAGGGAGAGCGTGCGTCCGCTCGCGCCCGAGGTGAACGATGACGACCAAGGTGAAGCCGGTCCTGCTCTGCGTGCTGGACGGTTGGGGCCTGCGCAAGGAGCGCGAGGCGAACGCGATCCTGCAGGCGGCGACGCCCAACGTGGATTTTTTCGACGAGCGATTCCCCCACACGAAGCTGGAGACCTCGGGTCTCGCCGTGGGCCTGCCCGAAGGCCAGATGGGCAACTCCGAGGTGGGACACACCAACCTCGGCGCGGGGCGGATCGTCTACCAGGACCTCGTGCGCATCAACCGGGCGATCGAGGACGGCTCCTTCTACCGCGACCCCGTGATCTGCGCGGCGATCCGCAAGGCGAAGGAGAACGGCCGCGCCCTCCACCTCATGGGCCTCGTCTCGCCGGGCGGCGTCCACTCGCTCCAGGCCCACCTCGAGGCGACGATCCGCATGGCGGAGCGTGAGGGCGTGGCGCGGATCTTCGTCCACGCCTTCCTCGACGGCAGGGACACGCCGCCGAAGTCCGCCCTCGGCTACGTCGAGGAGCTGGTCCGCTTCCTGGACCGCGAGGCGCCGCACACGAAGGTGGCCACGGTGATCGGGCGCTACTTCGCGATGGATCGCGATCAGCGCTGGGATCGCGTGATGGTCGCCTACGAGGCGATGGTGCGCGGCGTCGGCCACGGCGTCGCCGGGCCGGTGGAGGGGGTGAAGGAAGCATACGCTCGCGGTGAGACGGACGAGTTCGTCTCACCCTCGGTGTGCAAGGACGCGAGCGGGGTACCCGTGGGGCTCATCCGCGACGGCGATTCGGTCTTCTTCTTCAACTTCCGGTCGGACAGGGCCCGCGAGATCACCCAGCTCCTCGCCTTCGACCGGGCGCCGGAGGGGGTCGACCGGGGCGCCAGGCCGCAGCTCTCCTTCTTCGCGACGATGACGGAGTACAAGGCGGACTTCGGGCTCCCCGTGGCGTTCCCACCCGATCAGCCCGCCGAGATCCTCCCGCAGCTCGTCTCCGAGAAGGGCCTGCGGCAGCTCCGTTGCGCGGAGACCGAGAAGTACGCCCACGTGACGTTCTTCTTCAACGGCGGCCGCGAGGTGGTCTTCCCTGGCGAGGAGCGGATCCTCGTGCCCAGCCCCCGCGAGGTGAAGACCTACGACGAGAAGCCGGAGATGTCGGCGCGCGAGGTGACGGACAAGCTGGTCGCTGCCGTCGAGTCCAAGCAGTACGGCCTGATCGTCTGCAACTTCGCCAATCCCGACATGGTCGGCCACACGGGCTTGATGGAGCCCACGAAGAAGGCGATCGAGGTGGTGGACGAGTGCCTCGGCCGCCTCTACCGGTCGTGCGCGAAGGTCGGCATGGCGATGATGGTCACCGCCGATCACGGCAACGCCGAGCAGATGGTGGATCCGGTCACCGGTGAGCCCCACACGGCGCACACGCTGCTGCCAGTGCCCTTCTGGCTCCTCGACTCCGACTTCCGCGGCGCGAAGCTCGGCGACGGCATCCTCGCCGACGTGGCGCCCACGGTGCTGCAGGTGATGGGCCTGGCCAAGCCTGCCGAGATGAAGGGCAGGGGCCTGGTCCGCGGATGAACGAAAAAGGGCCGCCCCCAAGCGTCGCTCAAGGGGGCGGCCCTCTCGATTCGCGGCTCCGTCCCGATCCGAGGGACGGAGCCCTTTTTTCGCTACTCGACCTCGATCGTCAGCGACTCACACTGCCGGCCGGTGGGAGGATCGACGCAGAGCGTGAAGGTCGTCGTCTGATCCAGGGTGACGGTCCTGGTGCCGTTGGGAGCCTGGCTCTCCTCGAGGAAGCGCCAGCTCCTCCCCCCGAGACCGTCGTCGTAGTCGAAGCGCTCGCCGTACGGCTTCACGACGGCCCCACGGGATCCGGCCATGTTCTGGTAGCCCATGACCGCTTCGTACCCGTCCGCCTTCCCTTCCCAGATCTTGTCGCCGCGCATCATTCCGTAGCGGAAATCGAACGCGCCGTTCGGCCAGAGCACGACCTGGAAGTTGAAGTCGGAGTCGTAGCTGAGGTCGTCCCAGTCGTACATGTGCGACCACTGGATCACCAGGTGATCGCCCTGCGGGCCGTGGCGCAGCTCCCGGAGGATCCGGCCGCCCTCGTAGGAGTCGAGGGTGAGGTCGCTCCAGAACGGGGAGAGGTGCACGTAGGAGACGGATCGGTTCGGCAGCTCGCGCTGGTTGAGCGAGGTCGCGCCAGGCGCGGTGACGGTGTCGAAGCTCAGGAAGCCGTTCACGACGGCCCGTGCCTCGTTGCGGAGGGCGCCGTCGAAGGGGAAGGCGAAGCCGCTGGGGAACGTGAACGTGGCGCAGCCGTCGTCGTCCGCGTCAGAGGCGCCCGGACCGCAAGAGCGCATCATGAGCAGCTCACCCGTGCCGTCGATGTCGACGAAGGTGGTGCCGAGCTCCCGCGGCGCCGTATCGACGAGCGGAGCCAGCACGGGAGTTCCGGTCGCCTGCCACTCGAGCGTGACCTCCTCGCCGCGGGCGACCGTCATGCGGTCCGCCGTGAACGAGAAGATCGAAGGCGGCAGCTCCACCACGACCGTCCTCTCCTGAGACACCTCGGCGCCCAGGTCGTTGGCGGCCACGAGCCGGTAGATCCGCTCGCCGGCGCCAGAGGGCGCCGGCACGTGGTAGCTGCCCAGCGAGAGCAGCTCCTCGGGGACCTCGTAGATCGTGGAATCCTGGCCGCCGTCGATCAGATGGATCGCGGCGGAGGAGGCGCCGCTCATCGACCAGGCGATGGCGATCGTCTCGCCCGGCTGGACCGACGCGGGCGCCACCGTGAGGTTCGCGATCACGGGAAGCGACACGACCTCGATCTGGACCGCAGCGGTGGCGGTGGCGTCCGGAGTCGACGCGGTGAGCGTGAAGGTACGGTTGCCGGAGTGGCCGAGCCGATGGGTCGCCGTCCCCTCGAGGACGTCCACGCCCGAGAGATCGACGTCGTTCCCGAGATCGTCCGCGAGGTGGAGCGCCGGCGTCTTGCCCTCGAGGTCGGGCGAGATCGTCCACGAGAAGCTCAGCTCGTCGCCGACGCTGGCGCGGACCGCGCTCGCCACGAAGCGCTCGATCGCGGGGCCGTCGACGATGTCGACGATCGCCTTCCTCGTGCTGGTCTGGCCGACGCCGTTGGTGACCTGGAGCTCGTACTCGTTGGCTCCGGGTCGTGCGGGCGCGCCGAAATAGCAGGTCCCGGCCTTGAGCCCGGAGGGCTCGGTGACGGTGCAGCCCTCGACCTCGGCCTTGGCCGCATCGAGGACCTTCAGCTCGCTGCCTCCCGAGACGTTCCACGAGAGGACGACGGGGGCACCGGGGCGGTAGCGCACCTGATCCGCCTCGAACGAGTGAATCGTCGGTGCACCCACGGTGACGACGAGCTCCCGGGTCACGAACGTGCCGGCGAGGTTCGTCGCGCGAAGCGTGTAGCGGGCGTCGGCGTCGAGCTGCTGCTCGATCCGGGCCGTCGTGCCCGCGGGATCCGCTTCGACGGGCTGTCCGTCACGGGTGAGCGACACGGCGTGGGCGCCGGTGGTGGACCAGGACAGCGAGAAGGTCTCGCCCGCACCCACGCGTGCCGGCGTCGCGGCGAAGGCCGCGATCACGGGGAGCGCGACCTCGGGGATCTCGAGGGTCCGGTCCACGGTGCCGACGGCGTTCGCCGCGGTGAGGACCACGGTGGCTGCCCCACGGAGCGTGAGCTCGATGGAATCGGCTGCAGGCGAGCGGGAGCCGAGGTCCACGGGCGCGCCGTTCACCGCGAGGGCGACGGAGGTGGCCCGCTCGGTGGTCCAGGAGAACGTGAGGGAGCCGCCACCCATGTTGACCGCCGGGGCGGACGCAGCGAAGTCCACGATCTTCGGAGCGTCGCCGACCTCCACGGTCAGCTCCGCCTCCTTCACCCCTTCGCCGCGGGTGGCGACGAGGGTGAACCGTCCGGATGCGCCGACGGCCAGCGTCGCGCGACCCTGCTCACGATCGCCCTCGGGGACGACGTAGGCTCCGCCTTCGGGCGTGGTGATCTCGAGGGACAGGGCGCCCCGGGTCGTCCACACGATTTCGACCTCGGCGCCCACGGCCACCGGCCCTTCGACCACCGCGTGGAAGTTCTCGATCGCCGGGTCGACCCGTACCTTCACCGACGCGCCGGCGTCTCCGCCAGGGCCCGTCGCTTCGAGCTCGTAGACGGTGGTGAGCGACGGGCTGTCGGTCCGCTCACCGGAGAGCTCGTCGGTCGTATCGACGAGAACGCCGTCCCGGCCGCGGATCACCACGTGGGTCGCGTCCTCGGTGTGCCACTGCAGGCGCACCGACTCACCGAAGTTGATCGCGTCCCGATCGGCCGTCAGCGACACCGTCGGGAGTCCCTCCTGCGCCTCCACGACGACCGTGGTCTCGCGCTCGACGGAGGTGCCATCGTGTCCCGTGGCCACGAGGCGGTAAGTGGTCGTCTCCTCGGGGGCGACGGTGGTCGTACCCTCGGTGGAATTGCCCTGGGCCACGACGGCCTCGCCGGCGCGGATCTCGATCCCGGCGGCGTTCTTCACCTCCCAGGAGAGGATGGCCTCCTGGCCCGCCGCGATTGTAGTCGGCGATGCCCGGAAGGCGAGGATCTCGACCTGTTCACCGGGCTGCGGTCCCGGGGCGGAGGTCGAGGAGGAGCAGGCGGCTGCGAGCCAGAGGAATCCGAGTGCCAGCCATGAACCGGAACGCTTCACTTCGTAGTCTCCTTCGTCCGGCTGTTAGTTGCTGGACAAAATGTCAAAAACCAGGAGACCGGCTCGCTTGTCAAACGGCTAGGCGGGTCGGAAACGAAAAAGATCGCCGGGCTCGCTCCGGCGGGCACGGCCGTTTCCCGATGGGAAGAGGCGTTCCCTACCCGCGAATGTCGGAGCCACAGGCTAGGCTCCTCCCCCATGTGGCGATCGCTTCTCGACCTCCTCTTCCCCAAGGGGTGCTGCGCCTGCGGGCGGCGGCCGGTAGAGGGGATCTTCTGCGGGGCCTGCGCCTCGCGCCTCGACGTCCCGCCTGCGTGGCGCTGTAGCCGCTGTGCCGGGCCGGTGCCGCCTCCCTCGGACGTCGGCGGGAGGGCGAGACGGTCCGCTCCCGAGGCCTGCGCCACCTGCACAGCCGATCCGCCCGCGTTCAGCGAGGTGATCTCGGCGTTCGCATACGGGGGCGCCGCAGCGGAGGCCGTCCAGCGCTTGAAGTATCGGGGCCGCAGAGAGGTTGCGTCATCTCTCGGAGGGCTCGTCGCGACGTCCTGCGCGAGCCGACTGCAGAAGATCGACGTGGTCGCGCCGATTCCCCTGCACCCGTCGAGGCGATCGGAGCGCGGCTACGATCAGGCGCTCTTGCTGGCCCGGGCGATCGCGAGGGAGGCTCGAAAGCCGCTGCGGCCCGAGCTCCTGCGCCGCGTTCGCCAGACGCCCGGTCAGGTGGGAAGCTCGCGCGTCGACCGTCTCGCCAACCTCGAGGGCGCCTTCGAGGCCGGCCCTGAGGCATCGGGCCTTCGGGTCGCGCTCGTGGACGACGTCGTCACGACCGGTGCGACCGCTGCCTCGGCGGCGAAGGCGCTGGCTAGGGCAGGGGCGTCGAGGGTCGTGATCCTCTCGGTGGCCCGCGCGGGCTGAGCCCGCCTTCGATACCGAGGAGGACCTGCGTCCGCCAAGCACAACCCGATATACTTGGCGGACGCAGATCCAGTCACTCTTCGAAAGCGACCGTGTCGACCTGAACCTCGATCGTGCGCGTCGTCGTCTCTCCCACGCCGTTGGTCAGCCAGAGCGTGTAGACGTAGGAGCCTTCCTCTTCTGAGGCGGATACGAAGGTGGACCCGGATCGACCGATCCCGTCCGGATCGTTGGCCTCGTAAACCGGCCGGCCATCCGGACCCAGGAGGTAGAGCGCGGTTCCGCCCTGTACGGTCCACGAGAAGCCGATCGGATCGCCGGGCAGGTAGGTGGAATCGGACTTGTTCGCGTTGAAGGTCTCGATCACGGGTCCCACGCGTCCGCTGGAGGGCGTGAACGCGAGTACACGCCTCACGGTGCCTGCCGCGTTCGTCGCGGAGAAGATGGCCCGCGTCGGTTGCGAGATCTGGACTTCGATCCTGTCGTTGGCGGCCGATCGGCCCGAGAGATCGACCGGACCACCTGGCTCGAGCGAGAGCGAAACCGAGCTGGCGCCCACGGTGCTCCAGACGAGGTCGACGAACCGGACACGCCCGGGTTCGAACTCGAGGGAGGCGGCGTCGAAGCTGGTGATCACCGGAGCCCAGTTCCAGACTTGTCCGACGGAGAAGTCGCTAGTTTTCCAGGTGTTTCCGCGTTGCGCGGTCAGGGTGAAGGTGCCCGACAGCCCTGCTTTCACCCGTGCCTTCCCGACGTCGAGGTCCGCCTTGGGAACGGAATAGGATTCGCCGTCGGGCGTGGTGATGAGGAGCGCCTCGGCGCCCATGGTCGTCCATGCCAGCTCGACCTCGGAGCCGGGGACGACCGGCTCCGTCGAGGTGGGGCCAAACGAGAAGATCGCGGCCTCGACGTCGACATACACAATCGCGGTCGCCGTCCCCCCCAGTCCTTCCGCGGTGAGCACGAACGTGGTGGTAACGCACGGCGAGATGCTGCGCTTGCCCGAGAGCACCGCCGTGGTATCGAGGAGAAGCTCCTCCCCCCCGTCCGAGATTGTGACCCGGTCCGCGTTTCGGGTCTGCCACTCCAGCCGAATGGACTCGCCGTATTCGATGGTCGTACGGTCGACCTGGAGAGTCGCCGTCGGTGCCGGGTCGGTTTCCACGCTTTCCGAACCGCAATTCGCCGCGATGCACAGCACCGCGAATCCAGCCCACATCGTGAGTTTCATGAAGCCTCCACCCTTGGCTACGACACCGGTATTGAATGTCGTATGTGATGCTCCCCCGGATTCGGATCACTCGAAGGGTTCGTTCTCGCGAACCGACCGTCCGATCGCGAAACCCAAGACGCTTCCCGCCAGCGCTCGTCGGTTCCAAGGCTCCGGCTCGCCGCCGCCGCGTATAGGATGAAGGGGCCCGTTCGTCGGGCAGGTGGGAATCCTCCCGCTCGCCAACCGTTTCCGGACGCCATGCCCCGCCCTTCGCCCACCCGGCGCCTGCTTGCCGCCCCGACCCTCGCGCTCCTCGCCCTCCTTGCCCTCATCCCGGAAGCGCGCGCCCAGGAGCTCCGCCTCGACGCGGAGTCGGGTCCTGAGGTGGTTCCGGACGCCCGGAGGGGCGACGTCACCTGGCAGCGGATGGAAGAGCTCCGCCGGCGGATCGAGGGCCGCCTCTCGGAGCCCGGGGTGGCGGCGGACCTTTATGAGCTCGATGCCCTCTCCTCCGAGGCCGGCTCCCTGGAGCGGACGGCGGACATCCTCTATCGCGTGGCCGGCGCCGGGCGGGTGCAGCCCGAGGTGCGGGCCCTGGCGACTCGCCTCCTCGCGGACGTGGAGCGGAGCCGCGGCCGCCTTCCCCGCTCGGAGGCGAACCTCGCCGCCATCGGGTCAATCTCCTCGGTCTCGCTGATCGGCCCGTTCGACGACGAGAACAAGGGCGGCTACGACGAGGCCTACGGCCCCGAGCTCCTCCTCGACCTCTCGCGCTCCCATCCCGGCCTTCGCTCGGAGGTCTCCTGGCGCAGCCTGGAGGGGCTGGGCAAGGACGGGACGATCGCTCTCGACCAGGCGGTGCGGCCCACCCGCGAGGTGCTCGTCTATGCCCTGACCGTCCTCGACGTCCCCGCCGCCACCACCGCCACGCTCTACCTGGGCACGCCCGGGGCGACGAAGGCCTGGCTGAACGGCCGGGCGATCGTCGCGGACCCTGCCTACCATCCGGCCCGCCTCGATCAGCGCTCGGTGTCGATCCGCCTCGAGAAGGGGAAGAACCCGCTCCTGCTCAAGCTCGCCGCCGGGGAGTCCGGGCCGTTCGAGCTCGAGCTGCGGGTGGTCGGGGAGGGCGGCAGGCCGATCCGCGGGCTGAAGGCGACGGCCCCGACGACGGGAAAGTGGGCGAAGCCCGAGGCGATCGCTGCCGGCCGGAAGATCGTCGGCCGCCGCCCCATCGTCGACGACCTCGACCGGATCGCCCGCGAGAATCCGACGCCTCGCGCCCTGGAGGACCTCGCGCGGGTGCTCGGAGCCCGCCGCCCGTTCGACGACGGCGCGCGGCTCCACGAGATCGCCGCTGCACGCGCCGCGCTGGCGGCGCCTGACGGCGTTGCTGCACAGCTCCTGGCGGCGAAGTACCAGACCGACTCCAACGAGCGCCGCGCCTTCCTCGAGAAGGCCGTCGCCGCCGAGAGGCCCGGACGGTCGGAGGCCCACTCGGCGCTCGCCTCCTTTTGGATCCTCCAGGGCGATCCCCACCGCGCGCTCGAGCTGATCCGCCCCTGGCTCGACCAGGCCCCGGACGACTTCCGCGTGGGGCTCGTCTGGGTCGAGGCCCTGGATCGGCGCGGCCAGCAGGCCCGCGCCATCGCCGAGCTCGACCGGCTGATCGAGCGCTTCCCTGGCGAGCCCTTGCTGCTCGAGCGGCGCGCGATCTTCCATCGCCTCGACGGCCAGATGGGCGATTCGAACCGGCTCCTGCGCGTGGTGCTCGCTCACCGGCCGGCCAGCTTCGCTCCCGCGATGGCGCTGGTCTCGGGGCTGGTGGAGCGGGGCGCGGTGGATGAGGCGGATCAGCTCCTCGCCTCGCTCTCGCGCTTCAGGCCCGCGGATCTGGAGCTGCTGCTCCGGCGGGCGGACCTCCTCGCCGCCAACGGCCGCATGGACGAGGCGCGCCGGCTCTTCGGCAAGGCGGCCGATCTCTGCCCGCAGGAGGGCTCGGTCTTCGAGCGCCTGGGCCGGACGGAGCTCCTGGCCGGGCGCAGGCCCGAGGCGATCGCCGCGTTCACCCGCTCGCTCGAGGCCCAGCCCCAGAACGCGCGGCTCCGCGAGCTCGTGGAATCGCTCCGTCCCGGAGACGCTCGCTTCGCGGAGCCCTTCCTCCACGATCTGCGCGCGGCCGCGCGCGAGGCCGAAGGGCTGTTCCCCGGAGAGGACGCGGCGAAGCTCGTGGATCTGTCCGCGGTGCGGGTGCTCCCGAGCGGTCAGGCGTCGAGGACGGTCCAGAACGTCGTGCAGGTCTTCACCCGCCGTGGAGTCGATCGATACAGGAGCTTCCCGATCCGCTACGCGCCCGGCAGGGAGGAGCTGAAGATCGAGCGGGCCCGGATCCTGCGTCCGGACGGCACGATCGTGGACGCGCACAGCGAGAACGATCGCTCGATCAACGAGCCGTGGTCGGGCCTCTACTACGACGCCCGGGCGACGATCGTCGGCTTCCCCTCGCTCGCCCCCGGCGACGTGGTGGAGCTCGTCTACCGCCTCGACGATGTGGGCCGCGACAACCTGCTCTCCGACTACTTCGGCGACGTCGACTTCCTCGGAGACACCGTCCCCACCGTGTCGTGGGAGTACGTGCTCGAGATGCCGGCGGGTCGGACGATCTACGCGAACCAGGCGCCTGGTGCGGCGAGGACCGACGAGCCCCGGGGTGACGGGACGACCCTCCACCGCTGGGTCGCGCGCGACGTTCCCAAGCTCGTTCCGGAGCCGCAGATGCCGGGGTGGGCCGAGGTCTCGCCCCATCTCCACGTGTCGACCTACCGCGACTGGGAGTCCGTGGCCCGATTCTGGTGGGGCCTGGTGAAGGATCAGGTCGAGCCCACGCCCGAGGTGGAGAAGGCGGCCCGGGAGGTCGTTGCGGGGATCCCCGCCGGCGACGTGGAGTCGCGCGTTCGCGCGATCTACGACTTCGTCGCGACCCGGACCCGCTACGTCGGCCTGGAGTTCGGCATCCACTCCTTCAAGCCGTACAAGGTCGAGCAGATCCTCCGCCGTGGCTTCGGCGACTGCAAGGACAAGGCTTCGCTCACCTACGCGCTCCTCAAGTCCGTGGGGATCGACTCCCGCCTGGTGCTCCTCCGCATGCGGCACCTCGGCGCGATGGGCGGGGAGCCGGCCTCGCTGGCGGTCTTCAACCACGCGATCCTCTACGTCCCCTCCCTCGATCTCTTCCTGGACGGGACCGCCGAGTGGTCGGGCTCGCGGGAGCTTCCCGAGTCGGACCGCGGGGCGGAGGTGCTGGTGGTGAATCCCGGCGGAAAGAGCGCGTTCCGCGTGACGCCCGAGGCCCTCGCGGAGTCGTCGGTCACGGCCACGTCGCATCGGATCGCGCTCTCCTCCGACGGCTCGGCCAGCGTCACCGGATCCAGCACGATCTCGGGCCTCTCCGCGCCGGGCATCCGCCAGTCGTACGCTTCGCCCAGCGGGCGCGTGGCGTCGTTCGAGCAGAGCCTGGCGCGCTCGTATCCCGGGGTGAAGGTCGGTCGCCTCGACCTCTCGGATCCGCGCAAACTGGAAGAGGACGTCCGCCTCGCCTACGACCTCGCCATCCCTGCCTTCGCCGACGTGGGGACAGGGGCGGGAGAGCGGCGCCTCTCTTTTGCTCCGATGAAGAGCGCGGCCGTTCTGGTGGAGAGCTTCGCGCCTCTCTCTGCCCGGCGGCTCGATCTCGTCCTCCGCTATCCCTGGACCCGGACCTTCCGTTACGAGGTCGCGCTACCGTCGGGCTACGCCGTCACCAGCCTTCCGGACGCGGGGCGGCTCGCGAGCCGCTTCGGCTCGGTGCGGATCGACTACGCGAATGAGGGAGGGCAGGTGGTGGTCGAGGGCACGATCGAGGTCTCGGCGACGAGGGTCGGGCCGGACGACTACTCCGAGTTCCGCTCGTTCCTCTCCCAGGCGGACGGTCTGCTCGGACGCAAGCTCGTCGCCGAGCCGGGGAAGAGCTGAAGCGGCGGTCGGCGTCGAAAAGCATTGAAGCCTTGCAGTTTGGGGCCGATACATGCATTTTCCCGCCGACCGGTCGCTGATGGCCGAGGAATTTGGAGGAATCCCCTGGCTCGCGAAGATCTGATCGAAGTCGAAGGCGTGATCACCGACGTGCACCCGGGCGGGCTTTTCACTGTGAAGCTCGATCAGGGGCCGGCGATCCAGGCGCGCGTCGGCGGAAAGATGCGGCAGCACTTCATCCGCATCGTCCTCGGTGACCGCGTCAAGGTCGGCGTGTCGCCCTACGACCCGACCCACGGGATCATCACCTACCGCACGAAGTAAGCGGGTCGACGCTCGGCCCAGCCAGTCGGCCACCCGGCAATTGCCGGGTGGATCGCGGCACGGCTCCGTCTGTCGGGCGCTTCGGCGATTGCCGGTTGGTTCACGGCACGCCATTGCCTTTCGGGCGCTTCAGCAATTGCGAATTCGTTAACGGTCGCGCCCCCGTAGAGGGACGACTTCGGCTATACTCGGGCCCCGGACGACGAGCGAAAGCGCTCTCCTCGTCCGGCTCCATATCCGTACCCCGGTAGCCCAGCGACCCAGCATTTTTGGGTTGTTTTCATTTCGAGCGATGGACCAACGAGGCTGGCTTGTCTACGGACGATCTCATCGAGCGGTGTGCCCGACGAGACGAGGCGGCCTGGTCGACGCTCCTGGCGGATCACCGTTCCGTGGTGGTTCGCATCATCGGCCGGATCGTGGGCGATTCGGATCCCTCCAGCGTCGCGGACCTCGAGCAAGAGGTCTACGTCCGTTTACTGGCGAACGATTGCGACGCGCTCCGACGTCTCCGGGATCCGGGGGCGCTCTCGCTCCGCGCCTTCGTATGCACCACCGCCGCCAACGTCGCACGCGATCACCTGAGGCGAAAGCGGGTGCGCAAGGTGGTAAGCCACGTGGATTGGGGCGATCTCGAGGACGAGCCGGTCGACCCGGGCCTGGGCGCGGACGAGCGCGTCGGCCTGTGGCAGGGGGCCGCCCGGGTCTCGGAGGCGCTCCGGCGCGCCGTCCGGGAGCCGAACGCGGCCCGAGATTCCCTCATCTTCAAGGCGCATTACGTCGAGGGGCTCACGGCTCCGGAGATCGAGGCGATGGGGGTCGGCCTCTCGACCAAGGGGGTGGAGACCGTCCTCTTCCGTCTGACCGCGAAGGTTCGGAATCTGCTCCGCGGCGACGACGGCGAGATTTCCTGAAGGGAGCCGTGCGGCCGATGCGTCCTGGGATATCGGAGGGGGAGACCGTGTTCGAGACCTGTATTCCAGATGACGTTCTGGAGCGCTATGGGGCGGGCGATGGGCCGCCACAGGTGCGCCTGGCCGTCGAGCTCCACGCTGCGCGCTGCGAGCGCTGCCGTGGCGTGCTCTCGGCGTTGGCCATTGCCGCCATGCCCGAATCGGACGCCGAGCGGGCGCTCGTCGATCGGGTCCTCGAGCGGCAGCCGACGGCCGCGCTGGTGTCGGCGCTCCTCGGCGACGCCCGGGAGCGGGCCGTCGGCGCGCCGGTCACTCCGAGGGCTCGGCGCCGCGACGAGGATTCGCCGCTCCGGAGGCCCACGCCGAGGTGGAGCGGCGGTCGTCGCAGGGTGGCGTCGCTCCTCGCGGGCGGCGCCCTCGCCGCCTCGGCCGTGGTGGCCTTCGTCGCGACCGATCGCGGGATCCTGCCCTCCGACATCGAGCTGCCCTATCGCGCCGCCGAGGGTAGGCCGGCGCTCGCCACCCTCCCGTACGTGACCTTCGAGCCGCTGCGGGGTGAGGATCGGGATCCGCCCGCCTACGAGGACGCGATCGGCTGGAGCCTCGCCCGGGACTACAAGGCGACGAAGACCTTCCAGATGCTCTCGTCCCTCTACCTATGGCGGGGGGAGAGGGGCGATCGGGAGCGGGCGGAGGAGTCCCTCCTCGTCCTGCAGGAGAACGGGCGCCGGGACAACGACATCGGCGTACTGCTCCTCTCCCTCGGCGAGCCGGAGGGCGCGCTCATGGCCTTCTCCGCCGCCCTCGACAAGGAGGAGACGCTCATCGAGGCGACCTTCAACCGCGCGCTCGCCCTCGAGGGCCTGAAGCGGAGGGAGCCAGCGATCGACGCCTGGGGCCGCTATCTGGGCAAGTCCAAGGGCGACGAGACCGGCTGGAGGGACGAGGCCCGCAAGCGGCAGGGGGATCTGATCAACCCGCCGCCGAAGGACGACCCCTTCAAGTAGGAGGCACGGCCATCTCGGGATGACGGCCCGCGTCGTATGCGAGGGCCCGCTCGAGGACGCTGCGGCCTTCGTCGCAGATCGGCGGCCCGTGGGCGAAGCAGAGCACCTGCACCGGAAGGTGGTCGATGATCCGGCGCACGCTCGCTCGCGTGCGCTCCGGTTCGTCCTGATATTCGGAGGCCACGAAGGTCGGCTGGCCTGAGCCATCGTGTGTCAGCACGTCCGAGAGGAAGATCACGCTCCGGGGCCGATCGAGCCAGAGCGCATACATCGCCTCGGTTGGCCCGGGGGTGTGGAAGGGAGTGAGCCCGCCGGGGAGTGATTCGCCGGCGGTGTAGCGGTAGTCGGGCTCCTCCTCCAGGTCGCCCGGGGTCGGTGAAACACCCGGGCCCTCCGGCGCGAAAACGGGAACATGGAAGAGTTTTCGATATCGCCACGCCGAGCGCTGGTGGTTCGCCGCCGTGAGCACGATGCCCTTGATCTGCCCGAGGCGGCGAAGCTCGGCTTCACCGACGGGCAGGGGATCGATGAGCGTCACCTGCCCCTGGCTCACTACCGCGTAGGCGTCGCTCTCGCTGCCGCCGATGCGATCGTCGTGCACCCGCCAGCGGAGGACCGTGGGGATCACGCGGACGATCTTGTGCGCATGGGCCGTGGGCTCGGTCATGAGACCAAGGTGGGCACCTGGCCCGAGCGTCGCTCGGATGGCGGCAGGGCGGGCGGCGGGCGCGGCGCCCGCCCGGCAGTCTACGCCGCGAAACGCTCGAGGGTATCGCGGACCGCGTCCGGGATCGGGAGCGGCTTCAGCTCGTCGAGATCGGTGGTCACTACCGTGATCTCGCTCGTGCAGAGCGTCCTCCCCGTCTCCGGGTCGCGGGCCTCGTAGCGGCACACGAAGGAGGTGCGTTTGACCCGCGGGAAGGTGAGGTGGAGCTCGACCGTGGTGCCGTACCGGAGCGGCGAGAGGAAGTCCGTCTCCACGTGGACCGCCGGCCAGCCGATGCGCTTCTCGTTGATCCACACCGGGTATGGCGTCCCGGTGGCGTCGCCGAAGAAGTCCTCGAAGGTCATGTGGAAGTAGTCGAAGAACCGGGGGTAGAAGACGATCCCGGCCGCGTCGACCTCGTTGAAGCGCACTGTCAGGCGCTTCACGTACGCAGGCATCTCGATTGGCTCCCGAAGGAATGGGCGCTCGAGCTCGCGAGCGCGGTCGCGTGTTTCGCTTTCTTTCTCACACCTGTCTCAGAGCGTGTGAAGAAATCGGTCCCGCGGGAGCGGGCCCGTTTCTTCAGCTCGCGCTTCGCGCGAGGGCGCTCCTTTTCGTTTGCTCCGCCTTCGGCTCCGCGAGAGCTTGTGAATTCTTCACAAGCTCTCAAAAGGCGGAGATCCCCGTGAGCTCCTTGCCGAGGATCAGGGTGTGGATGTCGTGGGTGCCCTCGTAGGTGTAGACCGACTCGAGGTTCACCATGTGCCGGATCACGGGATAGTCGTCGGTGATCCCGTTCGCCCCGAGGATCTCCCTGGCGAGGCGGGCGGCTTCCAGGGCTACGCGCACGTTGTTGCGCTTGGCGAAGCTGATCTGCACGTAGGTCTGCTGGTCGAGGTCCTTGAGCTGCCCCAGGCGCAGGTTGACGAGCTGCGCCTTCACCAGCTCGGTGTAGATGGCGACCAGCTTCTCCTGCGTCATCTGGAACGAGGCGATCGGCTTGCCGAACTGGATCCGCGACAGCGAGTAGTCGCGCGCGGCCTCGAAGCACGCGAGGTGAGCGCCGGTGGCACCCCAGGCGATGCCGTAGCGGGCCTGGTTGAGGCACATCAGCGGCCCGCGGAGGCCCTCTACCTTCGGGAGCACGTTGGCCGCGGGGACGCGGACGTCGTGGAAGGAGAGCTCGGCGGTGAGGGAGGCGCGGAGGCTGACCTTGCCGTGGATCTCCCGGGCCTCGAAGCCGGGCATGCCCTTCTCCACGAGGTAGCCCCGGACGCTCTCCGCGCCGCCGTCGTCGGTCTTCGCCCAGACCACGGCGACGTCGGCGGTGGTGCCGTTGGTGATCCAGAGCTTCGTTCCGTTGAGCACGTAGTGGTCGCCGTCCTTGCGGGCGCGCGTCTTCATCCCGGCGGGATCGGAGCCGTGATCGGGCTCGGTGAGGCCGAAGCAGCCGATGACCTTGCCCGCGGCCATGCCGGGGAGGAACCGCTCCTTCTGCTCTTCGGAGCCGAAGGCCCAGATGGGATACATGGCGAGGGCGCCCTGCACCGAGCAGAACGAGCGCAAGCCCGAGTCGCCCCTCTCGAGCTCCTGCATGGCGATGCCGTAGGTGACGTTGTCGGTCCCCGGGCAGCCGTAGCCCTGCAGGTTCATCCCCAGCAGGCCCATCTCGCCCAGCTTCGGCGCGAGCTCGGTGGGGAAGGTGCCGGCGCGGAAGTGCTGCTGGACGACGGGGAGGAACTCCTCGTCCACGAGTTTGCGCACCGAGCGTCGAACCAGCTTCTGCTCGTCGGTGAGGAGGTCGTCCAGCCGGAAGAGGTCGGTGCCGAGAAGCGAATCGCCCAAGGAGGACTCCGTCGAGAGGGTGCCGTCGCGCGGCCGAGAGGAACGAAATCGTGCAGTTGGCGTAGCACGCGCCGCAGAAGGCCGGCAAGCGGCTCCGGCCGGCGTCCGCTGGCGAGCCTCGTAGCCGCCTCGTGGTCCGGGAGGAGGGAAGCGCCCGGGCCTCTGTCCGGATTCTGGGGGCCCGGGCGTCTTTGCTTCGGGCCCGCGAAACGGAGGCGGCTGGATGCACATTCGAGCTTGGGCACTCGTCAGGATTCCACTCTTTCTCGTCGTGGCGGCACTGGCTGCCGCTTGTGAGAGCCCTCCCGAAATGTCCTGCTACGACGGTTCGCAGTGCGATTCCGGTTACTGCCATGACCGACGGTGTGAGCAGCGGCGAGGCAAGGGCGAGGAGTGCACCTTGGTCTCGCCCTGGGACGACTCCGGCCAACTAGGGATCGAGACCAACTGCCGGGCGGGCCTGATTTGCTCCTCGGCGAGCCGGACGTGCGTCGATCCGTCGGGGCTCGGCGGTCCCTGCGCGAGTGATGGCGATTGCGGCGTCCATCCCAGCTACCGGCACGAGGACGATCTGGTCTGCGACGTGAGCGCGGGAGCGGGCCGCTGCGCGCCTCCCCGCTCGGTGGCTGTGGGACGGAAATGCGTGGGCAGCCGCGCTTGCGAAGGCGAGCATCGATGCGTCGAGACCGGCGACGGAACCTCGATCTGCCGAGGCCCCGGCGCAGAACGGGACGTGTGCAGGGTCCGGTACGAACATCCGGGCCGCGACGAGGGCGATCGATGCCTGCCCGGCCTCTTTTGCGACGACGGTGATCCAGGAATCTGCAGGCTCCGCGTCTCGCGGGGGATGCAATGCGAACGAGACCTGCAATGCGCGGAGGGGCTGATCTGCCGCGGAGCGGCGGACAAGTCCTGCGAGTACGCCTCTACCGAGGGCGAGCCATGCGGCCGCGACTGGGACTGCGCGAAGCCGTTCCTTTGCATCGTGGGTTCGTGCTCGCCCCCGAGTCCCAGAGGAGGGCCCTGCTACAGCAAGGACCACTGCGCGGAAAGGGCCGATCGCTGCGTCCTCGGCGCTTGCGCGCCCCCGTCGCGGGAGTGGGAACCGTGCGGCTGGAGCGCCGACTGCGGCCAGGGCCTGCAGTGCCAGATGGGGATGTGCAGGGCGCGCCTGGACGTGGGAGATGCGTGTAGCAATAACTTGACGTCCCCGTGCGATGCCGGGCCCTGTTTTGAAAACCGATGCCAACCAACGAGTGGTCTTGGGGGGCCATGCGGCGCTTTGGGTGATTGCGAGGACGGTCTCTTCTGCCAGGTCGGCACCTGTGTCCCGAGGCGGGGCGACGGAACGGTGTGTGAGGCCTTTTTCGAGTGCGCGAGCAGGTGGTGCGACCCCCTACGCAAGGTTTGCGTGAAGCTCTGAACGGAGGAATGGATGGAAACGGGTCCGTTCGTGCGTCGTGCGATCTTGTGGCTCGCGGTCGTTCTCGGGTTTGCCTGGTCATGCAGGGAGCGCCCCGAGGATGGCGCGATTTCCTGCTCTGAATCCGCTCCGTGCCCGGAGGATTCGTACTGCAAGGCCGTTCCCTCCGGAGGAGGAGGGTGTAGCGGGGTCGTGGATTCCGGGATCTGCCTCCCGAAGAAGAACCGGGGAGAGCCCTGCGCGGGCTTGGCGTGGGACTTCCGGCAGGGATCGGCCGACTGCAAGGCGGGCCTGATCTGCCATGGCGCCTACGACCCGCCTCGCTGCGAGCCGGTCTCCGGTCCGGGCGAGCGATGCCTGGATGCGATCGATTGCGGCGCGAGCGAAGCGACCGACGAGGCTGGCCCAATCTGCGACGTGAGCCGTCCTCCCGAACCCCGGCTCGGGAGCTGCGCTGAGGCGGGTTCGGTGGCCGACGGAAGCGCCTGTGTGGAGGATCGGGCCTGCGCGAGCGGGCTCGCTTGCCGGCCTGATCGGAGCGGCGGCCGGATCTGCCGCGGGTCCGGCGCAGAGGGCGATCGCTGCGAGGGCGTCGAAAGCCCGTCCAAGCCCGACTGCGACGATGGACTCTATTGTGCGTGGGAATATCCGCGGACGTGTCGACGTGCGCTGGAAGAGGGCGAGCCCTGCAGCGCCGCGACGTCGTGCGCGGGAGACCTCGTCTGCCGCTTGGATGTCGATCGCTGCGGCCCTCGCTCCGGCGCGGGAGGACCGTGTGGCGGCGCACACGACTGTGGAGCCGGCCTTGCGTGCATCGACGGCTCTTGCGTGCCTCGGACCCCGGAGGGCAGCGACTGTGACCTCAGCGAGCGATGCGAGGCCGGTCTGCGATGTATCGGGGGCATCTGTTCGTGGCACGGCGGGGTGGGCGACCGCTGCGACGGGCCGTTGGATTGCGTCACCTTGACGAGTTGTCACTTCGGAGCTTGCCGGCCTCTCTATCCCTGGAGCGAGGAAGGGGGTCCCTGTTCCACCTCGGATGACTGTCTGGGGGACCGCGCTTGCGAGGATGGCGTCTGTCAGCCACGTGGTGGGGTGCACGCGCGCTGCCGAACGGATTGGGACTGCCGGGACGGTCTCTTCTGTACGAGAGAGACCTGGGGCACGTGCAGGGAGCGCTTTCCGTCCGGCGCTCCCTGCAGCGCCGAGCACGAGTGCCGGAGCTTCTCCTGCGAATTCGGGAGCAGCCCGCCGACCTGCGCTCCCTGAAGGACGCCACGAACCTCGCCATCGGAGAGCCCGCGCGGTAGGTTCGGGGCCGTCTCGAGCGTTGGAAGGCACGTGGCAATCGTCAGAACCGCAGCCCGCACCGCGATGGGAGCCCGCCAGGTCGTCAAGGACCTGGGCCGGCTCCAGCAGATCGTGCAGATCCTGGCCCGGCACGGCTTCGGCTGGCTGGTGGCGCGGATCGACGTCCCCGGGATCGGCTTCTTCCGCAAGGGTGAGGACGCTGAGGTCGGCCTCTCCCCGGAGCGGGTGGCCGCCGCGCTGCGCGAGCTGGGGCCGACCTTCGTGAAGCTCGGCCAGATGCTCTCCACCCGGGGCGACGTGCTCCCGCCCGGCTACGCGGAGGCCTTCCAATCCCTGCAGGACGACGTGGGGCCGATCCCCTTCGAGGAGGTGGAGGAGCAGATCCGCGCCACCCTCGGCGGCAGCCCGCTGGATCTCTTCGCCCAGTTCGACGAGGAGCCGCTTGCCACGGCCTCGATCGCCCAGGTCCACCGCGCCCGCCTCCCGAGCGGAGAGGAGGTCGCGGTGAAGGTGCAGCGCCCCGGCGTGCGCGAGCTGATCTTCACGGACCTCTCGATCCTCCAGTTCCTGGCGAGGCAGGCCCAGGCGCAGATGCCCGAGATCGAGCTCCTCGACGTGCCGGGGGTGCTGCGGGAGTTGCGAAAGTCCATCGCCGACGAGACGGACTTCCGCGTCGAGGCGGCGCACCTCGAGCGCTTCCACGCGAACTTCGCCGGCAACGACCACGTGGTGATACCGGAGATCTTCACGAGCCACTCGGGCGAGCAGGTGCTCACGATGGAGTGGCTCGACGGCGTGAAGATCAGCCACGCCCGCGCCTCGGGCTGCGACATGCGGCTCGTCGGGGAGCGTTACCTGCAGACGGCTTTCCAGATGCTCCTGGAGGACGGCTGCTTCCACGGCGATCTGCACCCCGGCAACGTGCTCGTGCTGCCCGGGAACCGGTTGGGCCTCCTCGACTTCGGCAATGTCGGGCGACTCACGGAGGAGATGCGCGAGAACCTCGTCACCATCTTCTTCGCGATCCAGCGCCGTGACTACCGGACCATCGCCCGCGTGTACTGGGAGCTGTCGATCCGGAGCGAGCACATCGATTACACGGCGTGGGAGGGTGATCTACAGGCGCTGATGGAGCGGCAGGTGGTGGGCCGCAGCATGGCGGAGCTGCAGGTCGAGGACTTCCTGCGGCAGCTCACGGAGATCGCGTTCCGTCATCGGGTGCGGATGACGCCAGCCTACACGCTCTTCTTCAAGGCTGTGATCACCACCCAGGGCCTCGCCAAGCAGCTCATCCCTGAGGTCGATCCTTTGGAGGAGATGGTGCCCTATCTCCAGAGGATGACCCGCGAGCTCTACAGCCGCGAGCGCCTGCAGGAGGAGCTCTTTTACCAGCTCACCGCGTTGCGCTACACCGCCCGACGGCTACCGATGCTGGCGGGGCAGGCGATCTCCGACCTCCAGGAGGGCAAGCTCCGGCTCAAGCTGCAGGCGGAAGCCGCGCCTGCCGACCGCTCGCTCCGCGAGAAGCAGGTGAACCGGATCGTCCTCGCGGTCCTCTTCCTGGGCCTCGTGGTGGCGTCGAGCCTCGCGCTCTCCGCGCCCGCTCCGCTGCTCCTCGGACTGCCGGCTCCCGCCGCGGTGGGCTACGGCCTCGCCGCCGCGGTCCTGGCGGCGGCGCTTCGCGCGATCTGGCGGAGCGACCGGCCCTAGCACCGCTTCGGGCGTCCCGGGCGACGCGCTCCTATTTTCTTCGGGGAGCGAAGGATGTCGATCCGAGTCTTCTTGGAAGCGTTGGACCACCACGACGAGGACCTCGCCGCCGAGCAGGTGGGCGGCGGCTTCGCGGTGGATTCGCCCGGCCACTACCCGCTCGGCTTTCGGGACTTCTGGCGCTCGCAGCTCGCGCTGTGGGAGGCTTTCCCGGATCTGTGGAACCACGCCCACGACATCCACGAGGGCTTCGCGGCGGGGAGCGCGATCATCCAGCTCACGGGGACCTTCGTCCGCGACCTCGACATGCCCTGGCACGAGTTCCCCCTGATCCAGGCGACCGGGGAACGCATCGTCCTCCCCCCGGAGCGGCTCGAGTTCACCCTCGAGTACGGAGAGATCCTCTCGATCCGGAACGTCTCGCCGGATGGCGTCGGCCTCCTCGGCATACTTGCCGTCGAGGGGATCACCCTGCCTCCGCCGGGGATCATGGGGTGATCGGGCGCGGCCGCTGGCGGCCTTGCGTTCGGCGCGCCTCTCGGTTGTTCTGGAACGGCCACCTTGCTGGGCGAGCGAAGAGCCATTCGCCTGACCCGGGATGACGCAGGGATATCGAATGCTCTCCGAGGAAGCTCTCGATCGGATCGTGGACGACGTGAAGCGGCGGTTCTCCAAGAGGCCCAGGGTGGCGATCGCGGGCTTCGGGAAGGCCGGAAAGTCGTCGCTCTTCAACGCAATCTACGGCGAAGATGTCGCCGCGGTCAGCATGCGCACCGACGAGACCGCGGTCTCGCAGACGAAGGAGCGCTTCGGGATCGACCTCACCGACACGCCGGGCTTCGGCACGGGGCGCTTCTCCCTCGACGAGGTGGCGAAGAGCGGCGCCCTGGACGAGCAGCACGTCGTGATCCACGTGCTCAACGGCATGTCCGCGATCTCGGCGGAGGACATGCAACTCCATCGGATCCTCGAGGGCTCGGTGGCCCACCGGATCACCGTGGTGAACAAGGCCGACCTGCTGGACGATCGTGAGAAGGCGGAGCTCGCCCAGAGCGCGCGGGAGCTCCTCGGGCTCGACGAGAAGGAGCTCCTCTTCGTCTCCGCCCGTCGTCGTACCGGCATCGAGGAGCTGGTGGATCGGATCGTGGAGGCGCTGCCAGACGCGATGAGGGACGCCTTCATCGCGCAGCAGCAGGGGGACCTCGCGCTCAAGGATCGAAGGATCCGAACGCTGATCTACTCGAAGGCAGGCGTGGCGGCGGCGATCGGCGCGATCCCGCTCCCCTTCGCGGACCTGGCCCTGCTCGCCCCCCTCCAGGTGGCGATGGTGGTGACCATCGGGCACTTCCAGGGAGTCGAAGTGAGCCGCGCGAGAGCGGTGGAGCTCATCGCCACACTCGGCGCTGGTGTCGGCTTTCGAGAGGGCGCCCGCCAGCTCCTCAAGCTCGTCCCGGGCTTCGGCAGCGCGGTGGGAGGCGCGGTGGCCTTCGCAGGGACGGTGGCGCTGGGCGAGACCGCGCGCGTCTGGTTCCGTCGCAAGCAGCAGGTCGGCGTGGACGAGCTCCGCGAGACCTTCCGCCAGGCGGCGGAGGAGGCGCGGGCCGAGGCGAAAGCGATGCTCGCCGACGTGCCGATCCGGGAGCTCGAGCGACTGCGGGTGAAGCTCGACGCAGGGGAGATCACCGAGGAGGAGTTCCATCGCGCCGTGACGGCCCTGGGCGATCGGGAATCGGAGGCGTGAGCGGCGGGACGGGGTTACGGATGGGTCTCGAGCCGGGCTCGAACGATCACGCGCGCGCGCTCGAGATCCTCCGCGCCCACGGCTGGAACGCGACCTCCTTCCAGGTGCTCGAGCCCGGCGTCGACTACTGGTTCGACGGGAGCGACGCTTGCGTGGCCTACGTGGACACGGGCCGCGCCTGGGTGGTCGCAGGCGCGCCGATCGTCGCCGAAGATCGCATGGGCGAGGTCGCCCGCCGCTTCGAGGAGGAGGCGCGACGGAGGGGCAGGCGGGTCCGCTACTTCGCCACGGAGGATCGATTCCATCAGCGGATCCGGCTCTCGCGCTTGCGCATCGGCGAGCAGCCCGTCTGGGATCCCGCCGAGTGGGAGGAGACCCTGCGGGCCTCGGCCAGCCTCCGGGAGCAGCTCCGCCGCTCGAGGGCGAAGGGCGTGCGCGTCCGCCTCGTCCCGGCAGAGGAGATCGTCGAGCCCGACGGCGAGGTGCGCCAGGCGATCGACCGGCTCATCACGCGGTGGATGCGCGCGAAGCAGATGGCGCCCATGGGCTTCCTCGTCGCCGTCCATCCGTTCTCGTTCTCCTCTGAGCGGCGCTACTTCGTCGCCGAGCGCGCCGGAGCGGTGGTGGGCTTCCTCGCCGCGGTGCCGGTCTACGCGAGGGGAGGCTGGCTCTTCGAGGACCTGCTCCGGGATCCCCAGGCACCCAACGGCACCACCGAGCTCCTCGTCGACGCCGCCATGCGGACCATCGCCGCCGAGGGGAGCCGCTACGCCACCCTGGGCCTGGCGCCGCTCGCCGGCGCGAGCGGCTGGCTCCTCGCTGCCGCTCGTCTGACCCGGCGCCTCTACGACTTCGGCGGGCTGAGGCGCTTCAAGGCCCGGCTCCGTCCCTCGAGGTGGGAGCCGATCTACCTGGCGTGGCCGGAAGGGGAGGGCGAGATCCTCCCGCTGGTGGACTCCCTCGCCGCCTTCGCCAGGGGCGGGCTCCTGCGCTTCGGCCTCGAGACGCTCCTTCGCGGGCCGACGATCGTGATCGAAGGCCTCGCCGTGGGGCTCGTGCCGTGGACCCTGCTCCTGGCGAGCGCGAGCGTCCCGAGGTGGTTTCCGACCGCCGCGGCCAAGTGGGCCTGGGTAGGCTTCGACGTCGGGCTCTGCGTCGGACTCTTCGCCCTGACGCGGCGGTGGCGCCCGCGCCTCGCCACCGCGATCGCGACCGCGGTCACGGCCGACGCGGCTCTCACCTGGATCCAGGCCCTCGTACACAACGCGCCGCGCATCGAGGGCCCACTCGAGGCCGCCGTCACCGCAGCGGGCGTGCTCGCACCCACGGTCGCGGCGCCGCTCCTCTGGCGCGCGCGCTGGCATCGGCAGGCCGTGACGGCTCCCGTCGAAGAGGGCGCAAACCGTCCGGCCCGTACGTGATAGCGTCCGTCCCTCCTTCGCACCTTGAGGTTCCCCGGATGGACGATCATCGACGCCGCTTGCTGGAGACGATCCAGGACTCGATCATCGGTGACGACCAGGTCTTCGACGGGCCCTTCGGTCCCCGGCGCGTCACGTACGCGGACTACACCGCGTCCGGACGCTCGCTCTCGTTCATCGAGGACTTCATCCGCCACGAGGTGATGCCCCTCTACGCGAACACCCACACCGAGACCTCCGGGACCGGGATGCGGACCACGCGCTTCCGCGAGGATGCGCGGGAGACGATCCGTCGGGCGGTAGGAGGCGGGCCCGACGACTGCGTGATCTTCTGCGGCTCCGGCGCGACCGGGGCGATCAACAAGCTCGTCGACGTGCTCAACCTCCGGCTGCCGGCGGACCTCGACGAGCGCTACGGCTTGCGCGAGCGGATCCCGGCGCACGAGCGGCCCGTGGTCTTCATCGGGCCCTTCGAGCACCACTCCAACGAGCTCCCCTGGCGCGAGTCGATCGCGGACGTCGTCACCATCGACGAGGACGCCGACGGCCACATCGATCTGGCTCACCTGGAGAAAGAGCTCCTCGCACACAAGGACCGCCGCCTGAAGATCGGCAGCTTCTCGGCGGCGTCGAACGTCACCGGGATCGGCTCCCAGACCCACGCGGTCTCCGCGCTCCTCCACCGCTATGGGGCGCTCTCGTTCTGGGACTTCGCCGCGGCGGGGCCCTACGTGCGGATCGAGATGAACCCTGTCGGCGGGCCCGGGGAGGACTGTTCGAAGGACGCGGTCTTCCTCTCGCCCCACAAGTTCATCGGCGGGCCCGGGACACCGGGCGTCCTCGTCGCGAAGCGCCGCCTCTTCGAGAACCGCGTCCCCACGCAGCCGGGTGGCGGCACGGTGGCCTACGTCGGTCCGACCGAGCACCGCTACCTCGCGGACCCGATCCATCGCGAGGAGGGCGGCACGCCGGCGATCCTCGAGTCGATCCGCGCGGGGCTGGTCTTCCAGCTCAAGGAGGCGGTGGGCGAGGAGCTGATCCGCGAGCGCGAGGAGTCGTTCATCCGCCGGGCGATCGAGTCGTGGTCGAAGAACCCGAACCTGCGGATCCTCGGGAACCGGAGCGCCTGGCGGCTCTCCATCGTCTCCTTCGTGGTCCGCCACGGCGAGGGGGCCCTCCACCACGACTTCGTGGTGGCGCTGCTCAACGATCTCTTCGGCATCCAGGCCCGCGGCGGCTGCTCGTGTGCCGGCCCCTACGGCCATCGGTTGCTTGGGATCGATCCTGCTACGTCGAAGGGCTTCGAGTGCGCGATCGTCGCCGGCGCCGAGGGGATCAAGCCGGGCTGGGTGCGGATCAACTTCAACTACTTCGTCTCGGAGACCGTCTTCCAATTCCTGCTGGACGCCGTGCACTTCGTCGCGGACCACGGGTGGAAGCTCCTGCCCTACTACCGATTCGACCTCGCGACCGGACAGTGGCGGCACGTGCGCAGCAGGCCCGGCGAGGCGATGCGCTTGCATGAGCTCTCGTACGCCTCCGGGCGATTGGAGTACCCCTCGCGCCGCGCCACGGCGCCGGAGGGCGTGCTCCCGGGCTATCTCGCGGAGGCCCTGCGCATCGTCGAGGCTGCCACCGCGGAGCTGAGGAACGTGGCGCCGTCGGCGGACGTGCCCTTCGCGCCCGACATCGAGAAGCTGCGCTGGTTTCCGCTCCCGTCCGAGGTGCTCTGCGAGCTCCAGGGTCGGGAGCCGACGACCCACTGCGGCTTCAGCCTCGGGGGGCGGGAGTCGAAGCCTGCAACGGGCGTCGGCACCGCAGCAGTCGCCGAGGCCTAGAGCCTGGCCTCGCCGCTCCGGTAGAGGGAGAGGATCGCCTCGCCGCTGCTCATCACCGCCGCGCCGGCGAGGCGGAGCTGGAAGAGCACCTCGCGGCCTTCCTGCGGATTGCGGGACGCGACGCAGTCCATGATCACCGTGACGCCGAAGCCCCGGCGGAGGCCGTCCATCGCTGTCTCGCGGATCGTCTGCTCCAGAGGCAGGCCGCCGAGAAAGAGCTCGGTGACGCCCGCCGAGCGGAGGAGCTCGGAGAGCCTCGCGCCACTCCGGTCGACTGCGAGGAAGGCCGAGGAGCCGTTCTCGACGGGGTCGAGGGAGCGGAAGACCTGACGGGTGCGCCGCGAGAGGTTGAGGTCGCGGGGGAAGGCCGCGCCCTCCGTCCCGGCGACGCAGTAGGGGGAGACGGTCCCGCCGTTCGTGTCGAAGAAGGCGCTCGACTCGCGGTGCCACTCGCGGGACGCGATCACGAGATCGCCGGCGTGATCGACGGCGCTGCCCAGGGCCGACAGCGGGGCAGCGACCCGGTCGCCGCCGGGGACGGCCATCGAGCCGCCGGGACAGAAGTCGTTCTGGACGCCAACGACGAGCAGGGCCTTGTGCACGCGGACTCCTGCCCTGGACGATGGGGCGCGATCGGGCGGCGCGGCCACGGGGAGCGACGCTCCCGACGGGATCTCGATCCGGGTCGCCTCTCCTTTCGCCGGTCCCTGCCGAGCCATCCGATCCTCGTTTCCGCGCCACGTCGAGCCGGTTCCCGCGGCGACCGGGCAGGCGGGGCCACGGGCCCCTACCGCATGCCATCTCGACAACCGATCCACAGGATCACCGGCATGGCAACCACGGAACGCACCAAGTCCCTCGAAGTCGCAGAGGAGTCGCGAGAGAAAGAGTGGAGCTCCCATACCTTCCTACGAGACCTCTTCCTCGGCGACTTCCGCCTCGACCTCATCCATCCCTTCCCGGATCCGCTCGTCGAGCGACCCGAGTTCCGCAAGTTCTACGACGGGCTCGAGAAGTTCCTCCGGGAGGACGTCGATCCCGACGAGATCGACCGGCTCGGCGACTATCCGGACAAGGTGGTCGACGGCCTGCGGCGGCTCGGGGCCTTCGGGATGAAGATCCCTGAAGAATACGGGGGCCTGGGCTTCACCCAGCGTGAATACGGCAAGGTGATGGAGCTGCTGGGCAGCTATGACGGCAACCTCATCGCCCTCCTCTCGGCCCACCAGTCCATCGGCGTCCCCCAGCCGCTGATGCTCTTCGGCACCGAGGAGCAGAAGAAGAAGTTCCTGCCCCGCTGCGCCAAGGGCGCCATCTCCGCCTTCGCGCTCACCGAGCCGGCGGTGGGATCGGATCCGGCCAGCCTCTCGACCACCGCCCGGCCCACGCCGGACGGCAAGGCCTACATCCTCGAGGGCGAGAAGCTCTGGTGCACCAACGGCACCAAGGCCGAGCTGCTCGTGGTGATGGCGCGAAACCCGGACACGGATCGGATCAGCGCCTTCGTGGTGGAGACGTCGTGGGAGGGCGTGGAGCTCCCGCACCGCTGCCACTTCATGGGCCTTCGCGCCCTCGCCAACGGCGTGGTGATCTTCCGCAACGTCCGCGTCCCGCGCGAGAACCTGATCGGTAAGGAAGGGCAGGGCCTGAAGATCGCCCTCACCACGCTGAACACGGGGCGGCTCACGCTGCCGGCGGCGACGGTGGGCATGGCCAAGCAATGCCTCGAGATCTGCCGCAAGTGGGGCCTCGCGAGGGTCCAGTGGGGCGAGCCGATCGGCCGCCACGAGGCGATCTCCCGGAAGCTGGCGCAGCTCGCCGCGACCACCTACGCGATGGAGTCGGTGCACCAGCTCGCCGACGAGCTGGCGACCCGCCCCGGCTACGACATCCGGCTGGAGGCGGCGGCGGCGAAGGAGTGGAACACGGTCAAGGCCTGGGAGCTGGTGGACGACACCCTCCAGATCCGCGGCGGGCGAGGCTACGAGACCGCCGACTCCCTCGAGGCCCGTGGCGAGCCCGGGGTGCCGGTGGAGCGGATGATGCGGGACAGCCGCATCAACCTGATCTTCGAGGGCTCGAGCGAGATCATGCACCTCTTCATGGCCCGGGAGGCGGTGGACAAGCACCTCCACGTGGCGGGGCCGCTGGTCTACGGCCGCGCGAGCGGCCGGGAGAAGCTCGACGCGCTCCCGAAGATCGCGGCCTTCTACGCGCGCTGGTATCCGACCCGGTGGACGGGCTGGGGCCGGTGGCCGCGCTATGAATCCTTCGGCCGCCTCGCCCGCCACCTGCGCTTCGTGGAGCGGACCAGCCGCAAGCTCGCCCGCTCCACCTTCCACGGGATGATGGTCTACCGCGGCGGGATGCAGCACAGGGAGGGCTTCCTCTTCCGCGTGGTGGACATCGCCATGGAGCTCTTCGCGATGTCGGCCTCGATCTGCAGGGCCCAGCGGATGGCGGAGCGCCACGACCCCGCAGCCGCGGAGGCGATTGAGCTCGCCGACCTCTTCTGCCGGACCAGCCGGAAGAAGGTCCGTCGGCTCTTCGTGGACCTCTGGTTCAACCAGGATTCGTTCGAGAACCGGGTCGCGAACAAGCTGCTCGAAGGGAAGTACGCCTGGCTCGAGGAGGGCATCATGGGCCTCGGCCTCTCGGTGGACGACCTCCGCCCATCGGGCCGCGAGAGACGGATGGCCCGCGCGTCGGGCGCCGAGTACGAGCCGGAGGAGGCGAACCGGGCACCGCCGCCCGCGCCCTACTCCTGAGACGAAAAAGGGCGAGCCCCTCACCGCTGGCGCGGGAGAGGGGCTCGCCCTGAATCACTTCGAGGAGCTCAGTCCCGGATTTCGCCGTCGCACGTGCCGCTGTGGGCCACGCGGATCCCCTTGCAGAGGGCATCGGCCGAGTTGCCGTAGGTCCTTCCGTCCACGCCGCAGACCGGATCGTAGAGAGCGATCGAGACGCACTCGCCGCAGTTGCCGTAGTCGTGGGCAATCTCGGCGCCTGCGCACCTGGCCGCGCATTCGTTGGGGTAGCTCACGCCGCCCCAGGCGCAGACGGGCAGGTAGTTCTCCTCGCAGCCGCACGCACCGCATTGCCCCGGGTGAGCGACCCGGATCCCCTTGCAGAGGGCCTCGGCCGAGTTGCTGTAGGTCCTGCCGTCCTCGCCGCAGACGGGGTCGTCGAGCGTGATCCAGACGCACTCGCCGCAGCCGCCGAAGTCGTGGGCGATCTCGGCGCCGACGCAGGCGGCCTCGCACTCGTTGCCGTAGGTGTGGCCGCCCCAGGCGCAGACGGGATCCCAGACGGTTGGGCAGATGCAGTTGGCCGATTCGAGGGCCTCCTCCCCGGAGCCGACGTCGGCCTTGGAACCAGCGCCACCGCACGCGGCGAACGTGGAAGCTGCCAACACCACTGCGAAGAATGCGATTCGCGTATCCATTTCGACCCCCGTCCAGATCCGATCGACCAGCGAGGCGGTCGAACGAGGACCCATTATCTGTTTGTCGGTAGCGTCGGACAACAGCGAGTGTCGAATCCGACACGTTCGAAATTCGGAACCGCGCGCCCGCAAATGCTGGGGGATGGCGGAGGGCGAGCCCCTCGTCGAAGGGCTCGCCCAGAGCTGCCGTGGGAGTCGTGGACTACCCGCGGGTGTCGGCGTCGCAAGATCCCGTGTGGGCCACGCGGATCCCCTTGCAGTGGGCCTCGCCCGAGTTGCTGTAGCTCCTGCCGTCCACGCCGCAGACCGGATCGTAGAGAGCGATCCAGGAGCACTCGCCGCAGTTGCCGTAGTCGTGGGCAATCTCGGCGCCTGCGCACTTGGCCGCGCACTCGTTGGGATAGCTCACGCCGCCCCAGGCGCATACGGGCGCGAGCTTCTCCTTGTCGCAGCCGCAGTCTTCGCACGGCCCCGGGTGGGCGACCCGGATTCCTTCGCAGGTCGCCGCCTCCACGTTGTCGTAGGTCTTTCCGTCCTCGCCGCAGACGGGATCGAAGCGCTGCCTGAGCAGGCACGTGCCACACTCGCCCTTGTGGGCGATCTCCGCGCCTACGCAGGCGGCTTGGCACTCGTTGCCATAGGTCTGGCCGCCCCATGCGCAGACGGGATCCCAGACGGTCGGGCAGATGCAGACGGCCGCTTCGAGGCCCTGCTGCTCGGAGCCGGTGTCGGCATCGGCACCAGCACCACCGCACGCTACGAACAAGGATGATACCAACACCACTACGAGACCAGCGAGTCGGGTTCTCATTCGGATCTCCATTTCAGTGAAGGGTCGATCGACAATCGGTCGACCAACCCAGTCAAACCGGGCTTCACTGGAAATGCAAATCTTCCAAATTTGAAAAGTTCAGGATTCAAACAGCTCCGTCGTGAAATGGAGCGTTGGCCGTCTCGATCCGCGGTCGGAACGATTGCCCTCGCCTGCGTCGAGCTGGCGCGGCTGCGCCTTCAACAGGCCCGGCCGGCTGCCTGTGCGCCTGCCGGCGGGGCAGATCTCGCTTCAAACGGCCGAAGCGCTTGGACTAGGATGCCGGGCCATGAACATCTCCAAGCTGATCTCAGGAATCGTCCTCGCGGCCTCGATGGCCTCGTGCGCCACCACCGGCGGACCCTCCCTCGAGCCGGTAGAGGTCGCATTCGCCGCTCCCACCGCCGCCGAGGCCAAGGAGTTCGCCACCCGCGTCGACGCCGAGCTGAAGGCGATCCTCACGCGAGTCTCCACCGCCGAGTGGGTGAAGAGCACCTACATCACGGACGACACCGAGCAGCTCTCGGCGTGGGCGAACGAGGAGATGATGGCCTTCCTCTCGAAGGCCGTCGCCGACTCCAAGAGGTTCGACGGCGTGGAGGTCGACGAGGCCACCGGCCGGATGCTGCACCTCCTGCGTCTCACCTCCGCACTCCCGGCCCCCTCCGAGGCCGCCGAGCGCGCCGAGCTCGCCAGCCTCGCGGCGAAGCTCGAGGGGATGTACGGCAAGGGCAAGTGGTGCGGCGCCGACGGCAAGGCGAAGTGCCGCGACCTCGGCGACCTCTCCGAGACCCTCGCGCAGAGCCGCAAGTACGAGGAGCTCCTCGACGCCTGGATGGGCTGGCACACGATCTCCCGCGAGATGCGGCCCCTCTACGAGCAGGAGGTCCGGCTCGCCAACCAGGGCGCCCGCGAGATCGGCTTCGCCGACCTGGGCGAGCTCTGGAAGTCCGGCTACGACATGAGCCCCGCCGACTTCGAGGCGGAGACCGACCGGCTCTGGCAGCAGGTGAAGCCGCTCTACGACGAGCTCCACTGCTACGTGCGCAGCCAGCTCGTGAAGAAGTACGGCAAGGATCGGGTGCCCGCCCGCGGCCCCATCCCCGCGCACCTGCTGGGCAACATGTGGTCGCAGGACTGGTCGAACATCTACCCGCTGGTGGAGCCGTACAAGGGCGCGGCCAGCCTCGACGTCGACGCCTCGCTGAAGAAGCAGAAGTACGACGCCATCCGGATGGCGAAGCTCGGCGAGTCCTTCTTCACCTCGCTGGGCCTGAAGCCCCTGCCCGAGACCTTCTGGCAGCGGTCGATGCTGGTGCAGCCCCGCGACCGTGACGTGGTCTGCCACGCCAGCGCGTGGGACGTGACCTCCGCCGGCGACGTGCGCATCAAGATGTGCATCCGGCCCACCGAGGAGGATCTGATCACGATCCACCACGAGCTCGGTCACAACTACTACTACCAGCAGTACGACAAGCTCCCGGTGCTCTTCCAGTCCGGCGCCAACGACGGCTTCCACGAGGCGATCGGCGACGCGATCGCGCTCTCGATCACGCCGGGCTACCTCAAGCAGATCGGGCTGATCTCGAAGGTCCCGTCGGACGACAAGGGCGTGGTCAACGTCCAGATGAAGATGGCGCTCCAGAAGATCGCCTTCCTGCCCTTTGGCAAGATGATCGATCAGTGGCGCTGGGACGTGTTCTCGGGCAAGACCGCGTCGGCGAACTACAACCAGGCGTGGTGGGAGCTGAAGGAGCGCTACCAGGGCGTGGCGGCTCCGGTGGCCCGCTCCGAGGCCGACTTCGATCCGGGCGCCAAGTACCACATCCCGGCGAACGTGCCGTACACGCGCTACTTCCTGGCGCACATCCTCCAGTTCCAGTTCCACAAGGCGCTCTGCGACGCGGCGGGCTTCCAGGGGCCGCTCCACGCCTGCTCCGTCTACGGCAGCGCGGACGCGGGCGAGAAGCTCCGCGCGATGCTGGCGCTGGGCGCGAGCAAGCCCTGGCCCGACGCCCTCGAGGCGATGACCGGCCACCGCGAGATGGATGCGACGCCGATCCTCGAGTACTTCCAGCCGCTTCGGACGTGGCTCGCGGAGCAGAACCGCGGCCAGCAGTGCGGCTGGTAGCGAACGGCCGCACCTGACGGGGGAGGGAGGCGAAGGTGGCGAAGCCGCTGGATGGGTTGGTCGCGCTGGTCACCGGCGCGAGCCGCGGGATCGGCAAGGCCTGCGCCATCGCCCTCGCGGAGCAGGGCGCCAACGTGGCGCTTTGCTCGCGCGAGCTCAAGGCCTGCGAGGAGACCGCCGCCGCGATCCGCGCCGAGGGCGGAGCCGCCAGCGCCTTCGCCCTCGACGTCACCGACGACCGGCAGGTAGAGGACTGCGTGGCCTTGGTGGCCGCCTCCTTCGGGCCGATCGACATCGTGGTGAACAACGCCGGGATCGCGTTCTCGGCACCCCTCCATCGGACCTCTCTCGCCGAGCTCCGCCGGGTGCTCGAGGTGAACCTCGTCGGCGCCTTCGCGGTGATCCACGCGGTCCTGCCGTCCATGCTCGAGCGCCGGCGTGGGCGGGTGATCAACATCGCCTCGACCGCGGGCAGGGCGGGCTACCGCTACACGACGGCCTACTCGGCCAGCAAGCATGCGCTGGTGGGGCTCACGCGCTCCCTGGCCCACGAGGTCGCGCCCAAGGGGATCACGGTGAACGCGGTCTGCCCGGGGTGGACCGAGACCGAGATGCTCGAGGCCTCTGCCCGCAAGATCTCGGAGGTCACCGGGCGCAGCCGCGAGGAGGCGGTCGCGGAGCTCGCCCACATGAACGCGATCGGCAGGCTGATCCGGCCGGAGGAAGTGGCCCGCGCCGTGGCCTTCCTCGCGGACCCCGCCGCCGGCGGGATCACCGGACAGCTCCTCAACGTCGACGGCGGCGAGATCCTCGCCTGACCGGTTTGAACCCGAGCATACGGAGAGTGAAGATGGGTCTTCTCCAGGCGATCCAGCCTCCGGGCTGGAAGCGGCCGAAGGGCTACTCGAACGGCATCGTCGGCGAGGGGCGGATCCTCTTCGTCGGCGGCCAGATCGGCTGGGACGCGGACGAGGTCTTCCACTCGGACGTCTTCCACGAGCAGTGGGCGCAGGCGTTGTCGAACGTGCTCGACGTGGTGCGCGCCGCTGGCGGTGGCCCCGAGCACGTGGCCCGGATGACGATCTACGTCACGGACAAGCAGGACTACCTGGCGCAGCTCGCCGAGATCGGCGCCGCCTGGAAGAAGCACATGGGGCGCGTCTATCCCGCGATGGCCCTCGTCCAGGTGGCGGACCTCGTGGAAGATCGTGCGCTGGTGGAGATCGAGGCGACCTGCCTCCTGCCGAAGGAGCCCTGAGATGCGTCCGGAGCCGAAGAGCTTTCGCTACGAGGAGCGTGACGACGGCGTCGCCGTGATCACCCTCGACCGCCCCGAGAAGCTGAACGCCCTCACCTTCGAGGTCTACGCGGAGCTGCGGGATCTCTTCGCGGCACTGGCTCATCGGGAGCCCGTCCGGGCGGTGGTGATCACCGGCTCCGGCCGGGCCTTCTGCTCCGGCGGCGACGTCCACGACATCATTGGCGAGCTCTTCTCCCGCGACATGCCGGGGCTGATCGAGTTCACCCGGATGACCTGCGACCTGGTCCGCAACATCCGGCGCCTCCGCAAGCCGGTGGTCGCGGCGCTGAACGGCACCACCGCCGGCGCCGGGGCGGCCATCGCCCTGGCCTGCGACCTCCGTGTGGCCGCTGCGGGATCGAAGATCGCCTTCCTCTTCGTGAAGGTCGGCCTCGCCGGCGCGGACATGGGCGCGGCGCACCTCCTGCCCCGCTACGTCGGCCTCGCGAAGGCCACCGAGCTCCTCATGCTCGGCGACGCGATTCCCGCTGAGGAGGCCAAGGCGATCGGCCTCCACAACGAGGTGGTGCCCGCCGACGAGGTGCTCCCGCGAGCGCTGCAGCTCGCCGGCCGCCTGGCTGCGGGTCCCACCTTCGCGCTGGGTGTGACCAAGGAGCTCCTCGACGAGGAGCAGCACGCGAGCCTGCATTCCTCCCTCGACAACGAGGCCCGCGCCCAGGCGATCTGCATGCAGACGCGCGACTTCCGCGAGGCCTACGACGCCTTCGTAGAGAAGCGCCCGGCCAGGTTCACGGGCCGGTAGCGCGCGAGGATCATTCGGGACGAGGCGTCGTGCCCGCGCTCCGATCCGATGGCGTCATCCACCGTCCCCTTTCCATGGGTCGCCTGGCAACTTGGCTACGACCTCGCTCAGGACGATTTGCAGCGCAGCGTCGAAGTCCCAGGCCATTACAGGGCGTAGCAGGGCATTCATGTCGCCACGAAAGTCCGGGCGTTTCGCTTTCTCATGGAGGTTCGCCTCGAAGAGCGAGCGGGTAACAGAGTGTCCTCCGTCCGTCATGTAGCGATCGAAGCAAGCGACTAGCGCCGCCGTGTTCACGCGGCCTCGCTCCAGCGCAAACCAGAGGTCGAAGAGATCGCGCCCCTTCCTCCGTTGGTACAGCGCGCGGAGCTTCGTGCCGAGCAGCTCATCGAGGGCGAACGTGGTCACGTCGGCCTTGCCGCGAAACCACTGGTTGTCAACCTCAAGGGGAACCCGAAGTAGACCAAGCTCCGTGAAGTGCTCCCGCGAGTTGATCTCGATCTTCAGCCGCATCCTGACCGGAGGCGAGTCTTCCGAGTCGAAGCGGTAGACGAGGTTGACGCGCCCCTCTTTCAGCTTGCGCTGTGGCGTGCCGAGCCAGCCGTCCAGCACTCCGCGCACGAGGTCGAGCGTGTCGCCGATGGGCTCAGGTCGGACCTGAACGAGATCGATATCCTCAGAGAACCGCGCGGCTGGCCGCAGGTGGAGCTTGTAGAGCGAGGTGCCACCCCTGAACGCGAGGCGATCGGCGATCTCGGGTCGCGCGTACATCTCGGCGAGAGCGCGGCTGATGATCAGATCCTGCTCGACCAGCGAGTTGGCGTCCCAGGGCGCCTCACGGCGCCACTCCACGATAGCCTGCTCGGGGATCATGTATCCGGCTCCACATCTGTGTTAACCGCGACATGCCAGCGTGCGTCCCGGCGCGCGCCCTCCATTTCGTGCCATGGGGCAAGCGGGACCGTGAAAACGTTTCTCTCTGCGAGGACGTCATCGAGGCGATGAGCGAGCGCGTTCTGCTCGACGAGGACGAGGAGGTAGCCGAGACGCTGCACCCACGCGACGGGCGCGCGCCGTGCCTCTGCGGCGAGGGCTTCTCCGTCGATGGACTCGGCTAGCTCGGCGAGCACCGTGGCGACGTTGTCGAGGTAGCCGCATCGCTCGGGGTATCCGACGATCTCGAGCGCCGTGGCCGCCGGCGATGCGATGCGAAGCACGCCGGTCGGTACGTTTCGTTCCACGACGGAGGTGCTCGCCATGTCCTGTCGCGCGACGAAGTCGACACGAACTCCACCGCACGAGAGCCCTCGCCGCGCCTTCGTAACCATCACCTGGAAGACCATGGGCGCCTGGTGAGCCGCACCGTGGTACGCGGCGGCGCTCAGGAGCGCCACGTAGTAGGGCTCGCCGAGATGCCCCATGAGCTGCGGAATGAAGTGGTCGGCGGGGAGGCAGCCCAGCCTGCGATACTGCGGGGGGACGACGACATGAAAACCCCGGTACGGGTCCGCAATGTGCCCCTTCTCCTTCAGCCGGCGCAGCTGCGCGCGGACGGCGGGCACCGAGCGCCCGAGCGCCTGGATCGCCTGCTCGGTCGTGAACGTCAGTCTCCCGTTGGACTGGAGGTCCTCGATGTAGTCCGCTGCAGAGCGCATGACCGATAGTTCCTGAGCGCAAAAAGTACCACGCAGCGTTGCTTTCGGCGGCTCCAGACCCGTGAAGCCGCTACATGCGGAAGATTACGCAGTTCGTTATCTTGTGCAAGTTGCCACTTCCACAGCTTCGCCTGGGCAACTCTGAACGCACTTGCGCGATTGGCGGGGGGGCGAAGTAGGATCGCGTCTCCCCTGCCGCGACGCGAGCGCCGATGGGCCCGGCCCCGGCCTCGCGAGAGGAGCGAAGAGTGCGAGAGACGCCATTCCTCGAGGAGAGGCATCACGAGCTGGCCCTCCGAGCCAGGGCCATCGGCGACGAGCACCTCGCTCCGATCGAGCACAGGGAAGATGGGGTGGACGACCTCTTCCGCGAGATCCTCCGCAGGCTGGGCGACGCGGGCCTCACCCGCTTCGCAGTGCCCGCTGCGTACGGAGGCGTGCACGAGTCGATCGATGTGCGATCGATCTGCACCATCCGTGAACAGCTCGCGTGGAGGATGGGCCTCGCGGACTTCGCGTTCGCCATGCAGGGCCTGGGCAGCCACCCGATCGCGCTCGCGGGGAGCGAGGAGCAGAAGGCGCGGATCCTCCCTGGTGTCGCCCGCGGCGAGACCGTCACGGCCTTCGCCCTCACCGAGCCTGAGGCCGGCTCCGACGCGGGCGCCCTCTCGTGCAGCGCGCGCCGCGTCGGCGACGAGTGGGTGATCTCCGGGCAGAAGCGCTTCATCTCCAACGCCACGATCTTCGGGGCGATGACCCTCTTCGCCCGCACCGGCGAGGGATCCAGGGGCGTGTCCGCCTTCCTGGTGGAGGCGGGCACGCCTGGTGTCCGCGTGGTCCCCCAGGACACCATGGCGCCGCACCCGCTGGGCGAGGTGATCTTCGAGGACGCGAGGCTCCCGAAGGAGGCCCTCCTCGGCGAGGAGGGCAGCGGCTTCAAGCTCGCCCTCGCCACCCTGGATCTCTTCCGCTCGACGGTGGGCGCCGCCGCGCTGGGGATGGCGCAGCGGGCGCAGGACGAAGCGGTGCGCCACGTGCGCAGCCGCAAGCAGTTCGGCGGGCCTCTCGCCGGCCTCCAGGGCGTGCAGTTCCTCCTGGCGGACAACGAGGCGGAGCTCGAGGCGGCGCGGCTCCTCGTCTACCAGGCGGCGTGGACCAAGGATCGCGGCGCCGCGCGGATCACGCGGGAGGCGGCGCTGGCGAAGCTCGTCGCCACCGAGAACGCGCAGCGGATCATCGATCGCAGCCTGCAGCTCCACGGCGGCCTCGGCGTGATCCGCGGCACGGCGGTGGAGCGGCTCTACCGGGAGATCCGCGCGCTGCGGATCTACGAGGGCGCCTCCGAGGTGCAGAAGGTCGTGATCGCCAGGGAGCGGCTGAAGGAAGAGTAGGCGACAGGCGTGGCGCGGGCGCGATGGCGCGTCCATCCGGGGGCGGCGGGAGCGGCGGAGCCGAAGGCGGAGCAGACGAAAAAAAGAGTGTTTCCGAGAACGGAGGAGCGATGGATTCCGTGGAGTTTCCCGAAGCGCTCAACCTCTGCGTCGAGTACGTCGACAAGAACGTCCGGGAGGGGAGGGGCGAGCGCACCGCGCTCCTCTACCGCGACGAGCGCTACACGTACCGCGAAGTCCTCGAGCACGTCTGCAAGGCGGCGAACCTTCTAGAGTCCCTCGGCCTCCAGCGCGAGCAGCGCGTCCTGCTCATGCTCTCCGACCATCCGGAGTTCGTCTGGTTCTGGTTCGCCGCGGTGCGAATGGGCGCCGTGGTGTCGGCGGTGAGTCCGGACTGCAAGCCCGAGGAGCTCGCCTACTACCTGGATTACACGCGCTCGAGGATCCTCGTCGCCGAGGAGCGCCTCGCGGGCGGCGCCCTGCGACTCGCCGACGCGAAGTGGCTCGAGGCGGCCGTCTTCTGCCGGGGCGAGCCGCGCCTGCCGCTGCCGCCGCGGTCGGTCCGCTGGGAGGACGAGGCGCCGAAGCTCTCTGCCGATCACACCCCCGCCGAGACCGTCGCCGAGGACGTGGGCGTGATGCTCTACACTGGCGGCTCCACCGGCTTTCCCAAGGCGGTGGTCCACCGACACGTGGATTTCCTCTACAACACCCACACCTACGGGCTCCCCGTCCTCGGGCTCGGCCCGGAAGACGTCACCGTGGGCGTCCCCAAGCTCTTCTTCGGCTACGCCCTGGGCACCAATCTCCTCTTTCCGTTCCGCGTGGGCGCGACGGTCGCGCTCTTCTCCGAGAGGAGCACCGCCGAGCGCGTGCTCGAGGAGATCGATCGACGCAAGGCCACCGTGCTCTGCAGCGTGCCCACGATGCTGAACGCGATGGTCCACCTGGAGCACGAGCCGAATCGCTACGACTGGTCGCGGCTGCGGATCACCACCAGCGCGGGCGAGGCGCTCCCGCCCGAGCTCTACCGCCGGTACAGGGAGAAGTTCGGCCACGAGGTCCTGGACGGGATCGGCTCGGCGGAGCTCTTCCACGTCTACATCTCCAACCGGCCCGGCGACGTGGAGGTCGGCTCCCTGGGCAAGGTGGTCGAGGGCTACGAGGCGCGGATCCGCGACGACGACGGGCGGGATCTCCCCGACGGCGAGCTCGGCTCCCTCTGGATCCGCGGCGTCTCCATGGGCCTTGGCTATTTCATGCGCACCGAAGCATCGCGGAAGGTCTTCCGGGGCGAGTGGTTCGTCTCCGCCGACAAGTTCCGCCGCGATGCGGAGGGGCGTTTCTGGTACGGCGGCCGCACCGACGATCTGCTCAAGGTCGGCGGCCGCTTCCTCGCCCCGATCGAGGTGGAGAACGTCCTCCTCGCCCATCCGGCCGTGCAGGAGGTCGCCGTGGTCGGCTACGTGGACGAGGAGGGCCTCGAGAAGCCCAGGGCCTTCGTGGTCCCCGCCGCGGGCCACGCGCCAGGCGACGCCCTCGCCAGCGAGCTGCAGGCCCTCGCCAAGGCGCGGCTGCAGCCGTGGAAGTATCCGCGGCAGGTGGTCTTCCGCGACAGCTTGCCCAAGAGCGATCGGGGCAAGGTCCTCAAGTCCGCCCTGCGGGGCTGACGGGCTACGCAACAGTGAAAAGTGGGGCCCGGCCGCCGCAGAAGCGACTCTGCGGCGGCCGGGCCCGGATACTTGCTTGCGCTTCTGGCGCGAATCAGTGAACGCGGTTCACGAAGCGCTTTCCGACATCCTGCTCGAGGAAGCGGAGTGCCCAAACCGGGAACCTCGACTTCCGCTCCTCCTGCCCACGCTCGCGGGCCTCGGCCTCGTCCCGCCTGCACTGCTCGACGTCGATCTCCTGCGGGAGCCGGAACTCGCACTTGGCGTCGGTCCCCCTTCCGTTCCATCCATTCAGGAAGTCGTCCATGATCTTCGCCCGGAAGGGCAGGAAATACTTCTCGAGCGCAACGGAGATTCGGTATTTCCCGTTCGAATCGAGCCTCTCCTCCACGTGGGTGAAGCCCAGGGACTCGGGCCAGGCGATGCCGTTGCCCATGTCGGACTGGGCGCCCGTGTTGTTCAGGTTGTGGCAGCCGGCGCAGGAGACCGAAGTGGCACGGTTGAGCACGTGCCGGTTGTTCATGTTCACCGGGTCGTAGCGACCGATGAGCTGGAGCTGCTTGTCGATCTTCTTGCGGAAGGGCGAGTTCCCGAACGCCCGGTCGAAGTAGTCGTTTCGATTGTCCGCGGGGCTGGAACCCGAGTTGAACTTGTCATTCACGCTGTACGTGAACTCGTTCACGTCCCAGGAGTCGGTCAGCGAGGCCACGGCGCTCGCCAGGAAGTCGCCCTGAAGGCTTGTCCCATTGGGATGGGTGCCCATTCCGAAGAGCTCGCCATAGGGGTTGGTCTTCGTCGTGATCGGGACGATGGAGAGCACGCACCTCTCTCCGCAACGGCAGTCCTTCACCAGCTTGAACTCCCGGAGCTCCCAGCTCCTGGTGTGCATGAACTGGTTGGTGCGGATCTGCCCGGTCGAGCATCCGTAGCCTTCGGCGCCGAGGGCGGCTCCGTAGTGGTTCACGTGGACCACGGGCTCGAATCCATCGATCCCGTCGAAGTAGAACTTCTCGAGCAGGTCGCGCCGAATCCCCATGTCCGGTTCGCCAGAGAGCCCGGCCCAGAACTCGACCACCCGGCGGCAACCATCCAGCCCTGCGCCCGGCTCGGGGTTCGGGAGGATGGCCTCGAAGATGAGCAGGTTCCGCTCACCTTCGCCGTAAGCCGGCTCGCCTCCCCGCTCTTCTTCCATCCGGAGCGTCCTCTCTCCGGACTGTCGCGCGAAGACGATGCGGTACTCGCCGCAGTGCGCTCCGTTCAGGGGCGCGAGATCGAAGCGGTTGAAGAGCCCGATCGGGATGTAGTTCGCGTCGTCGCGAGGATAGTTCACGAAAGGGTTGCTGAGGGACTCGATCGTCCCCTCGGGCCTCGGACACTCCCAGGGGTAATCGTTGAAGCTGGGCTGCCCTCCCGCCATCTGATCGTCGCAGTGCGCCGGCGACAACCTGCCGGCCGCCACCTCGGTCTCGTCCGCCCACCACTGCCGGAAGAGGCGCAGGGGGCTCGTCGCCGCTCCGCTCTGGTTGATCACCTGCTTGAGGACCCGCTCGAGCGTGAACGGCTCGAGGATTTTGGCGTCCGTGACCGCGAGAGAATGGTCGTTGAGGATCGTGAGACCGCTGCTCGTGGAGCCGACCGCCTCGGAGCCAGCAGGGCTCCCCCCGCGCTTCCACATCCATAGAGACCCGTTGCAATGAAAGACAACGTCAGACACAGCCGAACGAATCGCTCCATCGTTACCTCCGGGTTGGTGAAGACCTCCTTCCTAACCGAGGGCAGGGGGACGGGGCAAAAACCGGGAAGACGAAGTCTGTCCAAAAATCTCCATATTTCTGCAAGTGCGTGAAATATTTTAGCATTCTGTTGGCGGGATTGTGTTTCCCATTGAACACGAGAGACGAGCCGCGCCAGCAAGTTGGCACGGGTGTTCGAGCGCGCTCGGCCTTCCAAAAAAAGGCCCGACCGCCGCGGAAACGTCTCTCGCGGCGGCCGGGCCCGATTCCGGTTCGCTCTTCAGGCGCGGATCAGTGGACGTGGTTCACGAAACGCGGTCCAACGTACGGCTCGAGGAGGCGGATTGAAGACACCGAGAATTTCGACAGGCGCACCACGGTCCGCTCGCCATCCTTTCCTCCTCCCGAATCTCCTCCCTGCCCGCCGGCCTGCTCCTCTGCCCGGCGCTCGTCCTCCCAGCACTGCTCAACGCTGATCTCGGGCGGGAGGCGGAACTCGCACTTCTCGCCGCTCCCGCGGGCGCCCGCGCCATTGTTCAGGAAGTCCTCCATGATCCTCGCCCGGAAGGGCAGGAAATAGTCCTCGAGCGCTTTGGAGATTCGGTACTTCCCGCCGGCGCCGATCCTCTCCTCCACATGGGTGAAGCCCAGGGATTCCGGCCAGATGACGCCGTTGCCCATGTCGGCATTGTTGCTCAGGTTGTGGCAGCCGGCGCAGGAGAGGGCGGTGGCTCGGGCGAGGACGTGATCGGGGTTCATCCACACGGAATCGTAGCGACCGAGGCTGTAGAGCTGGCCCTTGATGTCGTTCTTGAAGGGCCAGTTCCAGGACGACTGCGCGACGTACTCGTTTCGGCTGTCCACGGGGCTGGAGCCCGAGTCGTAGCGGTCGTCCACCGTGTACGAGAACTCGTTCACGTTCCAGGAGTTGGTAAGCGAGTTGACGGCGGTCGCGACGAAGTCGTTCTGCAGGCCCGGCCCGTTGGGATGAGACGTGCCGAAGAGCTCGCCGTAGGGGTTGCCCTTCACGGTCATCGGCATGATCGAGAGCACGCATCGCTCGCCACACCGGCAGTCATTCACCAGCTTGAACTCGCGGAGGTCCCAGTTTCGGGAGCGCATGAACTGGTTGGTGCGGATCTGCCCGGTCGAGCAACCATAGCCATCGGCGCCGAGCGCGGCGCCGTAGTGGTTCTTGTGGACCACCGGCTCGAAGCCGTCGATCCCATAGAAGTAGAACTTGAAGAGCATTTCCTGGCGGACCATGACATCCGGCTGGTCGGAGAGCTCGGCCCAGAACTTGACCACGTCGCGGCAGCCGTCGAGTCCCCGGTTGGGCCTGGGGTTCGGGAGGATCGCTTCGAAGATGAGGAGGTTCCGCTCACCTTCCCCGTACGCCGGCTCGCCTCGCTCGGTCTCGATCTCCAGCGTCCGCCTCCCGGAGTTCCGCGCGAAGACGATGCGGTACTCGCCGCAATGGGAGCCGTTGATGGGCGCGAGGTCGAAGCGGTTGAAGAGGCCGATCGGGATGTAGTTGGCGTCGTCGTTGGGGTAGTTCACGAAGGGATTGCTGACGGACTCGATCGTCCCCTCCGGCCTCGGGCAGTCCCACGGGTAGTCGTTGAAGCCCGCCTGCCACCCGAGCATCTGGTCGTCGCAGTGGGCGGGCGAAGGCCGGCCGGCTCCCGCCTCGGTCTCGTCCGCCCACCACTGGCGGAAGAGCTTCAGGGGCGTCGTAGCGGCACCGCTCTGGTTGATCACCTGTTGGAGAACCCGCTCGAGGGTGAACGGGACGAGGATCTCCTTGTCCGTCACGGCGAGAGAGTGGTCGTTCAGGATCGTGAGACCGCTGATCGACGATCCGAGCGGCTCGGATCCCGCAGGGCTCCCCACCTCGCTGCCACATCCGTTGAGGGTGCTTGCAACGAAAGACAACGTCAGACACAGCCGAATGAACCGGGGCATCGTCTCCTCCTTGCTGGTGAAGACCTCCTTCGTAACGGAGGCAAGAGGGGACGGTCAAAAGTCTTGAAGACGCAATCTGTCCTAAATTCCCCGCGCGGTCCGAAAGCGCATGAAATGGTTTGTCATTCCGCTGGCGGAAGTGTGTCTTCAATCAAACAGGCGAGACGAGCCGCGCTAGAAAATTGGCACACATAATCGAGCGCGGCCGGACCAGCGCGTTGATCAGGCGGCTGGGCCGAGGGACGCTTTCGTCAGGCGAGGGAGTCTCTCAGCGCCGGAACAAGGCCGCGATTCGCTCGCTGGACTTGCCGTCCCAGAGCGCAGGGATCCGGCCGTGCTTCCCGCCGCCGTCCAGGATGCCGTTGGCCTCCGCGGCGATGCGGGCGGGGTCGAGGCCCACGACGGTGTTGGTCCCCTCGGTCACGGTCACCGGGCGCTCGGTGTTCTCGCGCAGGGTGAGGCAGGGGATCCCGACGGCGGTGGTCTCCTCCTGCAGGCCCCCGGAGTCGGTGAGGACGAGGCGGGCCTGGGAGGTTAGGCCCAGGAACTCGAGGTAACCAAAAGGCTCGCAAAGGCGAAGCCCCGGCATGGCCGCCATTCGCGGCCCGAAGCCGAAGGTCTCGAGCTGCTTTCGCGTGCGCGGGTGTACGGGGAAGACGATCGGGATCCGCCGCTGGAGCTCCTCGACTGCGCCGAGGAGACCGCCGAGGACGACAGGGTCGTCCACGTTGGACGGACGGTGGAGGGTGAGGACCCCGTAGCCTCCAGGGTCGAGGTCCAGCTTCTCCGGGATCCCGAGGGCCTTCGCCCTCGGCAGGTGCGAGAGGAGGGAGTCGATCATCACGTTGCCCACGAAGTGGATCCGCTCGGGCGGCGTCCCTTCGCGCAGCAGGTTCTCGTCGCCGTCGCGGGAGGGCGTGAGCAGGAGCTCGCACATCCGATCGGTGAGGACGCGGTTCACCTCCTCGGGCATCCGCATGTCGCCGGAGCGCAGGCCCGCCTCCACGTGGGCGCAGCGGATCTGCAGCTTCGCCGCCACCAGCGCACAGGCGAAGGTCGAGTTCACGTCGCCCACCACCACCACCAGGTTCGGCCGCTCCTCGAGGCAGAGCTTCTCGAAGCCGAGCATCACCTTCGCAGTCTGTTCGGCGTGGGAGCCGGAGCCGACGCCCATGTAGATGTCGGGCCTCGGCATGCCCAGGTCCGTGAAGAAGACGTCCGACATCGACGGGTCGTAGTGCTGGCCGGTGTGGACGAGCTTCTGCTCGGCGAAGCCCGCGCGAGCCACGGCCTGGAGGATCGGAGCGATCTTCATGAAGTTCGGGCGGGCACCGACCACGTGGACGATCTTCATGGGGGCAAGCTGCGGACGGCCTGCCGCCCCCGCAATCGACCGGTTGCGATCCCGCCGGCCTTCCGGCAAAGCTCGCGCCCCATGAAGACGGCCATCATCGTCCCGGCGCGCTTCGCCAGCGAGCGCCTGCCGGGGAAGCCCCTGGCGGACCTCGGCGGAAAGCCCATGATCGTGCGGGTCCTCGAGAGGGCTCGGGCGGTGCGCGGGATCGAGAGGGCGGTGGTCGCCACCGACGACGAGCGAATCGCGGCGGCGGTCCGGGCCGATGGCGGCGAGGTCGCGATGACCCCTTCCGACTGCCCCTCCGGCAGCGATCGCTGCGCCCACGCGGCGAGGCAGCTCGGTGACCTCGACGTGGTCGTCAACGTTCAGGGCGACGAGCCGCTCCTGGAGCCCCGCGCCGTCGAGGCCCTCCTGGGCGCCTTCTCCGATCCCACGGTGGAGATGGCGACCCTCGCGCGGCCGCTGGAGCCGGGGGAGCTCGACAACCCGAACGTGGTGAAGGTGGTCTGCAACCTGCGCGGCGACGCCCTTTACTTCTCCCGCGCGCCGATCCCCCACCTCCGCGGCGGCGGTCCCGGGACCCTCGGCCGCGCCCACGTGGGGATCTACGCCTTCCGGGCGTCCTTCCTCCAGGCCTACACCCGCCTCTCGCCGACGCCCCTCGAGCAGAGCGAGAAGCTCGAGCAGCTCCGGGTCCTCGAGCACAGCCACGCCATCCGTGTGGTCGACACCACCTGGCGCTCGATCGGCGTGGACACGCCCGAAGATCTCGAGCGGGTGCGGGCCTACTACTGACAGTCCCTCCGGGAGCGTCCGCCGATTAGCCGCGGAGCCAGTCGGCGAAGCGGCGGAGGCCCTCGGGGAACGGCGTTCTGGGGAGCTCGCCCAAGGCGTCGGTGGCCAGGTCCATGCTCGCCCAGGTCTGGGGCACGTCGCCCGGCTGGTCGGGGTGCCGCTCGACCGCGGCCTTCACGCCCAACGTTTCCTCGAGGAGGGCGATCAGCTCGGAGAGGGTGATCGTTCGATCGTTTCCGAGGTTGAGCACGGCGTAGGGGCTGCGGTCGTACGCGATGGACCGGACGATCCCCTCGACGATGTCGTCGACGAAGCTGTAGTCGCGGCGGGTGGAGCCATCGCCGTAGACGGGGATCGGCCGTCCCTCGAGCATGAGCCGGGCGAACTTGTGGATCGCGAGGTCGGGGCGCTGGCGCGGCCCGTAGACCGTGAAGAAGCGCAGGGCCACGAAGCGGATCCCGTAGAGGTGGCTGTAGACGTGGCCGAGGAGCTCGCCGCTCACCTTGGTGCTGGCGTAGGGGCTGATCGGGAGGAGCACGTGATCGTCCTCCCGCCACGGCACCCGCGGGTTGATCCCGTAGACGCTGCTGGAGGAGGCGAAGACGAACTGCCGGATGCCCCGCTCGCGGGCGAGCTCGAGCACGTTCTGCGTCCCGCGGACGTTGACCTCCTGGTAGCCGATGGGATCCAGGATCGAGGGCCTCACGCCGGCGCGGGCGGCGAGGTGGACGATGGCGTCGAACTCGCCCGGCAGGCGGCGCAGGGCGTCCGCGTCGCGGATGTCGATCTCCGCCAGCGAATAGCGGTCGCTCCGCAGGTGGGGCTCGACGTTCCGGCGCTTGATGGACGGGTCGTAGAAGGGATCGAAGTCGTCGACCACCGTGACGCGGTGTCCGTCGCCCAGGAGGCGATCGACGAGGTGGCTGCCGATGAACCCGGCGCCGCCGGTGACGAGGAGATGGCTCACGGGAAACCTCGAGATGGCGCCCATCCCCGGAGAACCGCCGGGCAGGCGAGAAAAAGCGCACGAAGACGAAAGTCGCTGGAGTTGTAGCCGATCCTCTGCCCCAAGGGGGCTCTCGAGCCCGAGAATTCCCGGCCGCCCCGAGGTTGACAGGTCGACGATCCCTCCCGGATAAACGTCACTCCTCGGATCTCCACCCATCGGATTTCGGAGAGAGGACCGAGCGCGCGCGATGCCGTGCGCGAACACGAACGAGCGGCCGCCCGCCCGGCGGGCGACTCGAAGGGGACGAAAGCGATGCGCGTCGCAGTCATCGGCACCGGCTACGTGGGCCTCGTCGCAGGCACCTGCTTCGCGGACAGCGGCAACGACGTGGTCTGCGTGGACATCGACGGGGCGAAGATCGACGCGCTCCGCCGTGGCGAGATCCCGATCTACGAGCCGGGCCTCGAGGAGCTGGTGGAGCGCAACGCCGCCGCCGGCCGCCTCACCTTCACCACCCGCCTCCCCGACGCCGTGAGCCGCGCCGAGGTGGTCTTCATCGCGGTGGGGACGCCGCAGGGCGACGACGGCTCGGCCGACCTCCAGTACGTGCTGGCGGCAGCCCGGGCGATCGGCCGCTCGCTCGGCAGCTACACCGTGGTCGTCGACAAGAGCACGGTCCCGGTGGGCACCGCGAAGAAGGTCCGGGAGGAGATCCTCTCGGTGGCGCCGAACGCCGACTTCGATGTGGTCTCGAACCCCGAGTTCATGAAGGAGGGCGCCGCCATCGACGACTTCCTCTCGCCGGACCGCGTGGTGATCGGGACGGAGAGCCAGCGGGCCCGCGACCTCATGGCGGAGCTCTACGCGCCCTTCACCCGGAGGTCGAACCGGATCCTCTTCATGGATCCCCAGTCCGCCGAGCTCACCAAGTACGCGGCCAACGCGATGCTGGCGGCGCGGATCTCCTTCATGAACGAGATGGCGGCGCTCTGCGAGAAGGTGGGCGCCGACGTCGATCACGTGCGCCTGGGCCTTGGCTCCGACAGCCGCATCGGGCTCTCCTTCCTCTTCCCCGGGCCCGGCTTCGGAGGCTCCTGTTTCCCCAAGGACATCCGCGCCCTCTACTCCACGGCCCGGGAGAACGGCCTCGACTTCAACCTCCTCGGCAGCGTCGACCGGGTGAACGAGCAGCAGAAGCAGCTCCTCCTGCGCAAGGCCATCAGGCACTTCGGCGGGAACCTCTCCGGGAAGCACTTCGGGGTTTGGGGCCTCGCGTTCAAGCCCAAGACCGACGACATGCGCGAGTCGCCCTCGATCCCTCTGATCGAGGGGCTCCTCGGCAAGGGGGCCACGGTCGCCGCCCACGATCCGGTGGCCCACGGCACGGCCAAGCGGATCTTCGGCGATCGCATCGGCTTCACCGACACGCCCTACGGCGCGGTGGAGGGGGCGGACGGGCTCTTCATCGTCACCGAGTGGAACGAGTTCCGCCGGCCCGACTTCGACCGCCTCAAGGGCCTGATGAAGGCCCCCGTGATCTTCGACGGCCGCAACGTCTTCGATCCGGCGAGGATGCGCGACCGGGGCTTCGTCTACGAGGGGATCGGCCGAGGCGTGGCGCCCTGAGCGCCGTCTCTGTTATGACGGCCGCCATGAGCGGGCACGATCGGATCGCGGCGGATGAAGAGCTCGTGCGGCGGGCGCAGGGCGTCAAGCTCCTGGCACTCGACGTGGACGGTGTTCTCACCGACGGTGGCCTCTACTACGGGCCGGACGGCGAGGCGTTCAAGCGCTTCGACGTGAAGGACGGGCACGGGATCGTGCTCTGGCGCGACGTGGGCTTCGCCTCGGCGATCCTCACAGCCCGCAGCTCCTCGATGGTGGAGGTCCGCGCACGGGAGCTGAAAATCCCCTTCGTGCTCCAGGGCGAGCGCGACAAGGCCAAGGGCTTCGAGAAGCTCCTCGCCCTCGCCGGCGTCGGTCCGGAAGAGGTCGCCTACATCGGCGACGACGTGAACGACCTCCCCGTGCTCTCGCGGGTCGGCCTGGCCGCGACGCCCGCCGACGGCAGGCCCGAGGTGAAGCGCTGGGTGCACTACGTCTGCGAGAGGCCCGGCGGCCACGGCGCGGTTCGCGAGCTCTGCGAGCTCCTGCTCAAGGCGAAGGGCGCGTGGGATCAGGCCCTGGCGATCCACCCGCCCGTCGGGGACCGGCGTTGAGCCTTCCGCCGCTCCGCAAGCGGGTGAAGCGGGCGGTGCGCACCTGGCTGCTCCGCGGGCTCCTCGCGATCGTGAAGCTCCTGCCGCTGGGCGCCGCCCTGGCCCTGGGCCGGGCGGGCGGCGGCCTCGCCTACGGCGTCTTCGCCAAGGATCGGCGCCTCGCCCTCGAGCACCTGGCGAAGGCCTTCCCGGAGAAGACGCCGGAGGAGCAGGAGGCGATCGCCCGGGCGATGTTCCGCTCCCTCGGCGAGACCGGGATGGAGATCGCCCAGATCGACAAGCTCGATCGGCGGCTCGAGTCCTACGTGGAGATCGAGCCCTCCGCCGTCGCCGCCCTGGACCAGGCCCGGAAGGGCTCGGGCGTGGTGGCGGTCACCGGCCACATCGGCAACTGGGAGCTCCTCTTCCGCCGCATCGTCCGCAGTGGCAGGCCCGCCTACGCCGTCGGCGCGGAGCTCTCCCACGGCGGGCTCACCGCCATCGTGGAGGAGCTCCGCGGGCCCGGCCGCACAATCTGGCGGGGGGCCCCGGGCGCCAGCAAGAAGCTGCTCCGCGCGTTCCGGGAGGACGCCTACCTCGCGCTCCTCATCGACCAGGACACCAAGGTCCAGGGCGTGTTCGTCCCCTTCTTCGGCGAGCTGGCCCATACGCCGCGGGCCGCAGCCGATCTGGCGCTCCGGACCGGCGCCGGGATCGTGACGATCTTCATCCACCGGAAGGCCGGGGGCGGGCATCGGATCAGCGGTCGCCAGGTCGAATACACGCCGACCGGGGATCCGGAGGCGGACGCCCTCGCGATCACCGCCGAGATGACCCGGGCGATCGAAGAGGAGGTCCGCCGCGTTCCCCACGAGTGGGTATGGATGCACCGGCGTTGGCAGACCCGACCGCCGGACGAGCGGGCGCTGGGCAGCTAGCCGCGAATGGAGGGTGGGCGCGGGACGTTGGGCTTATTAGCAAGTTTCGTGCCCCAACTCGCTTCGAACCTTTACGGCAGGATCCAAAGGATGCTAGCCTCACAGGCGTCGATGGTCGCTCGATTGCAAGAAAACCGGCCCTTTTCGCGGGCCTCGATGCGCTCCCTCGGGGCCGCCGGAGTGATCCTGGCATCTGCCCTCGGCGCCATGGCCTGCGCGCCGGAGTCCGAGCCCACCTCGACCCGGCCGCCGGCGATCCTCCTCTGGGACGTGACCGTCCGCCACTACGAGACGGAGGGCGCCCCACGGGTCGTCCACGCCGACGAGGTGAGCTTCGACCGGGAGAACGCCCAGGTCTTCGCGAGGACGATCACGGCGGACGTGCCGGCGACGCCGACCCTCCGCCGCGGGGGCGTGCACTTCACGGCCGAGTCTGGCGAGGGAGACATCCACGGCGAGCGCGCGGAGGCGTTCGGGCCCATCGAGGTGACCACCGGCGCCGGCGATCGGGGTCAGACCGTCGGCTCGGTCTGGGATTCGGAGACGGGCACGATCTCGGGCGCCAAGCCCGTGCAGGTCCATGGCCCGGGCTACACGGTGGATTCGCGCTCGTACTCGTTCCGGCTGGACGACCAGCAGCTGGAGCTCGAGGGCGGGGTCCACGCCGTCTCGAGGCTCGCCGAGTCGAGGAAGCAGCCATGAACGTTCGGTCCTGGATCTGGGCAGGCTCGATTCTCGCGGCGCTTCCGTCTGCGGCGAAGGCGGTCACTCCCCCCGACGAGAGTCCCGCCGCCGCGGTGGAGCCGGCTGCGGCGACCCGTGAGCCGTCCGCCCCGATCGACCTGCGGAGCGAGACCTTGACCGTGGATCATCGACGGCACCGCGCGGTCTTTGGCGGCGGCGTAGTCGCGTCCCGGGGCGACCTCGAGGTGCGTTGCCCGATGCTCACGGCCGTCTACGACAACGCCTCGCGCGTCCGCGAGGTGAGCTGCGACGGCCCGGTCTCCGCCACCCAGGGCGCTCGGACGATGACCTCGCGCAGCGGCTACTTCGACAACGTGACGGGAGAGCTGCACCTGTCGGGCGAGACCACGCTCGTGGAGGAAGGCCGCAGCTTCTCGGGTGAGACCCTCGTCTACGAGACCGGTTCCAGCCAGGCGACCCTCGTTCGCGCGCGGGCGGAGCTCTCCGGCGACGATGCGGCGGACCTGCCGGGAAGCACCGGGCCGATGCGGATCACCGCCGACAAGGTGACCCACGACTTCGCCCGGCACCGCACCATCTTCAGCGGGAACGTGGTCGCGGTTCGCGGCGACGTCGTCGTGCGGGCCTCGCGCCTGGTCACGATCGGTGACGATCGCGGACACGTCGAGAGTGGATGGACCGAAGGAGGTCCGGTGCGGGTGGAGCAGGGCGCCCGGCAGGGGACCGCCGAGAGGGCGCACTTCGCCGGCGGCGGAAAACGGCTCGTGCTCGAAGGAAACCCCGTGATCACGGAGGGCTCCTCGTCCCTCCGCGGCGATCGCGCGGTCTTCCAGGTGGGCCAGGGCAGGGTGGAGATCGAGAAGCCCCGAGCGGTCTTCCCCGTGGAAGAGCTGCAGAAGGGGACGAAATGATCGCGAGCGGTGCGAGGCCGGACGTTCCCGCCCTGAGGGCGGAGGGCCTGGTCAAGATCTACCGCGGCAGGCGGGTGGTGGACGGCGTGAACCTGGAGGTCCGCCCCGGTGAGGTGGTGGGCCTGCTCGGTCCGAACGGGGCCGGCAAGTCCACGTCGTTCAACATGGTGGTCGGCATGGTGCGGCCCGACGCGGGCCAGGTGAACCTGGGCGACCACGACGTCACCCACCTTCCGATGTTCCGGCGCGCCCGGGCGGGGATCGGCTACCTGCCGCAGGAGGCCTCGATCTTCCGCAAGCTCACGGTGCGCGAGAACTTCCTCGCGGTCCTGGAGGGGCAATCGCTCTCCCGCGCCGAGAGGCAGGAGCGCTGCGAGGAGCTCCTGCGGGAGTTCGGGCTCGAGAAGGTCGCCGACACCCGCGGGGAGTCTCTCTCCGGGGGCGAGCGGCGGCGTTGCGAGATCGCTCGGTCGCTCATCCCGCGGCCGACCTACATTCTCTTCGACGAGCCCTTCGCCGGCGTGGATCCCATCAACGTGGGCGAGATCCAGCGCCAGGTCGCGGACCTGAAGGGCCGAGGGCTGGGCGTGCTGATCACCGATCACAACGTGCGCGAGACGCTGGGGATCTGCGATCGCGCCTACATCATCGCGTCGGGGAGGATTCTGGAGGAGGGGACGCCGGCGCAGGTGGCGTCGAGCGAGCGGGCGCGTTCGCTCTATCTAGGGGACAAGTTCCGCCTCGACTGAAGAGGCCGGTACACTCACGTTCGATTCGAAGCAGCCAAGGGTGGGAGATGTCGCTGGAGCTCAAGCAGCACCTGAGAATGTCGCAGCAGCTGGTGATGACGCCCCAGCTGCAGCAGGCGATCAAGCTCCTGCAGCTCTCCCGGCTCGAGCTCGAGTCCCTGATCCGCGAGGAGATCGAGCAGAACCCGCTCCTGGAGGAGCCGACCAGCACCATCGACCAGGATCGCGCCGAGTCGGCGGAGGAGCTGACCTCGATCGAGCGCTTCGTGGAGCAGGAGAGGGCGGCGCCCGAGCCTCCCGAGAACCGTTCCGAGGAGGTGAAGGGCGCCGACGGGCAGAACGAGATCGACTGGGAGAACTACCTCAACAGCTACCAGCTCACGCCGACCACGGCCTCGAACAAGGGGATGTCCGAGGACCTGCCTCCCTTCGAGGCGAACCTCACCCGGGAAGAGACCCTCTTCGAGCACCTCGTCGCCCAGATGCGCCTCGCCGACTTCGCCGAGGAGGAGGAGACGGTGGCGCTCCTGATCCTCGGCAACCTCGACGACTTCGGCTACTTCCGGATCGAGGACTTCGAGGGAGACCCGCTGATCGCCGTGGCCGCCGAGGCGGGGGCCAGCCTGGCGGTGGCGGCGAGCGCCCTCGGGAAGCTCCAGAAGCTCGAGCCGCTCGGCGTCTGCGCCCGCGACCTGCAGGAGTGCCTGCTGATCCAGGCCCGCGCCTGGGGAGAAGAGGGCACCCTCGTCGGCGTGATCATCCGCCGCTTCCTGAAGGCCCTCGAGTCCAAGAACCTCGAGGCCATCGTCAAGGAATGGGCCAAGGAGACCAAGGCGGAGAAGGACGACGTCCGGGAGGACGTGATCGAGGCGGTGAAGACCATCGCCGAGATGGACCCCCGGCCCGCCCGCCACTTCGTCTCCGAGGAAGCGCAGTACATCACGCCCGATGTCTACGTGCACAAGGTGGGCGACGAATACATGGTGGTGGTGAACGACGACGGGCTCTCGAAGCTCCGGATCAGCCACCACTACCGCGACGCGCTCCGCAACGGCGACGCGAAGGCGAACGGCTCCAAGGAGTTCATCCAGGAGAAGCTGCGATCGGCGCTGTGGCTGATCCGCTCCATCCACCAGCGGCAGCGCACGATCCACAAGGTCACCGAGTCGATCGTGAAGTTCCAGCGGGACTTCCTGGACCACGGGGTCTCGCAGCTGAAGCCGCTGATCCTCAAGGACGTCGCCGAAGACATCCAGATGCACGAGTCCACGGTGTCGCGCGTGACCACGAACAAATACGTGCACACGCCCCAGGGGATCTTCGAGCTCAAGTGGTTCTTCAACTCCGCCATCGCCAAGTCCGGCGGCGACGAGGTGGCGAGCGAGGCGGTCAAGGCCGCGATCAAGCGGATCGTCGCGTCGGAGACGACGCCCCACTCCGATCAGAAGCTGGTCGAGCTGCTCAGGCTCGAGAAGATCGTGATCGCCCGGCGGACCGTGGCCAAGTACCGGGAGGAGATCGGGATCCTCCCGTCCAGCAAGCGACGGAAGATCTATTAACCTCGGGGCTTGATCGGCGGCAGGCCGGGGGTGTACCAACCGGGGCCGCGATCCAACGGGGAAGCACCATGAAGATCTCCGAGTTCCTCAGCCCCGACTTCGTCTTTTCGTCCCTCGCGGGCACGGACAAGCGAACGATCCTGGAGGAGCTCAGCGCGCCCATGTCGGCGCGCCTGGCGGGACCGCTCGCCGGCCATCTCCCGGAGATCCTCCTCGAGCGCGAGAAGCTGGGCTCCACCGGGATCGGCGACGGCGTGGCGATCCCCCACGGCAAGCTCCGGGGCGTGCAGCAGCTCACCGGGGTCTTCGGTCGCTCGGCGAAGGGCGTCGACTTCGGCGCCATCGACGGGAAGCCGAGCTTCCTCTTCTTCGCCCTCTTCGCGCCGGAGAACTCCGCGGGCATCCACCTGAAGGCCCTCGCGCGGATCAGCCGGCTCTTCAAGAGCCCTGCCCTCCGGCGCGCGATCCTGGACGCGGAGGACGCGGCTTCCATCTACAGTCTCATCGTCGAGGAAGACGAGAAGTACTGACTGGGGGGTCCGACGTGCGGCACGAGTCCGGTGTGGTCCTGCTGATCGATGACGACGTCAACTTCCACCCACTCGTAGCGGGGGCCGTCACGTCGGTCGGTCGCACGCTCGTCGCCGTCCGCTCCGGCGAGGAGGGCCTCCGGCGGATCGCCGCCGAGAAGCCTGCCCTGGTGATCCTCGACGGCCTCCTCCCCGGGATGCGGGGGGAGGACGTGGCGCGCCGGCTCCGGTCCACGCACGCCGCCGCGGAGCTCCCGATCGTCTTCGTCACGGCGTTCTACCGGGACCTGAAGAGCTATCGGCTCCTGATCAACGAGTGCGGCGTCGACGCGGTGCTCCACAAGCCCCTGGTGGCCGACCAGCTCCTGAACACGCTCCGGCAGCTCCTCGGCCCGGCTGCCGCGGCCCAGGACGACGAGACCCTCGTCGACGTGGACGGAGAGGATGACGAGGACCTCTTTCCCTCCGAGGAGCAGCGGGCCGCGCTCCTGGCCGATTATCTCTCCGCTTCTCGCGAGCAGGCGGCGTCGATGCACGCTGCCTTCCACTCCCTGGGCGGGAGCGGCGACGAGGAGGCCCTCCGCTCGCTGAGGCTCTCGGCCCATCGGTTTCGCGGCTCCGGGGCCTCGTACGGCTTTCCGGAGATCTCCCGGCTCGGGGGCGCGATCGAGGATCTGATCGTCGCCGCGGGCCCGGGCCTGCTTGCGCCGGGCGCGGGCAGGGCCAAGCTCGATGGCCTGGTCTCGGCCCTCGGGGCGAAGGTCCGCGCCGCCGCCGGCGCCACGCCGGTCATGGGCCGGCGGGGCAGGGGCTGGCGCCCGAAGGTCCTGCTGATCGAGAGCGAGGAGGCCGCTGCGGCCTTCGGCGCCGACGAGTCGCTGCGGATCTGCAGCGCTCCCGACGAGGCGCTGCGCACCGCGATCGACGAGCGGCCCGACGTGGTGATCGTGGGCCTCGACGAGGGGCGGATCGAGATCTGCTCGCGGCTCCGCGGCGCCGGGATCGGCCCCGTGGTGGTCGTCTCCCGCGATTCCTCCCTCGACGCGCGGCTCGAGGCGATCCGCGCCGGCGCGGTGGGCATCGTCGCCAGGCCTCCCGACCTCCAGGGGCTCTTCCGTGTCGCCACCGAGTACGCCAGGCCTCGGCTGGGGACCCGGATCGTCGTCGCGGGCTCCAACCGCGCCACCCTCTCCCTCGTGGCCGAGAGCCTCGCGCCCCACGGGGTCGCCGCAGAGCCCGCCGCCACCGCCGCCGAGCTCTTCGCGGCCGTGGAGCGCCGGCCTCCGGAGCTGTTCATCCTCGACGTCGGCTCCTTCGCCGAGGGCGCCGACCTCCTGCGCGTGATCCGAGCCGACCTGCACACCCGATGGACGCCCGTCCTCGCGATCGCGGGGGCAGGCGAGGGCCGCGCGGCCCTCGTCGAGGCGGGAGCAGCGGTGGTCCTCGCCAACCCCTTCCTCCCGGACGAGCTCGCCGCCGCGGTGATGGGGCAGCTCTCCCTGCGCCAGGGCGACGAGGCCTCTCGCGGGCGCGATCCGCTCACGGGCCTGGTCGACCTCCCCACCTTGCTCCGCGCCTGCGAGAACGCCGTCTCCCTCGCGCGGCGCGAAGGGCGGACCCTGGCCATAGCCGGCTTCGACGCAGACCTCGGCGCGCTCCGGGAGTCCCAGGGCTCGCTCGCGGCAGACGAGGTCCTCGCGGCCTTCGCCGCCCGGATCCGCGCGGCGTTCCGGGACAGCGACGTGGTCGCTCGCGTCGGCCCGGATCGGATCGCGGTCCTCCTCCACTCCGTCACCCGCGCGGATGCCGAGCGCCTGGTCGATCGCCAGCTCGCCGAGCTCCGCTCCGCCGAGCCGCGCCTGCCGGGCTACCAGGCCACGCCGGTCGCGAGCCTGGTCTCCTTCCCGGAGACCGCCTCCGGCGCCGAGTCGCTGCTCGAGACCGTGGACGCGAGGCTCGCGACGGCCCTCGCTGGCGACGCGCCGGCGAAGGCCGCCGGTTCCCGCTGAGTACCAGCGCCTACATCGGCGAACGATCGGGGCGCTGCGCGAGCCGGCGATGCGCTTGACGCTGCCTCCCGAATCGTGCCACGAGGCGGCGTGAGCTCGATCAAGGTCGCGCGCCTGCTCGAGGAGAGCGGCGAGGAGCTGAAGCTTTCGTTGGTCGCCGGCCGCGCGGGCCTGGAGCGGAGGATCACGCACGATCGGGTGCAGAAGCACGGCCTGGTCCTCGCCGGCTTCTTCAAGCACATCCACCCGGAGCGGATCGAGGTCTTCGGCAACACCGAGCTGGAGTACTTCGGCACCCTCCCGCCCGCCCGGCAGGACGAGATCGCCGAGGGCTTCTTCTCGCAGACCCTCGCCTGCCTGGTGGTGACCAAGGGCCTGCCGGTGCCCGCCTGCATGGTGGAGGCGGCGGAGCGGCACGGCTGCCCGCTGATGGTGACCACGCTCCTCTCCTCGACCTTCATCGTGAAGGTGCAGGACGTGCTCGCCGAGGCGCTCACCGCGCAGACCTCGGTGCACGGCGCGCTCCTCGACGTCTTCGGGGTGGGGATCCTCCTCCTCGGGAAGAGCGGGATCGGCAAGAGCGAGGCGGCCCTCGATCTCGTGATGCGCGGCCACCGGCTCGTCGCCGACGACATCGTCGAGATCAAGCGCAAGAAGCTCGACTCGGTCTACGGATCCGGCTCGGCGATCATCAAGCACCACATGGAGATCCGCGGCCTCGGCATCATCAACATCAAGGATCTCTTCGGCATCGCGTCAATCCGCGAGCGGAAGAAGATCGAGATGGTGGTCGAGCTGGTGGAGTGGGATCCCGGGATGGAGTACGACCGGCTCGGGATCGAGGATCGTCACCACACCATCCTCGACGTCGAGATCCCGAAGCTCACGGTCCCGGTGAGGCCGGGGCGGAACATGGCGACGATCATCGAGGTCGCGGCCCGGAACCAGCTCCTGAAGTTCCAGGGCTATCACTCCGCGCGCGAGTTCCAGGCACAGCTCAACCGCGAGATCGCGCAGGTGCGCCCGAGCCGCGGTTTGGGAGACGAGGTCGAATGACTCCGGACGTTTCGAGCAGCTCGCCGCGCATCGTGTTGATCACGGGGATGAGCGGGAGCGGAAAGTCCACGGCGATTCGCGCGCTGGAGGACGTGGGCTTCTTCTGCATCGACAACCTCCCGGTGCCCCTCCTCGGGAAGCTGATGGAGCTCGCCCGCTACGCGGGGAACATGCCGCAGGTCGCGGTCGTGGTCGACGCCCGCGAAGGCCGCTTCCTCGCGGACACGCCCCAGGCGATCGAGGGACTTCGCCGCGACGGCCTCCAGGTCGAGGTCCTCTTCCTGGACGCCGCGGACGACGCGCTGATCCGCCGCTTCTCCGAGACGCGCCGGCGCCACCCGATCTCCCCGGAGGGCACCGTCCCCGACGGGATCGCGGAGGAGCGAAAGCTGATCCGCCACCTGCGCGCGATGGCGGACGAGGTGATCGACACCACCAGCGTGACGGTCCACGAGCTGAAGCGGATGATCCAGAGCCGCTTCGGCGAGCACGTGGACGGCCTCCTCAACGTCACCGTGACCTCCTTCGGCTACCGGTACGGGCTGCCGCCGCAGGCCGATCTGGTGGTCGACGTTCGCTTCCTGCCGAACCCCTATTTCGTGGCCGGCATGCGCGAGCGCACCGGGCGCGAGCCCGACGTCGCCGCCTACGTGATGGAGAGGGAAGAGGCGCAGGCCTTCCTGACCCATGTCCGCGGGATGGTGCAGTTCCTCCTCCCGCACTACAGGCGGGAGGGAAAGAGCTACCTCACCGTCGCGATCGGGTGCACCGGCGGGAAGCACCGCTCCGTCGCCTTCGCCCGGGCCCTCGCCGAGGGCCTCTCCGGCACCGAGACCCTGGTGCGCGTCTGGGATCGGGACGTGGAGAAGGACTGACCGGGTTCCTTCCACGTCGGTCGGAAGGCATATATAAGTCGCGCGAAGCCGGAGGCAAAAGCCACCATGGTCGGGATCGTGGTCGCGGGGCACGGGCGCATGGCCGAGGCGCTGGTCACCGCAGCGGAAGGAATCGTGGGCACGCTCGCGGATCTCGCGATCGTGAACCTGCTCCCGCACGAGGGCCTCGATACCGGCAGGCGGAAGATCCTGGACGCGGTGGAGCGCGTGGACCAGGGCGAGGGCGTCGTGGTCCTCGTGGACGTCTTCGGCGGCACGCCCTCCACCTGCGGCCTCTCCCTCATGGAGGCCGGGAGGCTCGAGGTCGTGGCCGGCGTCAACCTGCCGATGCTGCTCAAGGTCGCGACCAGCCGCTCGGCGGGAAAGTCTGCCAGGGACGTCGCGGCGGAGCTCGTCGAGTTCGGCCGCGCGAATGTGGTCTTCGCCAGCGATCGCCTGCGAGGGATCGGCCAGGTCGGAAAGCCATGATCTCCCTGCTCCGCGTCGACAACCGGATGATCCACGGCCAGGTGGTCTCCACCTGGATCCCCCACCTTCGTGCCGAGCAGGTGGTGGTCGTGGACGACGCCGCGGCGGCGTCGCCGCTCATGCAGGCGGCGATGTCGCTGGCGCTTCCGCCCCTCGTCACCTCGGAGATCCTCCGCTTCGACGAGGTCGATTGGAAGGCGCTCTCGCGAGGGCCGAAGCGGGTGCTCGTGCTCGTCCGAGACGTGGAGGGAGCGGTGGAGGCGCTCGCGAGGGGCGCGGAGGTGGCCCACGTGAACCTCGGCAACGTCCACTTCGCTGCAGGTCGGAAGCCGGTCTCCCCCTCGGTCTTCCTCTCGGAGGCCGAGCTCGCCCTCCTGGAGGAGATGGCCGGCAAGGGGATCGAGGTCGAAGCTCGTGCGGTCCCGACGGATCACCGGGCCTCCCTCCGGGAGCTCGAGGCGCGGCTCGAGGCGGCGCACCGGTGAGCGGCCCGCTGCCGATCATCGCCGCTGCGGTGGTCGGCGGTCTCGTGAGCCTCGATCGAAAGGCCTTCCTGCAGGCGCAGGCGAGCCGGCCGATCGTGGTCGGGCCGCTGCTCGGCTGGATCCTCGGCGATGCGCAGGCTGGGCTGATGATCGGAGCGCCGCTCGAGCTGCTCTGGATCGGCGCCGCGAACCTCGGCGCCTCGTTGCCGCAGCACGAGACCGCCGCCTCGTTGGCGATCGTGGCGGCGGGGGTCAGCGCGGGATCCGCCGGCTTCGACGCGAGCATCGCCTGCCTCGCCTTCGCGCTCTTCGCGCCGGTGGCGATCGTGGCGCGGCGGCTGGAGCGCCTCGATGAGCGATCGAACGAGAAGGCGCAGGCGAGGGCGGAGCGCTGGCTCGAAGAAGGCCGTCCCGACCGCGCGGTCGAGGAACACCTGAAGGGCTTGTGGCGCCCCTTCGTCGGCGCGGCGGTCCTGGCGGCCGTCGCCGCGGCGGCGGGGGGCCCGCTGGTGGCCCTGATCCACCGCTCGCTCCCCCTATGGCTCGACGAGGGCCTGGGCTACGGATGGCTCCTCCTCTGGGCGGTCGGAGGCGCGGCCTCCGTCCGGGTGGCCAGGATTCCCGGGGGCCTCTGGATGGCGGGCCTCGGCGCAACGTGCGCGGTCGTCGTCGCGTTGGCGATGAGCGGGAGGCACCCATGAGCCTCATCGCCCACCGATCCCACGCGGGCCTGGCGGCGAGGAGCGCGCTCCCCGGGCGGATCCGGTTGCGCGTCTTCCTGCGCAGCCTCCTCCTCCAGGCGTCGTGGAATCCAAGGGGGATGCAGAGCCTGGGGATGGCCCACGCCCTCTGGCCGGCCCTCGCGTGGCTCCATCCCGAGGGCGAGGCCCGCACCGAGGCGGTGAAGCGCCACGTCGCGTTCTTCAACACCCACCCCTACCTCTCCGCCGCGATCCTGGGCGGCGTGCTCCGCCACGAGGAGCGGATCGCGAGGGGCGAGGAGCCGGTGGAGGAGCTGGAGCGCTTCAGGCAGGCGCTGATGTTTCCCCTCGCCGCCGTGGGAGACTCCTTCTTCTGGCTCTCGCTGCGGCCGCTCGCGGGACTCGTGGCGGCGCTCTCGAGCCCCTGGACGGGCCTGTGGGCCGTCGCGATCTTCCTGGGCCTCTACGACCTGCCCCACTTCGCTCTTCGTGTACGCCTCTTCGTCGAGGGCTACCGGCGCGAGGGGGAGGTGGTGGAGGTGCTGCGGCGAATCGGTCTCCTCCGCTGGGGCGCGAGGCTTCGCGTGGCCGTGGCGGTGTTGGGCGGTGTCGCAGCCGCCTTCGTGCCCATCGCCTTCGCGACCGGGCATCATGGCGCGGGAAACGCGAGCTTCGCGCTGCTCCTGGGCGCGTCGATCGTCGCGTGGGCCGCCGCCTGGTGGTTGCTCGCGAGGCGCGGTTCCGTCGCGGCAGGATGGATCGCGGTCGCGGTCGGGATCGTGCTGGCCCTCGTCTGGGCTTAGAGAGGAACGATGGAAGCTTTGGAGCGCACGTTCACCATCGTCAATCGCCTGGGGCTCCACGCCCGCGCCGCCGCTCGTCTGGTGCAGACGGCGAATCGGTTCCAGTCGGAGATCTCCGTGTCTCGGAACGGCCAGAACGCGAACGCGAAGAGCATCATGGGCGTGCTGATGCTCGCCGCCGCGCAAGGGTCGACGGTGGCGGTCCGGACCGACGGAGCCGACGGCGCCGAGGCCATGGAGGCGATCGGCGCGTTGATCGAGAGCGGCTTCGGCGAGGATACGGGGTGAGGTAGGATGGGACCCGAGCCTTGAGCAACCGTGCCCCAATCGTCCTGACCGGAATCGGTGCCTCCGCCGGCATCGCGGTCGGGCCCGCCTACCTGCTCGACCGCGGGCGCGTCCGCACGCCGCGAAGGCCCCTCGCGCCCGGTGAGGCGGAGTCCGAGCTCGAGCGCCTCGAGGCTGCGCTGGCGCTGGCGGACCGGCAGCTCCTCGAGATGAAGCGCCGCGTGGAGGCAGGCGAGGGCCCCGAGCACGCGCTGATCCTCGAGGCCCACCGGCTCATGCTCCAGGACCCCGAGTTCGGGGGGGCGGCGAAGAAGCTCGTCCGCGACGAGCAGATGAACGCCGAGTGGGCGATCCGCCGCTGTGCGCGGAAGCTGCGGAGCGCCTTCGGACGGCTGGGGGACGAGTACTTCCGGGAGCGGCGCCACGACGTGACCTTCGTCGCCGACCGGGTGGTGCGGAACCTGATGGGCCGAATCCCCGACGCCGCCGAGGAGATCCCGACCGGCGTCGTGCTCGTGGCCCGAGATCTTTCGCCCGCGGACGCTGCAGTGCTCCTGCAGCCCGGGCGGATCCTCGGCCTCGTCACGGACCGCGGCGCCAAGACCTCCCATACGGCGATCGTCGCCCACGCGCGGGGGATCCCCGCGGTCATGGGCGCGGTGCGGGCCAGCGAGCTCGCCGCGGCTGGCGACGAGATCGCCCTCGACGGCGAGCGGGGCACGGTCGCGCTCCGGCCGGAGCCCCACCAGCTCGTCCGCTTCGCCGAGGCGAAGGCGCGCTTCGCCCGCACCGAGCAGGCCTTCGAGCGGGAGCGGACGCTGCCCTCGCGCACCCTCGACGGCAGCGTCGTGAGGCTCAACGCGAACCTCGAGTTCGAGATCGAGATCCCCGGCGTGGCGCGGGCGGGCGCGAGTGGCATCGGCCTCTTCCGCACCGAGTTCCTCTACCTCGGCCGCACCGACCTGCCGAGCGAGGACGAGCATTACGAGGTCTACCGGAACCTCGTGATCCAGATGGAGGGGCGGCCCGTCACGATCCGCACCGTGGACCTCGGCGCCGACAAGATGCCGATGGACCGGCTGCGGCGGAGCGAGCCGAACCCCGCCCTGGGCCTTCGGGCCCTGCGCTTGTGCAGGCGGAATCCGGAGGTCTTCCGCACGCAGCTTCGCGCGATCCTCAGGGCCTCGGTCCACGGCCCCGTCCGCGTCCTCTTTCCGCTGGTCTCCGGCATGATCGAGCTCCGCGCCGCCAGGGCCGCGCTCGAGGCGGCGCGGGAGGAGCTTCGCGCGGAGGGGATCCCCACGGCGCAGCCGGAGGTGGGGGCGATGATCGAGGTCCCGTCCGCCGCGCTCCTCGCGGATCGGATCGCCGCGGAGGTGGATTTCCTCAGCATCGGGACAAACGACCTGATCCAGTATTCGCTGGCGATCGATCGCCAGAACCGCGAGGTGGCCTACCTCTACCAGCCGCTCCACCTCTCGATCCTGCGGATGATGCAGCTCGTCGTCGACGCCGGCCACGCCCGCGGGATCCCGGTGTCGGTCTGCGGCGAGATGGCGGGCGAGGCGCAGTACACGCTGATGCTGCTCGGCCTCGGGGTCGACGAGCTCTCGATGGCGGCGTCGGCGATCCCCCTCGTCAGACGTGTGATACGAGCGAGCACGATTAGTGATGGTCGGGAGCTGCTCCAGGCGGCGATGGCCCTCGACACCGCGGACGACATCGAACGATATGTCCGCACGACCATGGAGGAGCGCTACGGACAGCTCCTCGGAGGAGACACGGATGCCGAAGCGGATCTCGCCTGAAGAAGCGAACGACCTCTTGCAGCAGGGCTACACCTACGTCGACGTACGCAGCGAGGCGGAGTTCGAGGCCTGTCATCCGGCGGGGGCGGTGAACATCCCGTTCATGCACCGCTCCGCCGCGGGGATGACGCCGAACCCCCTCTTCATCGAGGCGTTCGAAACCGCGTTTCCGCCGGAGTCGAAGATCGTCCTGGGCTGCGCCGGGGGGAACCGCTCCCTGAAGGCGGCGCAGCTCCTCGAGGCCACGGGCCGCGAGGACCTCGTGGAGTGCCGCACCGGCTTCGGCGGCGCCCGCGACGCGGCGGGGCAGGTGATCGAGAAGGGCTGGCAGGACTCCGGCCTCCCTTGCGAGGTGGGCCAGCCGCCGCAGCGCTCGTGGGAAGCGGTCCGGTCCAAGCTCCCCTCGCGTTAGGACCGGAGCAGCCCCAACAGGCGATCCGCGATCTCGGGTGCGGGGAGCGACTTCGGGAGGACCTCGTTCGCGCCCGCGGCGAGGATTCGGCTCCGCACTCCAGGGTTGTCGACGCTGCCGGCGACCACCGCGATCTTCAGGTCGGATTCGCCGCCCAGCTGGCGAATCCGGTGAAGGAGCTCGACACCCGAGGTGTTGGGGAGCACGAGGTCGAGGATCAGCAGGTCCAGCGTGAAGAGCTCGTCTACCAGCCGGTCGAAGGCGTCCGCGCCGTTTTCGGCCTCGAGCACCTCGCAGCCGCGAGAGGCGAGCTCGTCTCCCAGGATCCTGCGGAAGAGCGCGACGTCGTCCACGAGGAGCACGCGGGCGTTGGGGCGGAGCTCGGTCGCGTCCACGAAGGCCTCGAGTTTCTCCCGGTCGCCGGGCGAGAGCTCGCCGAAGGAGAGGCCGCATCCCGCAGGCCTCCCGCGAGCGCTCGCCTCTGCCGGTCCCACCACCCGCACGACCTGGGACGGCGCGCGGAGCAACTCGCCACCCGGCAGCTCGATCGAGACTTCGACGGCGGTGCCCAGCGCCGGAGGCGCTTCGATCTGTACGAAGGCGCCGCCGCGGGAGAGGTCTCGGGTCCAGGCCGCGACGACGTTGCCGCCGGCGAGCGAGAGCCGAGCCGGGAGGCGGATGGGCAGGCGGCCTTCGTGCCGCAGCTCCTTGGATTCCCCAGCGCAAAGCCGCTTCACCGAGGACTCCAGCCGGGAGCGAGCCGCGTCGGCCAGCGCCACCCGCGCCTCGAAGCCGCCGTCCCGACGGCGGAGCACGGTCCCGAGGGCGCGTACCGGTGCCGGATCGCCCGGGACCATGAGCTCCAGCGCCACGGAAGCCGACGGCTCGGGCGCCCGGCCCGTGCAGGGCACGAAGATCGTTCCGTTGGAGAGCTCACGCGTCCAAGCCTCGAGGAAGGATTCGGCCGAGTCGAATCGGACGGTGGCTTTCTCGGTCCGTCCGGTGGAAGCGGAAGGGCCCCGCCCGAGCGCCGCGCGGAGCTTCGCCACGGTCTGCTTGGGATCGTCGACCTCCAGCACCGGGTCGCAGCCCTTGAGCGCGCGCTCCCGGATCGCGTCCGGTTTCACCGACGCCGCGATGTCGAGGGCCCGGAGGCCGCCGAGCCCTGCGGCTTCCAGGGCGATGGCCGCGAAGCGCGGGTTGGTGGAGCTGCCGGGCTCGAGCACGAGGACGAGGAGATCCTCGCGCGGGCGATGGCCCAGGGTGATCCGGTACAGCGCGTCCGCCGGGAGGCTGGCGCGGATTCGCTCCAGGGCGCTCTCGAGCTGGTCGATACGCCAAGCGACTGCGCCGCATACGAGGACGGCGGGGGAGAGCGAAGGGGAGGGTTCCATCGATTCGACCCGACACGTTACCATGTCCAAGTGAGTCTATGAGAATTTCCAGACATATGGGTGAATGTAGGGGTTTGACCTACGAGCAGGCCCCTCACGGACGCCCGGAGGAGCCGGTCATGTCCAGCTGCAGCCCTGTGGAGGGCAGAGCGTGACGGGATGGATCCTTGGAGTCGCGTTGGTCCTCGCGATGGGCGCGATGGCGGCGCGCTCGGCGCGGCGCTCGTCTCGACGTCGGGCCGCTGCATCGGCGCCGGGCAGGAGCGCCGACCGTCCGCTGCGGATCCGCTCCTTCCGCGAGCTCGACGAGGTCGCGTCGAAGGCACGCTGCGGCTGCGGTGGATCGCTCCACCTCCTGGGAGAGGGCAGCCGCAGCACGCCCACCGGAAGTGTGCGTGTTTTGCGCTGCGAGTGCGAGCACTGCGAGGAGGAGGTGGATCTCTTCTTCGACCTCGTCGAGGTCCGGCACTGATCCCGGCGAGAACCCCGGCTCCGCATGCCTGGACGTAGGGATCCTCGTCGTGTAGGTTCCCTTCGTAGACGCTTCGCCCGCCCTCGACCAGATGTGGAGAAGGCGGGCGTTGCCGATCTTGCGGGGATGAGCTGTCTCGATGGAACGGCGCACCGGTACACTTGTGGAAGCAGTCACGCCCACGGCGACCGTGCCCGAGATGCCTCTCGCTCTCGGTGATGGCGCATTTGTCACGTTGTCTTCGGCGGCGGAGCGCGCGCTGGCGGAGCGGCTCGCGGCGGAGCTCTCGGACGGCCCCGAAGCGTTCCGTGTCCGATCGGCGGCCCGGCTGGTCGAGGTCGCCGGCGAGCTGGCCGTGCCGGCGATCGCGAACGTCCTCGGCTCGGTGAACGTGCGGACGCGCGCGGCGTTGGTCGAGCTCCTGGGCCGCGCAGGTGGCGCCCTGGCCTTCGACACCGTGCGGGGTCTCCAGCGCGATCCGGACGCTTCGATCCGCGCGGCGGCCGTGGACGCCGCGGTGCGCCTCTCCGGCGACGATCCGCGGGCGCTCGAGATCGTGCTCCTCGACGCGATCGACGACCCCGATCCCCGGGTTCGCCGCAGGGCGGCGCTTGGCGCCGCGTCGGCTCGCGGGATCGATCCGGGGCCCATTCTCGCGCCGCTCCTCTCGGACGAGGACAAGCAGGGGAGGAGGCTCGCCGCGATCGCGCTCGGGTCCACGCGGGATCCCGACGCCGCGCTGGCGCTCATCGATTCGCTGCTGGATGTCGAGGAGACGGTCCGTTCCGCGGCGAGCGCGTCGGCCGAGCAGCTCTTCGGTCCGGACGCCGCCGGGATCGCCGAGCTGCCGGAGCTGCAGCGGGGGAGGGCTGCGGCCCGCCTTCGCGCCCGTGTGGCGGCGAACCTTTGGCGGCTCGCGCCGGAGGGCGTCCTGACCGCTCGCGAGGAGATCGCAGCGTCGAGCTTCGCCAGGGGCGGATCGGACGCGGGGATCCTCGCCGACGAGGAGGTCGCGAGCGTTGTCGCGGACCTCGCCGATGCCGCGGGCCTCGCGGACATTCTCGCGTACGAGGCCGCGATGGCCGCTTCGTCGGCGGCGCAGGAGCTTCGGAGCGGAGCGCTCGACGCGGAGCCCGCGGAGATCGAAGTGGCGCTCGCGGCAGAAGGCTCGCGCGACGCCGAAGACGTCGTCGAGACGGCAGGTGCAATCGAGCCGGAAACCGTGCTCGAGGCCGAGGCCGAGGCCGCGTTCGAGGCGGAAGGCGCGCTCGAGGCTTCAGCTGTGCCTGAGGCTTCAGCTGCGCCTGAGGCCGACGTCGCGCTCGAGGTTGAGGCCGCGCTCGAGGCGGATGTTGTACCTGCGCCGGAAGCTGCGCGCGATGCGGCTGGCGCGCTCGAGACCGCAGCCGCGTACGAAAGCGGAGCCGCGCTCGAGGCGGAGTTCGAAGGCGAACCTGCCTCCCCCGCGGGCGGAGACGAGCCGGCCTTCGACGCGATCGAGGCCCTGCTCCTGGCGGCCCTTCGCGGCATGGAGGACTCGGCGCTCGCCGCCGAGCTGGGTTACTCACCCCTGGCGCTCGTCCCGGTGATCGAGGAGCACCTCGCCGCGGGGCGGATCGTGCGCCGTGGCAGGAAGCTCTTCCTCCCCTAGGAACCTGGAAGGACGTCGAACGTGGACGGAATCCGCTACCCGCGAAAGCGCTTCGCCGAGATCCTGGCGCTCTCGGAGCGCGAGCTCAACGAGGCCGAGACGCATCCGGAGCTCGCCGCGGCCTCTGCCCGTGAGACCTTCACGCCGGCGGAGCTGTCGCTCTTTCGCCGGGTCCTGGCGCGTTATCCGGAGCGCCGTGGGCTGCGCAAGCAGCTCTTCCTCAACTTCAAGGGCGGCACCGGCAAGACCAGCCTCTCCTCCTCCTACGCCTACCGCCTGGCGGAGATGGGGCACCGGGTCCTGATCGTCGACCTCGACTCCCAGGGCCACGCCACCAAGTGCGTGGGCTACGAAGGGGAGGAGCAGAAGAAGACCCTCTTCGACGTGCTCGTGAAGAAGCTCCCCATCGAGGAGGTGCTGCTGCGCACGCCGCTCGAGGAGCTCCACCTCATCCCGTCGAACCTCGGGATGAGCACGATCGACCTCGCCCTGATGCCGATGAGCGGCCGCGAGTTCCGCCTGCGGAAGGCGCTGGAGGAGATCGCCAATCGCTACGACTTCGTGGTGATGGACGCGCCTCCCTCGTTCGGCCTGCTCAACCTCAACGCGATCATGGCGGCGGACGATCTCTTCGTGCCGGTGCTCGCCGACTTCCTCTCCTTCCACGGACTCAAGCTTCTGTTCGAGACGGTGCAGGAGCTCGAGGAAGAGCTCGAGCACTACCTCCAGCAGATCCGGATCGTGCTGAACGCCTTCAACCCGACTACGAAGATCGCTCGCGAGGCGCGCGGCGCCCTCGAAGAGCACTACGGCGAGTTCCTCGCGAAGACCGTGGTGCGCCAGTGCACCAAGTTCGCGCAGTCCTCCAGCGAGGGGATCCCGATCTTCGCCTACGACCCGACGAGCAAGGGCGCCACCGACGTGGAGGCGCTGATCGCCGAGCTGATGGCTGCAGCCGCAGCCGCCACTCCCAAGGAGCGGAGCGCATGAAGCGCGCTTTCGATTCGAACGTGTCCCGGGCCAAGCCCCGCACCCGCCTCCTCGACGCGCTCGCGCCCGAGCCCGAGGAGTCGTCGATCTCTCCGGACCTCGCCGCGTTGATCGCGAGGCCTCGCGCGAGCCTGCCCGATCGGCGCCCCGCGGAGGGCGCGAAGGCGGCCGCCGCAACCGCGGTGCTCGCGGGGGCCGTCGCCGCCGAGGTGTCCGCGACCAGGGCTCCGGCTCCGGCGCGCCGGGATGGGCTCGTGGAGGTAGAGGCGAAGCTCGCGGACCAGGCGAGCCAGGTGGCCCACGAGGCGAGCCGCGCCCGCGGGGGCCTGCCCGCTCACATGGCTCGCGCCGCGGCCTCCGCCCAGCAGCCGGCTGCACCCTCGCGGCCGGTGGAGAGCATGCCGGCCACGACCCCGGCGCCGCAGCCGCGCGCAGAGGCCGCGCGATCGAGCGCGTCCACGACAGCCCACGCGCGGGAGCGCTTCGAGCGCCCCTCCGCCGACCTCGCCGCGACCGTCCGGGAAGAGCTCCGGTCCGCGGCGCGTCCCATGGTCCAGCAGGCCGCGGAGACGAAGGCCGCGCCCTCCGTGCCGACCGGGCTCTCGGCGGATCTGGCGCAGACCGTGTCCCGGGCTCATGCGGGGCGCACGCGGATCCCGGCCCCGGCGGCGGAGACCGTCCGCGAAGGGCGGGCGAGAATCGAGGAGCTCCGGGGCAGGCTGATGGCCGCTCAGGAGCCGAAGCCGGCGCCCCTTCTCCCGCCCGGCGGCGCCGCCGCGGCGGTGCGCAACGCGGTCACCGACCTGCGGGCACGGCTCGCCGCCGCCGTCTCCGAGCGCGACACGATCGCAAAGACCCTCGAGGCCACCCGCGACGATCTGCGCAGGGTGAGCCAGGAGCTCACGGAGCGGACCAAGGCCCTCGCAGCCGCCGAGACCGTCGCGGCCGAGCGCGCTCGGGTGGCGGAGGAGCTGGTGGCCGAGGCCGAGGCGCTGGCGGAGGAGCGGGATCAGGCGCTCTCGCGGATCCTCGAGCTCAAGTCTCTCGACGAGCAGCAGCTCCGCCTCCTCGCCGACGCGGAGCGGGCGCTCGCGGAGCGCGACCAGAGGCTCGAGCGCGGGGCCTATGAGGCCACGGAGCTGCTAGGCCTCGTCGACGCCCAGGCGATCGAGCTCGAGGAGCTCCAGGCGCGGCTGATGGAGCGGACCACCGAGCGCGACGCGGCCCTCGGGCGCGCTGCGGGCCTCGAGGCCGACCTCGAGCGCCACCGCGGGACCAGCGAGGCGCTCGCCGAGCTGCAGCGCCTGGTGGCCTCCGAGTCGAACGGCTGAAGTGATCGGACCCGCTCCCGGGGGACCGGGCTCGTCACGCGCTCCGATAGCGGGCTCCCGAAGGAGCGCCCGGCATACGGCTGGGCGCCTCCCTCCCCGGTAGCCGACGGGCGCGAATCGAACCCCGATGGGGTGGCACGAAGCCGCGGGCCGGGGTAAACAGCCATTTCTTGGGGCCGGCCTGGTGGCTTGGGACTAGATCATTCCCCGAGAGATGCCGCGTCCTTGGAAGGCGGAGCGTCCAGGAGGAGTCGCCACAGCATGGTTCAGCCACCCGATGATGGGCTCCGCATGGTTGCGCTCGCCCGAGCCGATCTGCCCACCGAGCACGGAACCTTCGAGGCGATCGTCTTCTCGATGGCGGGCGATCCGCGCGAGCACGTGGCCCTGGTCTTCGGCAAGCCCGAGGCGCAGGAGCGGGTCGCGGTGCGCGTCCACAGCGAGTGCCTGACCGGCGAGGCCTTCGCGTCGCTCAAGTGCGACTGCGGCGCCCAGCTCGACGGCGCGATGCGCGAGGTCGCGCGGCGCGGGGTCGGCGTCGTCCTCTATCTCCGCCAGGAAGGCCGCGGCATCGGCCTCGCGAACAAGATCCGCGCCTATGCCCTCCAGGCGCAGGGCGCGGACACCGTCGACGCGAACCGCCTCCTCGGGCTCCCCGACGACGCGCGGACGTACGAGGCGGCGGCGGCCATGGTCGAGTTCCTCGGCATCCGCTCCATCGAGCTCATCACCAACAACCCGGCGAAGGTCGACGCGATGTCGACGCTGGGCGTTCGGGTCGAGGCGCGGATCCCCTCCCTGGTGCCGGTGGGCGAGCACGCCCGCCGCTACCTCGAGGTGAAGCGGGACCGGATGCACCACCTGATCCCGGAGCAGCGGCAGGCGGTCCCGCAGAGCGTCGCCCACGGGACCAACAGCGGCAGCTCCAAGCGCTAGCTTTTCTCAGAGCGTGTGAAGAAATCGGGCCCGCAGAAGCGGGCCCGACTTCTTCAGCCGCGCTCCGCGCGAAAACGCTCTTCTTTTCGTCTGCTCCGCCTTCGGCTTCGCGAGAGCTTGTGAATTCTTCACAAGCTCTCAGCGCCCCTGCAGCGAGCCGAGAAAGGCCGTGGTCTCCTCCCAGAGCCGCGGCTTCACGTCCAGGAGCCCGTGGTCGGAGTCGAGCTCCACCAGGCGGACGTCGCTCGCGCCTTCCGCGAACTTCCTCGACGTGCCGATCCCGACCTCGCGGTCGTGGACGCCGTGGAGGATCAGCGCCGGGCAGCCCAGCCGCGGGTAGGGCGGATAGCCCATCGCGTCGAGGTAGAAGCCGAAGCCCAGCTTCTCCATGCGCCCGTAGGCGTGGTGCTGGACGTCGAGCTCTCGGCTCTGCCTCCACCTCCCCACGCCCTCGTCGCCGAGCCACGCGTTCCAGCGGCCCGGGAGGTCGAAGGCCGGGGCGAGGAGCACCGCCCCAAGGACCCGCGGGTCGCGGGAGGCGGTGAGCGCGGCCAGGTAGCCCCCGAGCGACGAGCCGATCACGATCGCGCCACGCTCGTCCGCGCCCACCCTCGAGAGCGCCGCCCTCGTCTGCTCGAGGGCGCGCGTGAGCGTCAGCTTGGAGAACCCGCCGGGGCCTTCGTTGAGGTCGGGGATCTCGGAAGGGATCCCTTCTTCCGCCAGGCGATCCCGGAAGAACCGGGCCTTCTCCGAGGTCGGGCTGCTGGCGAACCCGTGTAGGTAGACGACGCCTGGAGCTCTCATGATCTCAGCCGCTCGCGCAGGCGGCGGGCGCTCTCCCTGAGCTCGTCGTCGTCGGCCGTGAGCTCGAGGGAGCGGAGCTGCTGATCGAGGGAGGGCGGGATCTTCTTCGCCTGGCCTTCGGCGACCAGCGTGTCCAGGCGCGCGAGCGCCTTGGCCGCCACGGCCTCCTTCGGATGGCCGAGGAACTCGGTGAGGAGGTACGGATCCGGCGGGAGCTCCTGGTCCTGGACGAAGGCCGTCACCAGCTCTGCCCACTTCTTGCGATCCTCCGCGGAGGCCTTCTGGATGGCCTCGATCGCCTTCGTGCGCGCGGTCTTCGCTCCGGTCGGGTCGAGGATGCCCCTCAGCCCCTCCGGGGCAGAGGAGGCGCCGCCCTCGAAGAAGCGATCGAGGCTCGATTTGTACTCCCGGTAGGCCTGGGAGCGCTCGAGGCGCTCGCGGGAGTGGTCCGGCCGCTCGCCGCCGGTGTGGCGCGACTGGCCGCGCATCCGATCGATCTCGCGCCAGCTCTTCTTGGGGCGGTTGCCGTCGTCGTCTCCGCTGCGGGGCATCTCGGGCGACTCCTTCCTATCTTGCGTCCTTCTACCATGGCAAAGATGGGCGCGCGGACACCCGAAGACGGCACGAGCGAGAACCCTACATGGCGAAGCGAAACGGAAAGACCAATGGGCGGCCCGACGGGGGAGGAGCGCACGAGACGTCGAGGGCTCCATCGCTCGCGCGGATCTTCGAGGGGAGCGACGTCCTCGGTCGTCTACTCGAGAGGGCCGGCGCCGAGGTGGGCGTGGAGGGCACCGTGAGCCGCTTCGCGGCGGCGATCGCCGAAGGCCGGCAGCCTCCGGAGGTGATCCCCGCCCTCTTCGCGAAGGAGCCGCGCTTCGGCGACCCTGGCGACGCGATGCGCCTCTACGGCAACCTCTTCGGCGTCTGGGACCTCCTCGTCGCCGGAAAGGATCCCGAGGAGATCGGCAGGATGGTCCGCCCTCCGCCCGTCGAGGCCTCGGAGGCCGAAGCGCCTCGCAAGCCGCGGATCGAGCTGCCGCCCAGAGGCTCGCTCGAAGGCCGGGAGCTTCCCTACGAGATCGTGGAGGGTACCTGGCAGCTCCTCGAGGACCTGCCCCCGCGGGAGCGGACCCGGCGTCAGGATCGCTACGCCAACGTGCAGTCCGAGCTCTCGGAGTGGGCGCGGCTCGTGGACGGTCTCTCCGGCGTGGCGCAGGAGACCCTCGAGTACCTCTGCTTCGAGCTGGCGGAGATGTTCGACCACGCGTTCGGTGACCGCTTCGGGCAGGTCCGGTATCGCGCCCTCGAGGTCGCCGAGCCAGAGGCCGCCGACCGCGTCCAGGCCTATGCGGCCGACTACATCGCCGAGTCTCTGGACGAGGCGGAGGAGGACGAAGAGGAGGGCCTGACCGAGGCGGAGCGCCGGGCGGTCGAGCGCTACGCGCGTCAGGCGATCGTGGCGATGACGGCCTCGGTGCGCGTGGCGCAGGAGTAGCTCCCTCGCGGGGCCACACAACCGGCCGCAACGTTTAGCGAGCTGCGGCCGTTTTCGGCGACGCCTTCGCGGCGGCCTTCGCCGGCTCGCGTGGCGCCTTCGGGGTGCGCGCCTTTCCCTTCGGCGCGGCCTTCGAAGCGGGGGCCTTCTTCGGGGCGGCGGCGTTCGCCGGCTTGGACTTCGACGAGCTCTTCGCCGCGACCTTCCGGACGTCGCTCTTCGGGGCCGGCTCGGCGGCGGCGCTCGGCCTGGGCGTCTCGACCGCGGCCTTGGCGGGAGCGGCCTTGGCGCGCGAGGCCTCGCTCTCGGCCCTGGCCAGGTTCGCGAAGCGGGTCAGCACGGCGGAGCGGAGGCGCTCGATGAGCTCGTGCTCGAAGGCGACCACGCCCCCGGGGACCTCGAGGCGGGTCCTCTCGACGTCCGCATCGGCGACGCGGAAGAGGACCAGGGGAAGGTCACGCGTCTGGGCGGACTTGCGCAGCTTCTCGCCGATCTCCCTGCAGTGGGTGGCGATCCTCCCGCAGTCGAGGGCGATCACGTCGGGGTCGAAGCTCGAGGCCAGGTCGCGAGACTCCGGCCACGCGGGCTCCGCGGCCGAGACCCGAAAGCCTGCGCTCTCGAACGCTGCGGCCCTCTCCTTCCGTGCGTCGGCGTCGTAGCTGAGCAGCAGCACCTTCGGCATGATCGTCTCCCCAGCGACCAATTCCCCCCGGAACGGAGGCTGTATGGATGGGCGCGCACCAGGCTGGCCTTCACCCCACGCTACAGTGGAAAGCGGATTCCATCCATCGGAAACGTGTCGGAGCGTGTGTGAAAAGAGACGTCTATCGCGCTCGAATCACGTATAGGCCGGCGTCGGTGGCGGCGTAGAGGGCACGCGGCTGCACCGTGTCGTCGAGGTGAATCTGATTCACCCGGAGGTTCCCCGGAACGAGAGCGCTCTGCTCCCAGCGCCCCGTCGCGGGATCCCATCGCCACAGCCCGCTGGACCCGGTCGCGACCCAGAGCTTCCCGTCCGACGGATCGAGCTCGAGGCCGTTGATCACGGGGTCGGGCGTCCCCGGAATGGACCACCACTTGCGCGGCGCGTCCAGCATGGCGGAGAGGCCCATGCCCCAGGATCCCACGTACATGATTCCCTTCTCCGGGGAGAGATCGCCCGCCACGGCGTGCAGGTTCTTCGGGACCTCGACCGGTCCAAGGTGCTGCGGCCAGGTGTCTTCCTTCCACGGCACGCGGCTCGAGTCGAGGAAGCCCAGGACGTCGTCCATGGGTGTGGGAGGGAGCGCGGCCACCTTCCAATGGCTCGCATAGAGGAGGTTCCCGGAGGGATCGGTGTTCACCGCCCAGACGTAGCCGATCGCCTCCGAGCCGTTGCGGTCGAGGAAGATCGCGTGCCGATGGTCCGCGTAGTCGTCGCCGCGCAGGAGGGTGACGCCGTGGTTGCTCCCCACGTAGACATCTCCGTGGTTCGGCCCTCCCGTCACCCTCGCGAGCGAGAAGATGGACCGGGTGTGATCCATCCACTTCGAGTTCGTGTTCTGAATTTTGTAGTGGTGCTCGAGAGCGAGGGTCCCGTCGGGCAGCAGCTCCATCCGGTCGACGTCTCCGTAGAGCTTGTCGGTCTCGGAGAGGTCCTCTGGTGCCGCGTCCCACGCGAGGAAGCCCAGGTAGACGCGATCCTTGGCGCCGCCCACGATGCTCATGACGGGGTAGCCCCTGTCGAACTGCCCGCCGGTGGCCGTTTCGGTGAAGATCGTTTCGCCGACCGGCATCGCGTAGGCCGCGTTGCCGTCGATCACGTAGACGTTCTGCCCGTCGTCCACCCCCACGCCGGTCAGCGCGCCGGGCAGACCGCTCTCCGGGCCGTAGACCTTCACATCGTCGAGAGGCCAGGGTCCCTCGGGGCCCCAGGGAGGCGGGATGGGAGGGTCGGGCGGATCCACTGGCGGCTCGACGGTGCCCTGGCCGACGGTCTTCGGCTTCGCCACGCAGCCCGCGGACACGATGGCGAGAGCGGCGATCGTGGCGATCGCGAGTACCTTGGCGAGCATCTCCTTCGCGCCTCCGAAGCCCCGCGGCCCGGTTGCCGCAGCGGGCTCAGAGTCCAGCGCAGCAAGGAGCGCGCCGCTCGTCCCGCTGGCGATCCACGCGCGATCCGCGGTGAAACACGCGAACGGATCTGCCGCGCTCGGAAGCGGAGTTCCTATTTGGATGCCACCGATGCACGACCGGGCTTGACGAAAGGGAGAGAGGTGCGTTGGATGCGCCCCGCCGCGAGGCCGACCCGGATCACCCGAACGAGGCCTCCCTTTCGTCTCATAGGAGCACACCGTGGCGTACCACCCCTGGCACGACGTCGAGCTGCCGGAAAACCTCGAAGACCCGATCCCGGCCATCATCGAGATCCCGATGGGATCCAAGGTGAAGTACGAGCTGGACAAGGTCTCCGGTCTCCTCATGGTCGACCGGATCCTCTTCTCGGCGGTCTACTACCCGGCCAACTACGGCTTCGTGCCGCGCACCTACTGCGATGACGGCGATCCCCTCGACGTCCTCGTGTTCTGCCAGGAGCCGATCGCCAGCCTCGCGATGATGCGCGCCAAGGTCATCGGCGTGATGAAGATGCGGGACGAGAAGGGCGAGGACGACAAGCTCATCGCCGTCCACGCGGACGATCCCGAGTACGCCTCCTACTCGGATCTTTGGCAGCTCCCGCCGCACCGCCTCCGCGAGATCAAGCGCTTCTTCGAGGACTACAAGGCGCTGGAGCGCAAGACCGTGGTGGTCTCCGATCCGCTCGGCAGGCGCGAGGCCCTCGCGGTGCTGCGCGACGGGATCGACCTCTACAACAAGAACCGCCCCGAGCTGATCGCGAACTACCAGGCGGGCCCGCCGAGCGCTCCCGTGACCTCGAAGCCGATCATGCCCTCCGTCGAGGCCGTCGAGCCGGCTCCCGCGGAGAAGCCCGTGAAGCGCCAGCGCAAGGCCCCTGCGAAGGCTGCCGCCGAGGCCCCGCCGGCGCCCAAGGCGAAGCGCTCGCGCAAGAAGTAGCCTCGCCCCGTCCGGAGGGGCGCCCGTTCCCTCCGGAACGCGATGACGCGAACCCGCCGGTTCACGTCGACGAAGGGGAGCCTCCGCCGAGGCTCCCCTCGGCCTCCGCGTCAGGAATCGGCCAGGACACTGGCACGGTCGCGGTGTGCCACTCGCCGCTCGGGCTCCTCTTCCGCACCTGGATTTGTCCGTGGGACCGCCCGTGATCGAAGAGGTCGCGGGTGAGGCGCACGTCCTCGCGGCAATAGTGCTCGAGCTCGGCGAGGCGCCCCTGGCGGAACCACTCGATCGCCTGGAGCCCGTCGCCGGCCTTGCGGCTGCCGAGGGTGGCCGAGCAGCAGCTCTCGAGGCTCACACGATGCCCGAGGCGGGAGCGGAGATCGACGAGGAGATCGAAGCAGCGCACCCCGTCGATCTCACGATGCTCCGCGTACGGTCGCAGGACCTCGAGATCGAAGCCCACGTGGTTGAAGCCGACGACGAGCCGCGCGCCCAGCAGGCGATCGATCAAGGCACCGGCGTCGCCTTCGAAATACGGGGTGAACGCCTCGCGCTCGTAGGACCAGACCACGGCCAGGGAGAGGCCGAGGAGATCCGGACGCCCGCCCTCCACCTCGGCGAAGGCCCGCCGGGTCTCCAGATCGAGTACCAAGACCTCCGCTTCGTCGCACGCAGTCGGGTCCGTCATCTCGTGGCCTCCCGTCTCGAAAGACGGAAGTGTCGCACGACCCTCCGACACGGCTCCGCGATGACCATCATGGCCTCATGGGACGCGTGCGCCTGGGCACGAGCGGTTGGTCGTATCCGCATTGGCGCCGGCTCCTCTATCCGGAGGGCCTCGCACAGACGCGGTGGCTGCCGCGCTACGCCGAGGTCTTCACGACGGTGGAGCTCAACGCGACCTTCTACCGCCTGCCCACCGAGAAGGCCGTCGATCGCTGGCGCGAGCAGACGCCGCGCGGCTTCCTCTTCGCCTGCAAGGGCAGCCGCTACCTGACCCACACCCGCAAGCTGCGCGACGTCGGCCAGGGGCTCGAGCGGTTCTTCGCGCCCCTCCGCAGGCTCGGGCCGAAGCTGGGGCCGGTGCTCTGGCAGCTCCCGCCCAACTGGAAGACCGCCAACCCGGTGCGGCTCGAGCGCTTCCTCCAGGCCCTGCCCAGCGACGTGAGGCACGTCTTCGAGTTCCGTGCGATCGCCTGGTATGACGAGCCCATCCTCGAGCTCCTCGACCGCTACGGCGCGGCGATCTGCGAGCACGACCTGCTCCCGGAGCTCCCGCCGCATTCGACGGGAGACTTCCGCTACCTGCGCTTCCACGGGACCTCGGCCAGGTACGGCGGGCGCTACGGGAAGGAGGCGATGGAGGAGGTGGCCCTCGAGCTCCGCGACACGGGCCGCGACGCCTACGTCTTCTTCAACAACGACCGGAAGGGCGCCGCCCTCCTCGACGCCCTCGACCTCTCCGAGCTCCTCGGCGAGCCGCTCCCGCACGCCGAGGAGGTGCGCGAGGAAGCCTAGGGCTGCGCCACCGGCGCGCCCAGGTGCTCCTCGAAGAACGAGGTGATCCTCGTGTAGAGGCGCGTGGTCACGAGCGGATCCGGCACCATGTGCGTGAACCCCGCCAGCGGGAGGAAGTCGTGCCTCTTCCCGGCGCGGAAGAGGGCGTCCGACATCTTCAGCGCGTGGGCGAAGTAGACGTTGTCGTCCGCGGTCCCGTGGATCAGCAGGAACGGCCGCGAGAGCTCCGACGCGTAGCTGAGCACCGAGCTCTTCCGGTAGCCCTCCGGGTTCGCCTGGGGGAGGCCGAGGTAGCGCTCCGTGTAGTGCGTGTCGTAGTCGAGCCAGTCGGCCACCGGCGCTCCGGCGACCGCGGCCTTGTAGACGTCCGGCCGCTGCATCGCGGCCATCGACGAGAAGTAGCCGCCGAACGACCAGCCGTAGATCCCCACCCGCTCCATGTCGAGCTCGGGGAAGCGAGCGCCGAGCGCCTTGAGCCCCGCGACCTGATCGGCCAGCGGGACGTCGATGAGGTTGCCGTGGATGGCGCGCTCCCAGGCGCGCCCGCGGGCCGGCGTCCCGCGCCCGTCCACCGAGACCACCACGAAGCCGTGGTCGGCGATCCACTGCTGCAGGAGCCACTTCTCCCTCGCCGCGGTCACGACCTGAGCGTGGGGACCGGCGTAGACGTAGACGATCACCGGGTAGCGCAGCTTGGGATCGAAGTTGCGCGGACGCACCAGCGCCGCCCGCATGGCGTGCTCGCTCGCGAGCTCGACGAGCTCGAGGTTCGGCAGGAAGGCGGGCGCTTCCGCCACCGACCGCAGCTCGCCGAAGGGGTGGCCGTCGCCGCGGCGCACGGTGAAGCGCTGCTCGCCGGCGAGCGAGGAGAGCGTGTGGACGTAGAGCGAGTGATCGGCCGCGAAGGTCGCGTCGTGCTCGCCCGGATCCGTGGTCAGCGCCTTGGGCTCCGAGGGAGCTCCGGATTCCGAGGCGCCCAGGGAGACCTGGTAGAGCTGGCGCTCGGTGGCGTTCGGCGAGGCCGCGACGATCGCCGTCTTGCGCTTCCCGTCGACGGCGAGGAGCCGGCGGTAGCCGAGGTCGGGAGCGGTCAGGGCACGAACGAGCCCGCCGTCGCGATCGTGGAGCTCGAGCTGCCACGCGCCGTTGCGCTCGGTGGTCCAGAGGAAGCCCTCGCCGTCGGGGAGCCAGCGCGGGACGTCCTGGTCGAGGTTGACCCAGGCGGAGTCCTTCTCCGTCAGCAAGGTTCGCGTCTCGCCGGTGGACGCCTGGACGGCGAGGAGCACGCTCTCGGTCTGGGCGCGGTTCTGCACCAACAGGCTCAGGGGTGCCTCTTCCTGCCAGGTCACCTTCGCGAGGTAGGGATAGCGGTCGCGGTCCCAGCTCACCCACACCGGCTTTCCGCCCGTCACCGGCGCGATTCCGAGGCGAACCGAGACGTTCTGCTTGCCGGGGCGCGGGTACGGCCAGCTCTGGGGTTCCGCCTGGGGCTTCGTCGGATCCGCGATGTAGGCGTTCTCGACACCCTGGGTGTCTGCCTCCTCAAAGGCGATCAGCTTCCCGCCCGGTGACCACCAGTAGCCCTCGAAGCGGTCCATCTCCTCCTGCGCCACGAACTCGGCGAGGCCGTTGGTGACGGTGGGCGAGGAGCGCGTGGTGAGGCGGCGCTGGTTGCCCGACTCCACCTCGATCACCCAGAGGTCCCCGTCGCGCACCACCGCGACCTTCTGGCCGTCCGGCGAGAAGCGGGGATCGCTCGGCGAGCCTCCCTCGGCCGGCAGCTCCTTGACCTTGCCCGTGCGCCGCTCGATCACGAAGAGGCGCTCGGAGAGGGGCACCAGGATCCGCTCACCGTCCTTGGAGAGCTGGAAGGAGGCGATCCCGCGAGCGGCCTGCCTCATGCGCTCGCGGCGGGCGAGCTCCTCGGCGGAGAGCCTCTCGGCGCCGCCCTGGAGGATCTCCTCTGCGGTGAGGAGGCGGCGTTCCTCCCCGGTCGCCGGGTCGAAGCTCCACAGGTCGTTCACGAAGCTCCGCGGGCTCGAGCGAAGGAAGAGCACCGCGTCGCCCTTCGGCGTCAGCGCGATCTTGCTCGGCCTTCCCAGGCGGAAGCGGAACGTCTCGGCGTATTGCTCGAGGAAGGCGGGGTCGGCGAGCTTCGGGGGCGCCAGGACCGCGGGCTCCGCGTCGGTGCGCGGCTCGCGCGAGCGATCGCTCGAGCTGCAGGCGGCGAGGGAGGCGGCTGTGAGGCAGGCTGCCGTGAGGGTGAGGAAACGCATAGGGCTGGCCTTGTACTACTTGGAGCTGATGCAGGAAAGGATCGGCTCGTATCGCGGCGTCAGCGATAGAGCGCTGCGGCCATCCGGGCCCGGAAGTCGTCCGCGAGCTCCGAGCGCGGTCCGATGACGCCGAAGACGTCGAGCATCGCCAGCCGCGCCTCCTCCCCGGGGCCCTGCCGCGGGCTCGCACGGACCACCTCCAGGAGCGCGGAGAGCGCCTCCTCGTGCCTCCCCGCCGCAGCGAGGGCCTTCCCGAGGCTCACCTTCGCTTCGAGGTCGTCCGGAGACCGGCGAACCCGCTCTTCGAGCTCGCTCAGGTCTCCGGCGCCTGCCGAGCGGATCCTCAGCCGAAGCTCCGCGATCTGCGACGCGTGCTTCGACGAGTCCGGGGCCAGGATCATGTCCAGGTGCCGCTCCGCGGCCTCCGCTTCGCCGGCGGCGAGCTCCAGGCGGGCGAGGGCCACCAGGGCCGCCTCGTGGCGCGGCTTGAGCCGGAGGGCCTCCGCGTACGCGTGGCTGGCATCGTTGAGCCTGCCCTCCTCCTCGTGCGCCTGGCCACGGGAGACGGCCTCGTCGGCAGGCCCGGGGACGAAGCGCTCGAGCCAGGCGCGGATCACGGACTCGGGGAGAGCGCCCGTGAGCTCGTCCACGACCTTGCCGTCGCGAACGGCCTTCAGCGCCGGGATCCCCTGGACGTTGAGCTCGTCGGAGAGCGCCTCGTTCTCGTCGGCGTTCACCTTCGCCAGGCGGAAGGCGCCATCGTGCTCCTTGGCGAGCTTCTCGAGGATCGGCGTGACGACCCGGCACGGCGCGCACCACGACGCCCAGAAATCGACGACCACGGGCCGCCTGCGGCTCTCTTCGAGCACTTCCTTCTCGAAGCTGGCTTCGTCGACGTCGACGATCGCCGGGGATGCCTCCGCCATGTACGTCCTCCGTTTCCCACGAAAACGATGCCCACCGTACATCCAGCCGCCATCGATCGGGCCCCGATCTGCGAGCGCTGGTACCTCGACGAGGTGTTTTGTCACGGGGCGGACGGAGCGGGTCCCTGGCCGAGTTGCCGCGGCCGCCGCGACCCAAGTTTGCTCGCAGGTTCCGCCGAATGGGCGGCGGGACGGGAGCGCGACGATGGCAGATACGGGTCGAGTCCGGGATTTGATGCCGAAGGGAGATGCGCTGCGCAAGGCGGTTCGCTGGATCGGCGAGCGGAGGCTCGACGAGCCCGATACGCCTCCCTACCGCTTGATCGACGAGGCGAGCAGGCGCTTCGACCTCTCCCCGAAGGACGGGGAGTTCCTCCAGCGGAACTTCGCCGATCGCTCGCCGCCGAAGCACTAGACGCCGCGGCCTGGGAGCAGGTGCGGCTGCCGTCGAACTCGTTTCGGATCCGTTCACGACATCCGCTTAGGATGGCGACATGGACGTCGCCACCACCCACCTCTCGGCCGATCTCGACGGCCTCGCATCGCTGGTGGCCCTGCGGCTCCTCGAGCCCGGGATCGAGCTGGTCCTCCCCGGCTCGATGGAGGCCACCACGCGCCGGTTCTGGGAGGAGCAGCAGCGTTCACTGCCGGCGCTCCTCTCGCTTCCGGAGCTGCGATCGAGGCTGGAAGGCGGAGAGCGGCCGGGCCGGATGCTGGTCGCGGACACGGCGGATCCCGCGCGGATCGGCCCCCTCGCCGAGCTCGCGCCGCGCTTCGAGAGCGTGCTGGCCTTCGACACGCATCCCACGGCGGAGGGCGATCTCCCCCGAGCCCCGATGCCTCGCGTCGCCGCGTGCACTTCGGCCTTCGTGATGAAGCTCGACGAGGCGGGCCTGCGCCCGACGCCGGAGCAAGCCGGCCTCTTCGCCCTCGGGATCCACCAGGACTCCGGGCACTTCACCTTCCCCGGGACCCGCCCCCTCGACCTCGTCGCCGCGGCGCGCTGCATGGAGTGGGGCGCGCCCATGGAGTGGATCGAGCGCTACGTGCCCAAGGGCTACACCTCGAGGCAGCTCGAACTCCTGGAGGAGATGTCGCGCTCCGCCGTGCACGCGGAGATCGCGGGGATCCCGGTCGTCCTCCTCTCCCTCGACCTGCCCGGCTACGAGGCGGAGCTCTCGGTGCTCCTGGAGCAGCTCCGCGCGGCGGAGGACTGGCCTGCGGCCTTCCTCCTCGCGGGCAGCGGCGATCGCGTCGACGTGATCGGGAGGGGTGACGACGCCGTGGACGTCGCAGCGGTAATGCGACGGATCGGCGGAGGCGGGCATCGGGACGCCGGAAGCGCTGTGTTGAGCGACATCACGATCCGTGAAGCGCAGGCGATCCTCCGCTCCACCCTCGAGGAGACGCTCGGCAACCGCCGCCGTGCCGGCGAGCTCGCCACTCGCGACTTCCTTCGCCTCCCCGCAAGAGCCTCGATCCGCGACGCCGGCGAGCTGATCCACCAGCGCCGGATCGACTCCCTCCCCCTCACCAAGGGCAAGGGCGCGGCCCTGGAGTACGTGGGCGTCGTCACCCGTCGTGAAGTGGATGCTGCGCTCCGCCACGGCCTCGGCGACAGGCCCGCGGGCGAGCTCGCCGCCTTCGCCCCCGCCTGGATCCCCGCCGACGCATCCGTTGCCGAGGCGCGGGAGCGGCTGATCGAGGGCCCGTCGCGGCTCCTCCTCGTCGGCGATCCTCCCGGCGGCGCGGTGGGGATCCTGACCCGCGGCGCCGTCTTCCGCGCGCTCGAGGAGCCGACCGCGGGGCGCCGCATCCGGCCGCCCTCGGCGGAGTCGATCCTCGACAAGGTTCGCACGGGCCTCGGCGAGCGGTGGGAGCTGGTGGAGTCCCTCGGCGCCATCGCGGGAGAGTGGGGCCGGCCGCTCCACCTGGTGGGCGGCACCGTCCGCGATCTCCTCCTCGGCCTCCCGGTGCGGGACGTGGATCTGGTGCTCGAGGGCGACGCGCCCCGCCTGGCCGCCGAAGCGAGGCGGCGCTTTGGCGGCGAGGTCGAGGTCCACGAGGCCTTCGGCACCGCCTGCTGGATCGGCCCCTCTCGCGGAGATCGGGGGGAGCGAGCGTCGACCTCGCGTCCGCGCGCTTCGAGCACTACGAGCGGAGGGCCGCGCTCCCCACCGTCGCCTTCCACGCGGGCCTGCGCCAGGATCTCTTCCGGCGGGACTTCACCCTCAACGCCATCGCGATCTCCGTGGATCCGCGCGAGGCGGGAGCCGTGCACGACCCCTACGGCGGCCTCGCCGATCTGAAGGCGGGCTTCCTGCGCGTGCTCCACGGCCTGAGCTTCCACGACGATCCCACTCGCGCCTTCCGGGCCGCGCGCTTCGCCGCCCGCCTCGACCTGCGCCTCGCCCCAGAGACCCTCGGCCTAATGGCAGCCGCACGCAGGGCGGGGAGCTTCGACGCCCTCGGCCGCGAGCGCCTCGGGGGCGAGCTCGATCGGATCCTCGCGGAGCCCGCGGTGGTCCAGGCCTTCCGCCTCCTCCGGGAATGGCGGCTGCTCCCGGTGATCCACAAGCGTTTCGACGCCACCCGGGGCTTCCTCGAGCGGCTGCAGGACGCCCGCTCGGCGGCCGCTCGCGCCGGCGGCGTCCTGGGCGACGAGGCGCCGTCCCAGGCCGAGGTCCTCTGGCTCGCCGTGGCCTCGGCGATCCCCCGTCCCGACCGCGCCACGCTCGATCGGATGATCCCCGGCGGCCACAAGGCCAGGCGCCGCTTCCGCGAGGGAGCCGAGAAGGCGAAGCGCGCGGTGTCGGCCCTCGCCAAGGCGAAGCGGCCCTCCGACGCGGCGAAGCTCCTCGAGCGCCTGGACCCTGCGGAGCTCGTCTACGCTCTCGGCCTCGCCGAAGGCCGCGGCCACGGCAGGTGGATCGACTGGTGGCTGCAGGAGGGCCGGGCGATCGAGCCGGCCTTCGGCGGCGACGAGCTCCTCGCCCAGGGCTTCCGCCAGGGGCCCGCCTTCGGCCGCGCCCTGGACGCCGCCCGCCGCAAGGCGTGGGACGGCGCGGATTGGGAGGCGCAGATCGCCGCCGCCCGGGCCGTGCTCGTCAAGGTGGGAAGGGATCAGGCGGGGTAGGTGTGGGGCAGGCTGCGGCGGGTGACCGCGGCGATGGAGGCTACCTCGACCCGCGGGTGCTCCAGGAAGACCGCGTAATCGACGCCGGACTCCGTTCGGACGTCGCGTAGCCGGTCGACGAAGGTCTCGCCGCCAGCGAGCTCCACCTCGACGTCGACGTGCATGAGGACCGACTCCTCGAGGACGTCGAGGAAGTCGCAGCGCCCCAGCCTCTCTCGCTCGAACCGGCTCATGACACGAGCTTGGGCGCGATCCGGCCAGGGCGCAATCGCCACGAAACCCGTGGAGCTCGTTCGAACACGAGCTCCACGAGGTCCGAGCGAAAGGCGCGGGCGCCCGTCAGATCGACAGGCCGCCGTCGACGTCGATCACGCGGCCGTTGAAGTAATCGCACTCCAGGACGAACTTCACCGCGAGCCAGATGTCCTCGGGCACGCCGGTGCGACCCACGGGGATCGCGGCGACCAGCGCGTCGTGGGCCTTCGGGTTCATGCCCGCGGTCATCGGGGTCTCGATCATGCCCGGCGCGACGGCGCCGACGCGGATCCCGAAGGCGGCGAACTCGCGCGCCCAGGTGACGGTGTTTGCGGCGAGGGCGGCCTTGGCGGCCGTGTAGTTCGACTGGCCCCGGTTGCCGTGCCGGGCGACGGACGAGAGGTTGACGATCACGCCCGGGCGGCTACCGGTCTCGGCCATCTTCGCCACGACCTCGCGGGTCATGAAGGTCGCGCCCGTGAGGTTCACGGCGATCACCGAGTTCCACTGAGCGGCCGTGAGCTTGGTGATGGCGCCGGTGGTCTTGTCCTTCTTCACGAGGAGGCCGTCGCGCAGGATGCCGGCGTTGTTGACGAGACCGTTCAGGCCGCCCATCGCCTCCGCCGCCTCGGCAACGAAGGACTCGCAATCCGCCTCGCTCGAGACGTCGAGCTTGCGCGTGAAGATGCCCTTGGGCAGCTCGGCGAGGCCGGCGTCGTTCACGTCGCCGACCGCGACCTTGGCGCCGGCGGCGTGGAGCTGCCTGGCGAAGTGGGCGCCCATGCCCTGGGCCCCGCCGGTGACGATGATCTTCAGATCCTGTAGCAGCACGTTCCGCTCCCGCGTGAGGTGAGGCGCCAGCCAAGGGCCGCCTCGTTGGTCGCCTGTTTGGGCGAAGAGGGGGGAGTTGTACCAGCCCGGAGCGGGCCGGCTCAATCGTCCGCTTCGTTCGCCGTCTCTCCGCCCGGTGCGCTTCCCGTCGGATCGGGCTACAAGGGCGGCGCGGCCGCGGGTGGCCGGGGAGAATCGACGACCGATGCGCAAGGCGCTCACGATCGCGGGATCGGACTCCGGAGGCGGAGCCGGGATCCAGGCCGACCTCAAGACCTTCTTCCGCTTCGGAGTCTACGGCACGAGCGCGATCACCCTCGTGACGGCGCAGAACACCGTGGGTGTCCAGGGCGTCTACCCGATCGCGCCGGAGGCGATCCTCGCGCAGGTGGAGTCCGTCGCGGGGGACCTTCGCCCGGACGCGACCAAGACGGGCGCCCTGGGCTCGCCAGAGGCGATCGAGGCGGTGGCTTGGGCGGTGGAGCGCCACGGCCTCTGGCCGCTGGTGGTCGATCCCGTGATGATCTCGAAGCACGGCGCCCCGCTGCTGGGGCCCGAGGCGATCGACGCGCTGAAGCGCCACCTGCTGCCCAAGGCGAGCCTGCTCACGCCGAACCTCCACGAGGCCGGCGCGCTCCTCGGCGCGACGCCCGTCGACGAGGGCGAGATGCGGGAGGCGGCCAGGGCCCTCGCCGCCCTCGGGCCGAAGGCGGTCTGGCTCAAGGGCGGCAGCCTGCCCGGCGAGCTGGCGATCGACATCCTCTTCGATGGAGAGGAGCTCCACCGCTTCTCCGCGCCGAAGCTCGCGACCCGCAGCACCCATGGCACGGGCTGCACCGCGTCCGCCGCGATCACCGCCGGCCTCGCGCTCGGGCAGCCGCTCCGGGAGGCGGTGGCCGATGCCAAGGATTTCATCCAGCGGGCCATCTCGAACGGCCCCGACCTGGGCAAGGGCCTCGGCCCGGTGGATCACATGGGCTGATTCAGCGGACCCGGCGCGACCCGGCACACCCGGCGCTGCGCGATTAGGTTCCGGGTATGGCGCCCCACGTGTTGATCATCGGCGGCGGGTTCGGCGGACTCACCGCGGCAAAGTCCCTGAAGCACGCACCGGTCAAGGTCACGCTCGTGGACCGGTGCAACCACCACCTCTTCGCTCCGCTTCTCTACCAGGTCGCCACCTCCGGACTGTCGACCTCGGAGGTGGCCACCCCGATCCGCTCGGTGCTCCGGAAGCAGGAGAACACCCGGGTGCTCCTGGACGAGGTCAAGGACATCGACCTCGAGAACCGGGAGGTCACCCTCCGCGACGAGCGGCCGCTCTCGTACGAGTACCTGATCGTCGCGGCAGGCGCGCAGACCAACTACTTCGGCAACCTCGAGTGGTCGAGCAACAGCCTGGGCCTCAAGGACCTCGACGACGCGATCGAGCTCCGGAGGAGGGTGCTCCTCGCCTTCGAGGCAGCGGAGCGGACGGCCGACGACGAGGCCCGTCGCAAGCTCCTCACCTTCGTGGTGATCGGCGGCGGCCCCACGGGCGTCGAGCTCGCCGGGGCCCTCGCGGAGCTCTCGCGCCGCACCCTCGCGCGGGACTTCCGAGTCGCGAGACCCGCGGAGGCGAGGATCGTCCTCCTCGAGATGCTCCCCCGGATCCTGCCGGCCTTCGACGAGAGCCTCGCCGAGAAGGCGGCCAGGCACCTGGGCGAGCTCGGTGTCGAGGTGATGACGGGGGAGAAGGTGACCTCCATCGACGAGGACGGCGTCCATGTCGGCGGCGAGCTGCTCGAGTCGGGGACGGTGACGTGGGCCGCCGGCGTCCAGGCGAGGCCGCTGACGGCGCGCCTCGGCGTGGCGCTCGACCGAGGGGGCAGGGTGATCGTCGGCGACGACTGCTCGATCCCCGGTCATCCGGAGGCCTTCGTGATCGGCGACATGGCCTCCTTCCGCGGGCCGGAAGGCAAGCCGCTCCCGGGCGTCGCGCCGGTGGCGATGCAGCAGGCCCGCAGCGTCGCGGCGAACATCGGGCGCACGCTCGGGGGAGAGGCTCGGAAGCCCTTCAGCTATCGGGACAAGGGCGTCATGGCCACGGTCGGGCGCTCCCGCGCCGTGCTCGAGATGGGTCGGCTGCGCGTCGACGGCTTCCTCGCGTGGCTCGCGTGGGTCTTCGTCCACGTCTTCTACCTGATCGGCTTCCGCAACCGGGCGTTCGTCCTCGCGGAGTGGGCTTTCTCGTACTTCACGTACCGGAAGGGGGCCCGCCTGATCACCGGACGCCGCATCGAGGCCGGAAAGCCCGCGCGTCTCGTCGAGCCGTCGGAGATCGACGTCGAGCGGATGCAGGCCAGGAGGCGCGAGGAGGAGGAGCGTCCGCCCCTTCACTAGCGCGTGCGCAGGCCGCCCATGACCCGGTCGTAGAGCGAGGCGGGCACCAGCCGGGACAGCCGCACGATCGTCGCCAGAGGCCACGGGAACGCGACCACGGCCTTGCCCTGCTCGATCCCCCGGATCATCCGCTCGGTGGCGTCCTCGACTTCCAGGAGGAACGGCATCGGATACGGGTTTGCGTCGATGAGCGGCGTGCGGACGAAGCCGGGCCTCACGTCGGTGACCGTCACGCCCGTGCCGCGCAGGTCCACCCGGAGGCTCTCGAGGAAGACCGCAAGGAATGCCTTCGATGCGCTGTAGGCCGCGCTGCGGGGCATGCCCCGGTAGCCGGCGAGGCTGGAGATCCCCACGATGTGCCCGCGCTTGCGCTCCACCATTCGCGGGAGCACGGCGGTGAGCGTCGCAACCGCCCCGGAGACGTCGAGGTCGACGGTGGGCGCGATCGCCTCCCAATCGAGCTTGCCGGCCCAGCGGGTGACCCCGATGCCGGCGTTGGCGATCACGAGGTCGAGGCCGCCGAGCTCGTCGTCGACGCGCCTCACCAGGGCCTGCGTCGCGACCGGATCGGAGAGGTCCGCCGGATAGATCCGCGCCTTCCCTCCCGCGCTGCGGATCTCGGCGGCGAGCTCCTCGAGGAGCTCGGCTCGCCTGGCGCACAGCGCGACCTCCGCGCCCCCTGCCGCGAGTCGCTTCGCGAGCGAGGCGCCCAGGCCGCTCGAGGCGCCGGTCACCAGCGCGGTGCGCCAGCGGCTCGGAGCGTGTGAAGAAATCGGTCCCGCAGAAGCGGGCCCGATTCCTTCAGCCGCGCTTCGCGCGGAAACGCTCTTCCTTTCGTTTGCTCCGCCTTCGGCTCCGCCGTTCACTTGCTGCCCTGGATCAGCTCGATCTTGTAGCCGTCGGGATCCTCGATGAAGGCGATCACCGTCGTGCCGTGTTTCATCGGCGCCGGCTCTCGAACCACCTTTCCGCCCGCAGCGCGGATCTGATCGCAGCGCGTGTAGATGTCGTCGACTCCGAGTGCGATGTGACCGAAGCCGTCGCCCAGGTCGTACCGGTCGGTGTCCCAGTTCCAGGTGAGCTCGATCACCGCGTGGCTCTCCTCCGGGCCGTAGCCGACGAAGGCGAGGGTGAATCGTCCCCCCGGATACTCGTGCTGGCGCAGGAGCTTCATGCCCAGCACGCGGGTGTAGAAATCGAGCGAGCGCTCGAGGTTGCCGACCCGGATCATCGTGTGGAGGATTCTCATCCCCACTTGGTTAATCGCAGGGCTCCGGGGAGTCCACGCGAAAGATGGAGGGCGCGATGAGAGCGATGGTCCTCGAGGAGCCGAAGCGGCCGCTGGTGCTCCGAGAGCTCCCGACGCCCACGCCCGGACGGGGAGAGGTTCGGATCGCCGTGAGCGCTTGCGGCGTCTGTCGGACAGACCTTCATGTGGTCGACGGCGAGCTGGAGCACCCCAAGCTTCCGCTGGTCCCGGGCCACGAGATCGTGGGGCGCGTGGAGGCGCTCGGGCCCGAGGTGGACGGATTCCAGATCGGCGACCGCGTCGGCGTGCCCTGGGTGGGCTGGACCTGCGGCGCCTGCGCTTTTTGCCTCTCCGGCAGGGAGAACCTCTGCGATCGCGCCCTCTTCACGGGGTACCAGCTCGACGGCGGATATGCCGAGCACGTGGTCGCCGACGCGCGCTACGTCTTTCCGCTGCCGTCCGGCTATTCGGACGAGGAGGCGGCCCCGCTTCTCTGCGCCGGCCTGATCGGCTACCGCTCGCTACGGATGACGAAAGACGCGAGGCGAGTCGGGATCTACGGCTTCGGCGCGGCGGCCCACCTCGTGACCCAGGTGGCGCTGTGGCAGGGCCGGGAGATCTACGCCTTCACCCGCGAGGGCGACGCCGAGGCCCAGGACTTCGCCAGGGAGCTCGGCGCGTCATGGGCGGGAGCGTCCACCGAGCTCCCGCCCGTCGAGCTCGACGCCGCGATCGTCTTCGCGCCGGTGGGATCCCTCGTCCCCGCCGCCCTCGGTGCCGTCGGAAAGGGCGGGACCGTGGTCTGCGCCGGGATCCACATGAGCGACATCCCGTCGTTTCCCTACGAGCTCCTCTGGGGTGAGCGGGTGCTGCGGTCCGTCGCCAACCTCACCCGCGAAGACGCCCGCGAGTTCCTCGAGCTCGCTCCGAGGGCGAAGGTCCGGACCACGATCCGGACCTTCCCTCTGGAGCGGGCGAACGACGCGCTCGAGGCGCTCCGGTCGGGCCGGATCCGCCGCGGCGCCGCCGTGCTCCTCCCTACTGCGAGCCCTTCATCCCCGGGACGCTGAACCCGAAGCTCCCGAGGGCCTGGCGGAGGAAGTACGGGAGCTGCGAGTAGTTGCCGAGCTCGACGCACGCGCGGTTCTGGTCGCAGGTGCACTTGGAGTTATCGGTCTCGTTGCAGCCGGCAGGCGGCGCTCCGTTCGGAGTGAGCCACTTCATCGTGGGATCGAATTTCACCCTGGGCTGGTCGTTCGAGCCCAGCACCGGGACATACCAGTCGGGACTGCCGTCGCCGTCGAGGTCGGTCCCGGGCTCGGTCTCGTATGCCTTGAAGACGAGCTCGTTCGCGTACTCGAGCACCCGGGCGGCGATCCCCTTCTGGACCGTCTTGCCGAAGATCGTCTCCTTGCCGAAGGTCCTCGCGACCCAGATCGTGCCCCATGGATCGTGGAGCTCGATCCGGTTCGCGAAGCCGGGATCGTCGTCATGGCCGACTTCCCAGATAGCGAGCTGGTCCAGCCAGGCCTGTTTCGAATTCTCGGGCAGATACATCAGCGTGTATGCGATCAGGAACTTCTGCTGCTCCCAGCCCACCTGCGGATCGACGGGGCGTGAGCTCGCGGGGATGGTCGTGCAGAGAACGCTCATGTTCTCGGTAGAGCAGCTCTCGGGGCCGCTGGCGGGCCACCAGGAGGTCCAAGCGATTCCGGACGGGAGAAGGTCGGCGTCGGTTCGGACGCGGAACGCTGCGTCGGTTGCGAGCCGCGGCCCCTTGATCGCGTCGTCCCCCGTGAGGTTGTTCGCCAGCCAGCGCCGGTAGCCGTCCGGGAAGATGTCGGCGAGGGAGACCGCGCGGAAGCGGGCGTCGACGAATTCGTCGAGGCCCGCGCCGATGAAGTTGTCGACCGACTCGGTCATCAGCATCGCCGACCAGGCCTTCTCGTAGTACGAGCCCGCGCCCAAGGGCTTGTAGCCGTCATCGTCTCTGGCGAAGACGTTCCCCACCGGCATTCCGCCGTACGAGACGCCGCCGAACCGGCCCGTGGCGCCGTAGGGAACGATCACCTCGGGGCGCGCACCGCTCGGCGCGCCGGAGCGGAGCACGTCGTCGTTCCCATTGCCGAGGCGCTCGACGGAGTGCGGTCCGGCCTCAGGCCTGGCGAGCAGCCGGCTGAAGTGATCGAAGGCGAGGCCCGAGGCGAGGAGGTTGCCTTCCAGGCTGTTGGCCTTGACCACCGCGGCGCAGAGCGAGCCAGGATCGTGGCCGGCCTTGTTGGCAAGGTCGCGGCAGATGTTGAGCTGGAGGCCGAGGCCCTTCGTCGCGTCGCGAAGTTTCTCGTCGTAGCGGGCGAGGCTGCGAGTCACGGTGGCACGAACGCTGAACGTGAGTTTGTTCCGAGGGTGGTTGTCGAGGATGTGGCTCATCTCCTTCTGGGCGATCAGGAAGTCGAAGAGCTCGTAGATGTCGGCGCCGTTGTCGTAGCGGAGCACGGAGACGTTTCCTGTGTCCGCCCAGCGATCGGTGGCGAAGCCGTACGGCACCCGGACCCGGAGGGAGGGATCGACGGAAGGTCCGCCTCGATAGCTCTCCGTGCGGATCTCCTGGTTCGTCGGAAAGCGCAGCGAGGCGTAGGGCACGTAGTCGACCTGCTGCGTCTTGCATCGAGTGTGAGATCCATTCACCTTGACCATGAAGCCGTCGAAGAGCGGATCCCAGGCGCCGTTTCGCTTCTCGTCCCAGGCCGCGGGCTCGAAGCGGGTGGCGTCCACCGCCCGGCAGTCGTCGATCACGGAAAATGCGTTCTGGATCTGGGAGTAGTGGAAGGTCGTCGTCTTGGACGCGTCCTTGCCTTCGCCCCCGATCATGGGGCGCATGCCGATGGTTCCGCCGAAGTTCCCGTCCTTGGCGAGCATGCCGGTGCCACGGGGGAGGCCCGCGCGGTAGCTCGGATCGCCGAAGACCGCGATGGTGTCGCCGTAGAACGACCGGGCCGCCGCGAAGTCGTAGGCGCCGAGGCCGACCATGTCCTGGAGGATCTCGCCGGGGTGGTCCATCACGGAGGAGTGCATGAACATCTGGATGAGCTCGTCGCTCTGCTCGTCCGAGACCGGGTCGAAGTAGCGCGGGCCGACGCAATCGGCGGGCGTGTTCAGGTCGGTGCACGCCTCCTTCCGCTCGCCGTCTCGGGTTCGGAGCTGCCAGTACTGCGGCCGATAGCCCCAGGCGTCCGATGAGCTCACGAAGTTGTGGCGAAGCGCGACCGAGTGCCCCAGCTCGTGGGCGATCAACGAGGAATGGAGGCGGCTCGCGAGGTAGCGGCGCATGCGTTCGGCGCGTTCGAGCTGGCTAGCGACACCGTCCTTGGAATCGACGGCGCCGAACTTGCGCTCGAGGTGCCTGGCGAGGTTGGCGATGGAGACCGGGGCGGGCGGGTCTCCGAGCACGCAGGCTCCGTGCTCCGCCAGGGCGACCTCCTTGGCGCTGCGCATCTTCCTCGCGAGGACGGGGTTCGCGCCCTGGAGCGGCGAGGCCAAGGTCATGAAACCGGGGAAGTTGAAGGCGCTCCCTGCGTACTCCTGCATCGCCTTGGTGGTCAGCGCCATGTCGAGATGGTCGTCGACGGCGGCCTTGCGGCGCGCCTCGTAGATCGGCTCGAAGTCGGATGGAGCGTTCACGTCGGAGCGGATGCCATCGACTCTCGCGGCGATCGCGTCCACCTGGCCCACGATCGCGCTCGGGAGCCGGTCGAGCGACGCCTCGCGAAACGTCTCCGGTGAGACGCCGGAGGCCTCGGCGAGGCGCCGCTCAAGCTCCTCGCGGGTCAGCGGGGGGAGGGCACCTCCGCCCTTGCTGGCGGCCTTGGCGACGCCGGACCAGTCGTATACGAACTCTGCCTCGTTGAGGCCCCCCTTGGGGAGCTCGCCCGCTGCGTAGCGCGCGATGTCCACGAGGTCCTGGCTCAGCAGGTCGGTGACGTGGGAGGAGACGTCGATGCTCGCGGAGATCTTCTCGCCGGAGAGGGGATCGCTGGCGTCCGCCATGATCGCCCAGGGCGAACCGCTCTGCGGAGCGGCGAGCACGTTTACCTGGTGGTAGCGGAGGTCACCGCGACGAGCCGAGAGCGCTCCATCGCAGATCTCCATGGTGCCCAGGTCGCGGACGTCGCGGGCTTCCTCGCACTTTCGGGCCGTGACGCCGGCCGGGAGCCGGGGGCCGCCGCACTCGGCGGGATCGTTGGCCTCCACCGGGCTGTGGCAGAGGACGAGGATCCGATTCAGCTTGGCGACCTCGATGACTCCCTTGGAGTAGCCGCGGTCCCTCCCCAGCTGCTCCGCCACCTCGTCGCAGCGACCTGCGAAGTCCGGGTAGGCCTTGCCGCGGAGGCAGGAATCCATCTCGCGGGAGAGGGCGATCGCGTCGTCGTTCTCTTCCTGCTGGCCAAAGTAGACCGGGAAGCGATCCTCGCAAGCCGCTTCTGCGGAGCCCTTCCCCCGGGTCGCCATGCACTCGGCATAGCGAGCGCTCATCACGGCGGCGCGCAGGGCCGTATCCCACTCCTGGGTCGCCCGGTCGGTGGCGTCGAAGTAGTCGAGATTGCTACCGAGGGTGAAGAACAAGGGCTGCGGCCGGACCTTGCGGGCGCGGAAGGGGAGGGTGCACTTCTGGTTGAAGGTGTCGCACCTCGAGCCGGCGCCGGCGGAGACGCACTCGTCGGCGGTGCCGTTGGCGGCGAAGCCGCGGTTCGGGTCCGCGTCGGCGGGCGTGGTCGCAGGGGTGGAGCACTCGATCGCGCCGGTCATCGCGGCCGGATCCCGATAGAAGTGGCTTCGCTCCCAGATGTTGTAGCGGTTGATGAAGCGGTTCTGGCGGTCTCCGCCGTACTCGTAGCCACGGGGGGCGAAGCGATTGGAGGTCAAGGCCCCAAAGGCCTGCGAGCGGTACCCGTCCCAGTCCGCCGGCTCGTAGTCGGTGTTCGTGACGCGCTTGAACGACTGCCGGATCGTCAACTCCGCGGGGTTGCAGCTGGTGGAGGGCCCGGACCCGCTGCCGATCGTGTCCCCGAGGAAGCACGCGGGGTAGCTGTCGATTCCCCAGCCGAGGTGGCGCAGGTCCACCTGCTGCGGGACCGCGAAGACCTTGGTGGTGATGTCGAAGTAGCCGTTCTCGAGGTCGAACCGCGGAGCATCCGGGTCGGCGGGATCGTTCAGGTAGTACGAGCTGGGCTCGTACTTCACGCCGCCGTAGACGCCCATCATCGACAGGGTGTCGAAGTCGTAGCTGTCCGTGTTGAGGTTCTTCGACCAATCCACCTGCATGTACTTCCGCTCGTACCAGGGGCGGGATTCCGTATCCTCGACGTATAGGTTTTCGCCGGTGGCGGGGTTGTACCTACGCTGGAAGTCGACGTGCCTCCCGATCCTGAACATCGCCGCGATCACGCCGTCGTTGCGCAGCCGATCGACGCTATTGCCGTCGACGCGTTCGTAGGTCAGGCGGCCGATCAGGAAGTCCTCGTAGATCGTCCACTTGAGGCGCGCGAGGCGCTCGGAGGCGGCGGTGAAGCGTTCGTCATTTCCTTCGCTGTAGCCGACGCCGACGAGGGTGGCTCGCGAGTAAAACTCGGGAGCGCTCGAGGGATCCCCGGGGTCCTTGCCGACGAAAAATGATTTTTCCAGCGCGTGCGGCCCAGGCTGCTGCACCCGCTCGGCCGGTTCTCTGCCCTTGCTGCAGCCCGTGCCGAGAGCAAGGAGCGCCAACAGCGCAAACGAGCTACAGCGTAGCGGGAAGAATGACTGGGCACGCCTCCGCGCACCGCGATCCCTTCGAGGCTTCATTCGAGTATCCCCTCCGACGCCTGGGCGTGATTGTACGCACCACTCGCAGTGCAGTGCGCGTGCCAAGAGCCGGTGAACGGGGGCTGCTCGAATCTGGGGCGAACGGAGCCGAATGCGGCCGCAGCTTTCCTGATTTCGAAGCGCGGGTTCGGAGGATCGAACGCGGCCGAGGGCCGGCCGAACGCTCTCGCGCGACGCCGAAAGCGGAGCGCCGGTGCTACGCGCTCGGGAGCATGTCGATCGGTACGGCCGGATCGAGATACTTGCTCATCTTGTGGGTGAGGTACTCCTTGGCCTTGCTCCGCCAGAGGAGGCCCGGATCCTTGCCGTCGAAGGTGACCATCCCTTCGCGCACCGAGACCGTCCCCTCGATCGCGACCACCAGGTAGCGGCCACGGATCGTCCCTTCGTCGCCCTGCCAGGCTACGCCGATTCCGTGCTTGGCTTGGAGGTACTCGCCGAGGCGCTGGAGGCGGGCCTTGGCCTCGGAGACGGGGAGGCGGGTCGGGAAGTCGATGTGCATGGACATGGCCGGGAATCTACCAAAACCGGCCGGTCATCGCCCCAGCCAAAGCCCTCCCGTGGGCTACTTCTGGCTCGAAACGCCGAGAGGCCCCGAAGGGCCTCCCGGAGGACAGGACCGCTTCCGGCTACCGGCGCCGGCGCAGGAGCGCGAGGGATGCGATCGCGAGGGGCAGGAGGCCTCCAGGGCCTGCGGCAGCGCTCGCGCCCCCGCAACCCGCCATGGCCTCGTCCGGCGTGATCGACCCGTCGGCGATCTGCTTGAGCTCGTACCGGCCGGGACGGTAGGAGCCGCTCGAACCGGACGACTCGCTGGACTCGTCCGAGCCGGAAGCGCCTGGCGTGCCGGGCGTCCCGGGCGAACCAGGGGTGCCAGGTCGGGGCGGGATCACGTTAGCCGGGCCGGTTCGGAGCGAGTCGTCCTGACCTCCCTGGCTGCCTTGGCTCTGCGTCAGAAAGGTTCCCGTGGAGGGATCGAAGTACGCATAGCGTCCTCCGTCGCGCGCGTTGATGATCACGACGCCAGCCTGGGCCGAGGCCAACGGAAGCCCGAGGACGAGCAGCGCCGCCATTGTGGAAAGAAGGGGCCTCATCGCCATTCTCCAACGGTGGTGCGCGGGGACGCGCAAAATGTGTAGGTCACGGAAAAGCGCCGGCCCGGCCGCCGCTCCCCCAACTTCGAAGCGGCCTTTCGGACGAGCTCCACGGCGGCGCCGGGATCCCCGAAGTGCCCCTCCAGATAACGCAGTACGGAACGCGGCGCCAGCGAAGCGGTGGCGCGCTGCCTGGCGCAGCGCCGGAGCGTCTCCATGAGCCGCTCCTGTGTCGGGTCTTCGGGCGGGACGTCCGAAGTGGCCATTACCACCAGCGCCCAGGGCTCCTTGGCGGGAGCCGGGAGCTCCGTGAGCGCGGTCAGCTCTTCCAGCAGCGCTTGCTCGCCCACGGAGCAGAACGCCTCCTGCTCTGCCTCGTCGAGGTCGAGATCGACCTGCGCCACGAAGCCGCTGGACGGATCGTTCGCGACCTTCGCGATGACCGGGAGGAAGTGGCGCGCCACCGTGGTGAGCATCCCTTCCTGGCGGTCGCTCTCGAAGGCGCGCGCGGTCGCTTCGTAGAGAGCGCCCTGCTGCACGAGGATCCCCTCACGCACCAACCTCGAGAGCCGCTTTCGCATGCGGACGAGATCGCGCTCCCCGGCGGCGTCGGCCAGCTCTTCCAGGGTCGCCGCTCCCGAGAGGACGCGCACGATGATTGGGACCTCGCCCGAGAGGGCGTCCCACCCGGTCTCGCTGTAGATTTTCGCGACGCTGGCCGACATCAATTCAATTCCTCGCCGGTGCCGGGCGGAGACGTCTCCTCGAGGGAGCCGAAGACGTCGTGGTAGATCTGCCACGCGACGCTCTTCGGCGGCATCTCGTGGGGGTTCGTTCCGAAGAACCGCCGGAACTCGCTCTGGTTCCGCGCCCCGCTGAGCAGCCAGAGCGCAGCCTTCGTGGCGAGCGACGTTCGGGCCATGAGGTTTCGATAGCTGGACGGCACCGGCTTCTCTCCGCCGGTGAGCGACCCATGGAGCTCACGCAAGACTCGGGCCAGCTTGAGCAAGGTGGTCTGGGGCAGGGCGTGGAGCTCGGCGATCCGCGCGACCGTCTGGGCCTCGATCGCGAGGTCGAACCGCTCCTCGATGTCCGCGCGATCCCAGGCGTCCCGGTCCTCTGTGCCGGCCCCGTAGAAATCTCGAAGCACCTTAGAGAACGCGCTGCTCTCGAGCGAGATCGGGTCCTGGCCTTCGAAGGCGAAGACGGCGTCCCGAACCAGCTCGCGCAACCTGCGCACCGACGTCTCGCGATGCTCTACGAGGGCGCCCTCGAGATCGGCGAGCGCCCGGCGGGTGGGACCCTCGAACTCGGTCCAGCCCCTGTCGCCGGCGGCCTCGCGGGCGAAGGTGGTGGCCAGCTCGGAGATGTCCTCGCGGCGCGACCAGAGAGGGAGGAGGTTGATCTTCGCCGGCGCGCGATCGAGGAGATCGCGGCGGAAGCGGCCGTCCCTGGTGAGCGCCACCAGGTCCAGGTTCGAGACGAGGACGATCAGCGCGTCGGTGCGCTTGAGGGACGTGGAGCCTACGGGCCGGTACTCCCTCTCGCCGATCAGGCGCAGCAGCCTTCCCTGGGAATCCAGGGAGAGGTTCTGCACCTCGTCGAGGACGAGGGTGCCGCCCTTCGCCTTCTCGAGCAGACCCGCCTGATCGGCGTTCGCGCCGGTGAACGCGCCGCGCTTATGGCCGAAGAGGGAGCTCTCGAAGAGCGAGTCGGAGAGGTTGCCGCAGTTGATCTCGACGATCTCGCCGTCGCGGCCGAGCTCGCACCTGGCGACCTCGTGGACGAGGGAGGAGACGAGCTCCTTGCCGGTGCCGGTGAGGCCGGCGAGGCGGACCGCGTCCCGGCCGCGTCGCGAGAGCACTGCGGCCTGAACCTGGGAGGCGACGTCCTCGCGGAAGCGCGATCCGACGATCCCCAGCTTGTCGAAAGTGGTTGCGAAAGCGTCCATCGCGAAGCCTCGCCGTCTGATACCGCCTCTTGATCAGAAGCCTATCACGGGAAGCCGAGCGATCGAACAAGCGCCCCAAAAATGTCGAGGCGGCCAGATCGGGGAGCTCCCGACCTGGCCGCCTCGTGGGAAGACGCGGGGTCGCGTCTTCCGATTACATCAGTACCAGCCCTTCATCCCGAGGCCCGTGAAGCCGTAGCTCACGATGGCCTGGCGGAGGAAGTAGGGGACCTGCACGTAGTTGTCGAGCATGACGCACGAGCGGTTCATGCTGCACGTGCACTTGGAGTTGTCGGTCGCGTTGCAGCCAGCAGGCGCCGACCCGCCAGACGTCCCGTCCGGCTTGATCCACTCCATCGTGGGGTCGAACTTCACGATGGGCTGACCATCCGCACCGAGGACCGGGACGTACCAGTCGGGCTGGCCGTCGCCGTCGAGGTCGGGTCCCGGATCGGTCACGTAGGCCTTGGAGGTGAGCTCGTTCGCCCACTCGAGGACCCGTGCGCCGATGCCCTTCTGGACCGACTTGCCGAAGATCGTCTCCCGGCCGTAGGTCTTGGCGACCCAGACCTTGCCGTGCGGGTCGTGGAACTCGATCCGGTTCTGGAAGCCGGGATCCGAGTCGAGACCCTTCTCCCAGAGCGCCATCTGGTTGAGCCAGGTCTGCTTCGCGTTCTCGGGCAGGTACATCAGGGTGAACGCGATCAGGAACTTCTGCTGCTCCCAGCCGATCTGCGGATCGATCGCGCGGGAGGTGGTGGTGGGAGTGGTGGAGCAGCGAATGCTCTTCTCCTCGGCGAAGCAGGTCTCGGGGCCGGTGCTCGGCCACCACGAGGTCCAGCCGATCCCCTTGGTGGGGAGCCGCGTCTTGGTGTCGCGGTCGACCGTGCCGTTCGCCAGGGTCGCGAGGCGCGGACCCTTGAGGTTGTCGTCACCGGTGAGGTTATTGCCCAGCCAGCGGCGGAAGCCATCCGGGAAGACGTCGGCGAGGGACACCGAGCGGTAGCGAGCGTCGACGAAGTCATCGAGGCTCGAGCTGATGAAGTTGTCGACCGACTCGGTCATCAGCATCGCCGTGAAGGCCTTCTCGTAGTACGAGCCGGCGTTCAGGGTGTACTCGGAGTCGTACTCACCGTGGTTGTCGGAGAGGGTGTTCTCGACGAGCTTGCCGCCGTAGGTCACCTTGTCTCCGAAGGCGCCGGAGGCACCGTTGGGGATGACCACCTCGACGCCAGCGCCGGACCGGAGGACCGGATCCTCGGCGCCCTTGAACTTCCTGATGCCGTGGGGACCGATCTCGGGCCGGGCGGTGAGCCGGGTGAAGTGGTCGAAGGCGAGACCGGAGGCCATGAGGTTGGTATCCCAGCTGTTGGTCTTCACGACAGCCGCCCACAGCGTGCCGAAATCCAGGCCTTCCTGGGCGGCGTAGTCCTTGTAGATGTTGACCATGAGACCCAGGCCCTTGGCCGCGTCACGAAGCTTCTCGTTGTAGCGCGAGAGGGTGCGGTTCGCGGCGCCGCGGATGCTGAAGGTGAGCCGGTTTCGACGGTAGTTGTCGAAGATGTGGTTCATCTCCTGCTGGGTGATCAGGAAGTCGAAGAGCTCGTAGATGTCGGCGCCGTTGACGTGACGGTACACGGAAACGTTGCCGAGGTCGGCCCAGCGATCGGTGGCGAAGCCGTACGGCACCCGGACGCGGGACGAGCGATCGACCGCGGGACCGCCGCGGAACCGGTTGGCGTCGATCTCCCGGGAGGTCGGGAAGCGCAGCGAGGCGTACGGGACGTAGTCGACCTTCTGGGTCTGGCAGCGGGTGTGCTTGCCGTCCACCGTGACGAGCATGCCGTCGAAGAGCGGATCCCAGTTGCCGTCGCGCTTCTCGTTCCACACGGCCGGCTTGAACTGGCTGGCGGTGATCTCCTTGCAGTCGGAGATCAGGTCGTAGTTATTCTGGAGCTGCGAGTAGTGGAAGGTCTGGGTCCTGGCGACGTTGGTTTCCATGCCGACCATCGGCTGGATGCCGAGGATTCCACCGAAGTTCGAGTCCTTGGCGAGCATGCCGGTGCCGCGGGCCTTGCCGGCGAGGTAGCTGGGGTCCTGGAACACGGCAACGACGTCGCCGTAGAACGACCGGGCCGCCGCGAAGTCGTACGCGCCGAGACCGACCATGTCCTGCGAGAGCTCACCGGGGTAGTCCATCACCGAGGAGTGCATGAACATCTGGATGAGCTGTTCGCTCTGCTCCGGCGAGGCCGGATCGAAGTAGCGGGGACCGACGCAGCTGAAATCGTCGTCAGCACGCAGGGTCTTGCATTCGGCGACGCGCTTGCCGTTGCTGGTCCGGAGCTGCCAGTACTGCGGGCGGTAACCCCAGGCGTCGGAGGTGCTCACGAAGTTGTGGCGCAGGCCGATCGAGTGGCCCATCTCGTGGGCGATCACGGCGTAGTTGTAGCGGTGCGCAATGTACTTGCGCATGCGCTCCGCGCGGGCCAGCTGCGTGGCGGCGTTGTCGGCGGGGTTGAAGTTGCCGAACTTCCGCTGGAGCTCCTTCCCGAGGTTGGCGATGCTGACGGGAGCCGGTGCCTCACCTGCCTCACCCGACATCATGCAGGTGCCGCGCGCGGCCAGGGCGACTTCCCTGGCGTTGCGCATGTCCCTCATGAGGCTGGGGTTCGATCCCTGGAGGGGCGAAGCGAGGACCTGGTAGTCGGGGGTGTTGGTGGTGACGCCGGCGTACTGCTGCATCGCCTTGGTGGTCAGCAGTGCGTCGAGCCCGTTCGCGACAGCGGCCTTCCGGCGCGCGTCGTACACGTGCTTGAAGTCGGACGGCGCGTTCAGATCGGCGCGGACCCCTGCGAGCTTGCTCGCGACCTCTTCGATGCGGCCGCGGCGCGAGCCGTAGGCCTCGACCGTGATGTTGCGGTACGTGTCGGCGGAGACGCCGGTGATGTCGGCGACGCGCTGGTCGAGCTGATCGCGGGTCATCGGCGAGAGCGAGCCGGCCTTGCCAGCCGACTCGGCTGCCCTGGACCAGTCGTAGACGTAGGTGCCCTCGGTGACGTCCTCGGTGGTGAGCTCGCCGGCGGCGTAGCGGGCGAGATCGACGAGGCCCTGGCTGGCGAGATCGGTCACGTGGGACCAGATGTTGATGCTGGCCGCGACCTTCTCACCCGTGAGCGGATCGTGCGAGTCCACCATGATGCCCCAAGGCGACGGGGTCTGGGGCGCGGTGATCACGTTGACCTGGTGGTAGCGGAGGTCGCCGCGGCGCACGGTGCGGGCCGCGTCGCAGACCGCGACGGTGGCCTTGTCGCCGGCGTTGCGCGCGTCGTAGCACTGCTCGGCGGTGAGGGTGGCCGGGAGCCGGGGGCCGCCGCACTGGGCGGGATCGCCCGCCTCGACGGGGCTGTGGCAGAGGACGATGATGCGGGGAAGCTTCGCAACTTCGATCACGCCGGCGGAGTAGCTGCGCTCCTTACCGACCTGATCGGCGACCTTCTCGCAGTTGCCGGCGAACTGGGGGTAGGCCTTGCCGGCGAAGCAGAAGTCCACCTCGCGCGAGAGGGCGATCGCGTCGTCGTTCTCGTTCTGCTGGCCGCGGTAGATCGGGTACGTGGCGTCGCACTCGGGCTCGGTGGACCCGGGCTTGCGGGTGGCCATGCACTCCGCGTATCGGGCCGTCATCACCGACGCGCGCAGGGCCGTATCCCACTCCTGGGCCGCCATGTTGGTGCCGTCGAAGTACTCGGGAGCGCTGCCGCTCGCGAGGTACCACGGCTGCGGGCGGATATCGCGCTCACGGTAGGGGAGGGTGCACTTCTGGCTGAAGGTGTCGCACTTCGAGCCGGGGCCGGCGGCCTTGCACTCGTCGGCGGTGCCGTTGATGGCGTACCCGCGGTTCGGATCCTCGCCGGGCTTCGTGGTGTTCGGGGTGAAGCACTCGATCGCGCCCGTCATCTCCTGGGGGTTCGCGTAGTAGTGGCTGCGCTCCCAGATGTTGTAGCGGTTGATGAAGCGGTACTGGCGGTCGTCGGTCATCCCGTAGTTGCGGGCGTAGCCGAGGCGCTCCGTCGTGAAGGCGCCGAAGTTCTGGAAGCGGTAGCCGTCCCAGTCGGCAGGCTCGTAGTCCTTGTTCTCGAGGCGCTTGAACGAGTGGCGGATCGTGATCTCGACCGGGTTGCAGTTCGCACTCGGGCCGGCGCCGCCGGCGAACTCGGGCGAGAGGAAGCACGCGGGGTAGCTGTCGATGCCCCAGCCGAGGCGGCGGAGGTCGACCTGCTGAGGCACCGCGAAGGCCTTGGTCGTGACGTCAAAGTAGCCCTGTTCGGGGACGAACTTCGGGGCATTCTCGTCCGACGGATCATTCACGAAGTACGAGGAGGACTCGTACTTGATGCCGCCGATGATCCCGAGCATCGACAGGGTGTCGAAGTCGTACGAGTCGGTGTTCTCGTTCTTCGACCAGTTGACCCGCATGTACTTGCGCTCGTACCAGGGGCGGTCGGTGTTCTCCTCGACGATGTTCTGCTCTTCGCCAGTGGTCGGGTTGTAGCTCCGCTGGATGTCGAAGTGCTTCTCGATCTTGAACATCGCCGCGATCACGCCCTCGTTGCGGAGGGGGCCGGCGCCGGTGCCCTTGCCGTCGGAGCCGTCGATTCGCTCATACGTGAGGCGGCCGATCAGGTAGTCCTGCTGGATCGTCCACTTCAGGCGCGCGAGGGGCTGGGCGTACGTCGAGGTGAAGAGGCCGTCCTGCGCCGCGCCGAAGCCGACGTCGACGATGGTCGCCTGCGAGTAGAACTCAGGAGCGTCGGAGGGATCTTCGGGGTTCGAGCCGACGAAGAACGACTTCTCCAGCACATCCGGCTGGACCCTGTTCAAGGGATCCCGCTCCTGGCCACAGCCGGCAAGAGCGAGGGCCGCCGCTGCAAGCAGCGTCGAGCTCCTCCACATTTTGTTCATCCAACTCATTCTGCCTCCGAGAGGAAGCTCCCCATGGAGCCTCCCAAGACCGATTAGAAGTGCGAGAGAAGGCCGTCGACTTCGGCGCCGATGCCCAGATAGACCATGGTGAAGCGGTTGAAGAAGGGTGAGCGGTCGCTGGAGTCCGGTGCGAGCTGACCAGCCATGGTGCTGGTGCCGCCCGAAACCCAGAAGCCGTCGAAGGGCGTGTACGTGGCGTCCACCAGGAAGACCCTCACGTACCGCGCGCTCGGATCCTTATCGGCCCCATCGAGGTGGGTGTTCCCGGTCGGAAGGGTGACGTCGGCGGTGCCGAGCTTGAAGAGCTGCTGCCGAACGAAGCTGAGGCTCGCGGTCAGGGAGAGCTCGTCGATCGGCGAGACGCTGACCATCGGACCGTGGCCGATGTCCCACGGCGAGTTTCGGTAGCCGGAGTTCCGGAGATAGTCACACGAGCCGTCGTTGCAGCCGACGATGCCGTGGCCGTCGGTCTGCGCGGTCGTCTGATCGTAGATTCGCCCGTTGAACCGTCCCGCGTAGCTGACGGTGAGCCCGGAGAGCACGTCGAACGAGCGGGAGAGGCTGAGCCCGGGGCTGATCCCGAGCTTCAGGGTCTGCGCATGCGAGAGCTTCGAGAGCGGCAGGGCGACGCGAACGCCGCCCGACACGCGGACGCCGGAGGTCTCCTCCTTCCATCCGGTGGTGGCGAGCTCGAGGGAGAGGTCGCTCCACTCGAGCTCGTTCTTCTTGTTGGTGTAGTCCGAGTTGGTCAGCTCCTGCTCCAGATCGAAGCGGGCCCGCGCGTAGAAGGCGTTGCTGAAGTACCACTGGGGCTGGAGGGAGAGCGTGTGCACGTAGATCGGGTTCCACGTGAGCTCGGCGTCCTTCTTGAAACCGATCGCGGCGGAGCCGTGCTCGTACGAAATACGGCTTCCCCGCCAGGGGTTCTTCTCCGCGCCGACGCCCTCCTCGGCCTCCTTGATGGCCTGGGCGGGGCTCTGCGCCGAGGCGCGGGCCGCCGGGAGCAAGAGTAACGCTAGGGCTGCGATCCCGAGAATCTGACGTAGCTTCATGCCTTACCTCTGGCGCGTGAGACGCGCGCGCTTCCTCGGAGATCCCGATGCAGCGCCGATGCCATCCATTGGGCGCGGGAGTAGAGCCGAGATCTCGACCGTTGGCAAGCCGACCACCCTTAGATTGCGCGATCGAAACGAGTCTCCGCGTTCCTTCTTTGGGACCGCTAGTTCGGAGATCCGAACCGGGTTCGCGAGATCGTCGCCGGGGGGTGTTTTTGGCCGTTTGGTTCGGGCGCGAAGCGCCTTCGCGGCGGCTGGTTCGAAAATCCGAACCCCAGGTGAAAGGTGCCCCGTTCGACACCCGCCACCTGGCCGCGAAGGCGGCGCCGGGCCTAGAAACGCAGCGACAAGCCGGCGCCCAGATCGAGGAAGGGCGCCGCTCGGTGCAGGCCGTTCGCGACGAGCGGGGCGGCCGGATTCCCTTCCGGCAGGTCGATCGGCGGCAGGTCCAGGCCGAAGTGGAGCTCGCCATCGCTGCCGAAGTGGTAGCCGACGAAGGCGTTCGCATCGAGGAACGTGAGCAGACGCACCCTCCAGTCGAAGCGGGCGAGGAGCGAGCCGTCGCTGAGGTTGCCGAGGAGGCTCGCCACGAGGGTCGTGTCGTTCCAGCTCCCCGGGCCCACGGCGGAAGCGTAGACCGCCCCGTAGTGCTTGCCCAGGTAGAGCGGGGTGAAGGCACCCGAGATCATCAACCACGGGTAGAGGGCGGAGTCGTCGTAGCCGGCACCATTATAGAAGTACTCGGCGCCCAGCGTGATGCTGTCGTCGTCGCCGTAGGCGATCCCCAGCTCCGCTCCGAGCACCGCCTGCGGGATCCACTCGTTCTCACGGCTGTAGGTCGTCGGGAGCACCAGCGGGTCGACGCTCACCGGTCCCCGGAAGAAGGGAGCCTTCCCGCCGCGGCTCAAGGCGCCCTCTGCCCGGAGGTCGAGGGGTCCCAGGGGGAAGGTGATGTCGCCGCCGACCTGGATAGGCCGGTCCTTGCGCGCGGCGAAGGAGACGGAGACCTCGGTGGTGCCGACGAGCTTCTCCACCCGGAGCGCGCCGCCGACCTCGTCGGGCCGCGTGGCGTTCTCGAGGTTGGCGATGGCGTAGAAGTTCCAGCCGTCCGCCTCGTCCGGCAGGTGGAACTTGAGCAGGCTGACGCCGAACCGCTCGTCGATCACGGCGAGGGGATCGCGGCGCTGGATGTTCAGGAAGTCGGTGGGGTTCCAGAAGCGGCCGGCGCCCCAGCGGATCGGCTGACGTCCTGCGGTGACGAAGACCGTCCGATCGATGTCGAACTTGAGCCAGAGCTGGTCGAGGCCGCCGGTGGTTCCGCCGCGGTTCTTGACCTGACCCACGTCGTCCGTGACGTCCGTGTTCAGGAAATAGTGGGTGACCCGCCCGCGCACGAAGGCCCGGAGCCTGTCGGTGGGCCTCGCGTCGAGGTAGAGGTCGAGGAGGTTCGGGTTGGAGATCGGGAAACCCTCCGCGATCCCCTTCTCGGCTGCGCCGTAATCCATGCGCAGATAGAGGAGGCCGCCCACGTCGAGCTTGTTCTCCCGAAGGCCGAGGCGGCGATCGATCTCGCCGCTCGAGAGCAGCCGGCCCTCGTCCCGCTGCTCCTCCGTGGTGGAGGGCCGGTCGGCGGGGGCGGACGCGGAGATCGTATCGCCCCCGTCGCCAAAGAAGTCGTCGTCGCGGGAGTCGCCCCCTCCGTCACCGAAGAAGGCCGCGTCGCGGGAGTCGCCGACGTCGCCGCCGACGACGGCGGCGTCCCTGGAGTCGCCGCCTCCGAAGATCGCGTCGTCGCGCGACGCCGTCGACGGAACCCGGGCCGGAGGCTCGGCTTCGCCGAAGAAGACCTCGTCCCGGGGATCCCCCTCCGCCGCCGCGAGACCCGGAGCGGCGATCGCCGCCAGGAGCGCGCACAGGCGCAGCACTTTCGATGCGCCGAGGGCGCGGCCCACGATCATCGGCTCTTGCTCTCCAGCCACGCCTTGGTGAAGTAGCTGTCGTCCAGAGCCGAGAGATCCACGGACCGGATGACGACGGTGGTCTGGTTACCCTTCTCGACCTCGTCGAAGATTCGCTGCTCCTTCGGCACCCAGACCTCGCCCTTCTTCACCGGGCTGTGGACCTTCATCCACTTCGGGAAGTACTGGGTGCGCATCAGCTTGCCCGAGAGCGCGAGCTCCTGCCGCTTGAGCAGGTTGCCCGTCCCCTTCTCGATCCAGAGGTGCATGATAGGGAAGGCCACGTCGGCGTCCGGCCTTGCGTGCAGCTCGAGGTGATCGGCGGTGAGCTTGCCGAGCTTCTCTTCGCCCACCCACTTCGCCTCGAAGTCCTGGGCCAGGCGGGAGCGGTCGAAGTCCTGGCGCCGCGAGTCCGTGCCGCCGATCTTGTCGCGCTCGGTGCGCCGCTCCCACTTCCCGACCGTCGGGTCGTAGAAGAACATGTTCTTGTCGACGCGGAGGTAGCCCTTGCCGGCCTCCTCCTTGGGACGCAGGAAGAGGATCACCAGCTTCTCGGTGATGTCCCGCCGGTAGACCACCGCCTCGTATACCTGGTCGTTCTTGTCCTTCTCCTTGCGCTCGATGAACGCGAGGGCCTGGTAGTCGCCCACCGAGTTCTGGCGGTCGTCCTGCTCCTTGAGGAGCGCCTGGGCCTCGGCCTGGGTGAGCGCAGCGGCGGGAAGCGATACGAGGAGGACGCAGAGCAGCGTCGCGATCCGGATCATCATTGTCTCTCCAGCGAAAGGATCAACCGACGTGGTGGATGGCGTTCACCGGCCGCATCCGCGCGGCGCGGGACGCCGGCCAGAGGGCCGAGAAGCCGGTGACGAGGGTGAAGAGGGCGATAGCCTTCACGAGCTGCGCGGGCTCCACGGCGAGGTGGAGCGTGTCGCTCAGCATGATCATGCGGGCGGCGTCGGAGGGAATCGGCAGCGCCGCGGCGTCGAGGAGGCCCGAGATGGCGCCGCCGAAGAGGCTCCCGGCCGCGGTGGCGGCGAGGCCCAGCAGGATCGCCTCGGTCACGAAGAGCGTGAGCACCCGCCGCCGCCTCATGCCGATCGCGCGGAGCGTCCCGACCTCGGAGGTCCGCTCGCGCACCGACATCCACATCGTGTTCATGATGCCGACGACGATGATCAGCATCAGGACGCCGATCAGGAAGATCGAGACGGCGTTGAAGCCTGCGATGGTCCACTTGAGGAAGGCGCCCTCGTCCTCCCAGGTGGAGATGTTCAGGCGCTGGCCGGTCCAGGACTCGGCGACCAGCGACTCGAAGCGCATGAACGACGGCTTCGACTCGTGGTCGAGGATGCTGTACCCCTTCTCCTCGAAGACCTTCCGCAGATGCGCCATCGTCGCGTCGGCCTGCCCGATGTCCTTCAGGTACACGAAGAACCCGCCGGTGGATTCCTCCTTCATCCGGTAGAGGTGGCGGACGGCGTCCTTGGACACGAAGGTGTACCAGCTGCTCATCATCCCCATGTCGCGGGCGATCGCCACCACCGTGAACTCGGCCGAGTTCATCGCGCCGCGGGTGGTCTCCGTGGTGATGGTGACGTTGTCGCCGACGCCCACTCCCAGCCGCTTCGCCTGGCCGGCGAAGAGGAGGATCGTGCCGGGCTGCCCGATCCGCGAGCGATCGCCGAAGGCCTCGTTGCGCCCGCCCTCCTTGTAGTCGCGCTCGGGGGCGAGCTGGATCCGCTCGAGGAACTGCTGCTCCACGGCGGGGTCGATGCCGTTGAACGAGGAGACCGTCGAGCCGGTGTCGCTGATCAGCTTGCCGAAGCCGCCCAGGCGATCGATCACGAAGTCGAGGCCCGGCGTGTTTTCCTCGATGATCTTCCTCACCGGCTCGCCTTCGGCGATGAACGGCGCCACCTGACCCTGGGTGAGCTTGAAGAAGCCGCCGACGTTCACGTGGCCCGACGCCAGGGTGGTCGCCGTCTTGCGCATGTTGTCCGTGAGCCCCTGCGAGAGCGCGAGGAGCACCACGAGGAGCGTGGTCACCATTCCAAGGGCCACGGAGAGCAGCAGGCTGCGCCGCCGGGCCTGGAGCAGGTTGCGGAGCGCGATCTTCACGTAGATGCCCATGACGCTACTCCTTGCGCTGCATCGCCACGACGGGCGCGATCCGCGCGGCGATGCGCGCGGGATAGAAGGTGGAGATCAGGCTCACCGCGAGGATGGCGGCGAGGCCGAACACGAGCTGCGCCACGCCCACCGTCGGGTACAGGGCGGGACCACCGAAGAGGAAGATCAGGAAGTCCGACGACGAGGCGGGCAGGCCCACCTTTCCGAGGAAGAGCGTGAGCGCAGTGGCGAGCCCGGCGCCCGTGCCGCTCGCGAAGGCGCCGAGGATCAGCGTCTCGAAGAGGAAGAGCGCCAGCACGAACCGCCGCTTCGCGCCGATGGCCCGCATCGTGCCGATCTCGGCGACGCGGTCCATCGTGGCCATGACCATCGAGTTGTTGATGATCACGAGCGCCACCAGGAAGATGATCGCGATGGTGATGTAGAGCACCGCCCGGAGGACGAGGATGAGCTGTCCGACGATGCCGGTGACGCTCAGCCAGGGAAGGGGCTTCACCTCGAGGCCGCGGCTCGCGGCCACCGCCTCGATCCGCTCGATGGTGTCAGAGAGCCGGCTCGGATCCTTCAGCAACAGGGCGGCGTGGAGCACCGTCCCCTTGTCGAGGTCCGCCGGATCGAAGGTGTCGATCACGTTGGCCGCACCGGAGGTCGCGGCGATCCGGCTGCCGAGATCGATCCCGCCGGCAGACTCGTGCTCCTCCACCTCGGCTTCGGAGCCGAAGAGGGCGTCCTCTGCGTCGTCCCGCCCGAGCTCGGCGAGGCCGACCTCGGCGCGGATGGAGTCGAGCTCGGCGCGCTTCTCCACGGTCATCAGGCCGAAGAGGTCCCGGAAGGACATCAGGTCCATGAGGCAGTAGGCAGATGCGAGCGTCGAGCGCTCGAGGCCATTGAAGCGAAAGGTGCCATAGACCTTCACGTTCACCGCCTTCGGATAACCGGCGCGGGTCATGGAGCGCATGGTGAAGGTGTCGCCGACCTTCACCTTGTACAGCCGGATCTTCGGAGCGATCACGTCGTAGAAGAAGGCGTAGCGCGCGTCGAAGCTCGTGTCGTCCACCGCGAGCAGGGCCGCGACCTTCTCGTCGAGATCGCCCGTGGCGTCCGGCACGATCCGGGACAGCTCCGCCTCGACCGCGGCGGCGTCCTCCGCGTCGAGCTGCTGGGTCACGTAGCGGGTGAACTTCGCGAGCGACTTCACCTCCTCCTGGAGGCCCGGATCCGTGGCGATCCGCTTGCCGTCGAGGTCGCGTGCCTCGCGGACCTTGTCGAGCATCCGCGCGACCTTGTTCTTGGAGAAGTCCTCGAAGAAGGTCTTGTTGAAGAGGAAGCCGCGGTGGCCCGTGGGGACCTTCTCCCCTTCGACCAGCTCGAAGGACTCGAAGCTCTTCGCGAAGGCGTCGAGGTCGGTGCCGATGAAGGGGATGTAGTGGGTCCAGCCCTCGTCGGCGAGCTTGGCGATCCGGGTGTCCATGAACTCGAGCACGGGCTGGGGATGGGCGGCGAAGTTCGCCCAGAGCTCGTCCGAGCCGGCCTTCTCGAGGTCCGCGTTCTCCGCCAGGATGTCCTCCGGGTGGGCCGTGAGCTCCAGCCGGCGGAGGTTCGAATCGAGGAGGAGTCCGGTGGTCCGCCGGAGCTTCCGGACGAGGCGATCCCGCCTCGACGCGTCGCCGTCGTCCAGGGCCTTTCGGAGCTCGGCGAGGGTCTCGTCGAGCTCGTTGCCGAGGAGGGGTTGGGCGACGTGCCGGCCCATCGGGATCACGGCCTTCACGTTGGGGATCGAGAGAACCGCGTCCCGCACCTCGGCGAAGGACTCGATGACGCCGACGTCCTGCTCGGAGGCGGCGGCGGGGCCGTAGAACGCGAGATCGTCTTTCGCCTTTTTGGAGACGAGCTGGATCTGGCCGGTGAGGCTGCCCGTGACGCTCGCCTCCATCGCCCGCTCGATGTTCGAGAGGAGCGTGGTGCCGAAGACGAGGAGGAAGGTGCCGAAGGCCAGGAGCGAGCCGACGATCAGCACCTTGACCCGATGGCCGAAGAGGCTCCGGAGCGCGAGGCGCAGGAGCAGGCCGAAGGAGCCCTTGCCTCCCATCACGCCACCCCTGCTGCGGCGCCGCGGCCGTCGTCGACGATCCGCCCGTCGGCCATCTTCACCACGCGATCGGCGTGATCCATCACCTTGGGATCGTGGGTGGAGAAGATGAAGGTGGTGTGCTCGGTGTGGTTGATCTCGCGCATCAGCTCGATGATGTTCGTGCCGGTGGTCGAGTCGAGGTTGGCGGTGGGCTCGTCGGCGAGCACGATCGCGGGCCGGGTCACGAGGGCGCGCGCGATGGCGACGCGCTGGCGCTGGCCGCCGGAGAGCTCGTTGGGCCGCTGCCGGAGCTGCTTGGTGAGGCCGACCTTCTCGACCATCTCGCGCACCCGCGCGTCGCGCTCCTTGCGGCTCATGCCGCCCTGGAGCAGGAGCGGGAACTCGACGTTCTGATAGAGGTCGAGGACCGCGATGAGGTTGAAGCTCTGGAAGATGAAGCCGAGCTTGTGGAGCCGGAGCGCGGTGAGCCCCGAGTCGCCCAGCTCGGAGGTCGACTGGCCGTCGATGCGCACCGTGCCGCTGGTCGGCGTGTCCACGCAGCCGATCAGGTTCAGCAGCGTGGTCTTCCCGGCGCCGGAGGGCGCGGCGATCGCTGCGAACTCTCCCCGGCCGATGTCGAGGTTCACTCCGTGGAGCGCTCGCACGGAGAGCTTCCCGAGGGGGTACTCCTTGACGACGTTCTGGATCTCGACGATGGCGTTCACGTTCTGCTCTCCTTCAGGGACGGCAATGCGGGGCGGCACCCTACTCCAAGATCTCCTGGGACGCTTCCCGGCCTCCGACAGGTTCTCAGCGTGGGAGCGTCTTACGTGCTAAGATGTTTTCCTGTCAAGGAGGCTGGCTGTGAACAGCGACGGGCGGGAACAGGGCGAACCGAAGGCCTGGATGGCCTTGGTGCAGGGCTTGCGGCGCTACGGCGACGAAGGCGTGGCGTTCAGCGAGGCCTTGGCGGGCCGTCTGGGAATCAACGTCACGGACCTGAGGTGCGCGAGCCTCGTGGACCAGGTGGGTCCGATGACCGCCGGCCGGCTGGCGGAGCTCACTGGCTTGACCACTGGCGCGATCACCGGCGTGCTCGACCGGATGGAAAAGGCGGGTTTCGTCAAGCGGACGCGGGACCCCCAGGATCGGCGACAGGTGCTGGTGGAGACGGTCGCGGCACGGGGGGAGGATTTCGACCGCCTCCTCGCGCCCTTCCTCGAAGCGACGGAGGCCTATTGCTCGGCCTACCGCGACGAGGAGCTGGAGCGCTTCGCGCAGTTCCTCGACGGATACCGTGAGCTCCTACGGGATCAGGCGGCGCGCCTCCGGGGGGCGGGCAACGACCGAGGCGCGATTGCGACGCTGTCCGCGCCGCTGGCCTCGGCTACCAGTGGGAGGTTGGCGTTCGTCTCGGGCGCGTCGAACCTCAAGATCCACGCGGACGCCGGAAAGGACGAGCTCTACCGCGCGCAGTTCCAGGGGCGCGAGCCCACGGTGCGCTGCCATGGCGGGGAGGTTCGTGTGGAGTACTCGCGCTTCTCGCTCTTCGATCTGCGCAAGCTCGGCGCCCGGATCGCGCTGAACGCGTCGATTCCCTGGGCGCTCGAGCTCGGCGGGGGCCTCGCCCGCTGCGAGGCCGACCTGCGGGACCTGGCCGTCGAGTCGATCCGGGTCTCGGGCGGCGTCCATCACCTGAGCCTGGACCTCGGAGCGCCCTCGGGAGCGGTGCCGATCGCCATCACCGGCGGGGCGGTGAAGGTGACGATCCGGCGCCCCGCAGGCGTCGCCGTCGGCCTCCGCGTCCAGGGCGGCGCCGCCAAGGTCGCCCTCGACGCGATGTACTTCGGCGCGATCGGCGGCTCGTCGCGGATGGAGAGCCCGGACTACCAGGGAGCCGCCGATCGCTACGAGATCGAGGTCTCCGGCGGCGCGAGCGGGTTCACGGTCGAGACTCTCTAGAGATCGCGCCGATCCTCGTCGTCCCGTACGTCGGAGGCGGGGTGGAACAGCGCCACCCCGCCCGGATGCAGCGCTATCAGGGATCGACCTCCACTTCGACGACCGGGGCCTCGGCGATCACCTGCCCGTCGGCGTCGCGCACGAGTGAGGCGCTCAGAGCGAAGCGCCCGACGCGAGGTGGCTCGAGGCTCAAGAAGAGCCAGTAGCGCGACGGGCTCTGGAGCTCGGCGGCGGTGAGGGCCACCGGGTAGATGGCCTCCCCGGCGGCGTCGGTCCGGACGACGTCGGTCCAGCCCGCGTGCCCATTGGGATCGGCGCCGGGAGGCCCGCGGAAGATCGAGAGGCCGGCGGCGCCCGCCCCGGCGCGATCCGTCCACCGCAGGTGCAGGTGGAAGGTCTCGGAGCTCGCGTAGGTGGAGGCGGTGGAGAGCGCGACCGCCAAGAGCGATCGCTGCCCGGCGAGGATGGCCTCGTCAACCGAGAGCTGGATCGTGCTGCCGAGCTCCTGGAGGGTGAAGGCCTGGGAGCCGTGGGCGATTGGCGCGCCGGCCGCCACGGCCACCACCTCGGCCTCGAGGAGGTAATCGCCGGCGGGGAGGTCGACGCGAACGCGCCTGGCGACCCCGCCGATCACCTGGAGCTCCGACGCTGGGAACCCTGCGGCTGCGCCGAGCCAGCCCTCGCCCTGACCGTCGAGTGCGATCGTTCCGGTCCAGGACGTGGCGGGGAGGCCCTCCTCTCCTGCTTCCGGAAACCCCAGCTCAGCCCCCACGACGGGCGCGCCCCGGCTGGTCAGGCGATATCGCCAGCGGACGGGGGTGTCGGGAGCGGTGGTGCGATCCAGCCGCCCGAGAACGGTGCCCACTCCAGGCGTGTTCGGGTGCAGATCCTCGAAGTCGGAGAAATAGACGAGGGTGGTCAGGGGCGCTGCCGCGAGCTCCTCGGAGGCGCGGTCGGCGATCACCTCGCCGGTCCGGATGTCCTCGATGACCAGGCGGAGGCGGTAGGCGCCCGGGGCCGGGATCTCCAGGCCCAGATCGAGGGTGGCGCCGTCGTAGGAGTCGAGGCCGTCTTCACGGACGGTGAATCCGCTCCGGAGGATGGCGAAGCCCTGGGGATCGGTGGTGACGAAGTCGGTCCAGGTGTCGACGTCGGGCGCTCCCGCGCCAGCTGCGCCACCAGCGCCGCCCGCACCGGCTTCGCCACCCGCATCACCCGCATCACCCGCTCCACCTGCGCCACCTGCGCCACCTGCGCTGCCGGCGACTTCGCCCGGCGGCGGCGGGAGGTAGATGGCGAGACCGGCGATCGGCGCGCCGAGGTCGTCGGTCACCTGGAGCCGCCAGCGCAGGCGCCGCAGGGGATCGAAGGCCCCGCCCAGCATGGCCCGGATCGTCACGTGGTTGCGGGATCCCGACTCCAGGAATCGCAGGTCGCCGAAGTCCACGCCCAGCACGTAGGCGGGGGAGTTGCAGAGGTAGTGGGTCGCGGTCACCTCGTCGTCCGACAGAGCGCCGTCTCCGTCGAGATCGAGGCCGCTTCTGACGGCGGTGCCGCCATAGGTGCAGTTGGGCCCAGCGGCTTCCGGGTCGAGACGGAGGAGGGCGGTCTTGCCGTCCGTGCCGTCCCGCCCGGGCGCCCCCGGCTGCCCGTCGCCGCCGTCGGTGCCGTCCTTGCCCGGCAGGCCGCTGCAGACCACCTCCCGGCTGGTCGCCTCGGTCTGGAGGTCGAGGATCCCGTCGCCGTCGAGGTCGAGACCCGCGTAGACGGCGACGCCGCCCCCTGGGCACTCCGCGCCGGCCGGGAGATCCACGAGGCGGACGAGGACGGTGGCGCCGTCCTTCCCGTCCGCGCCGTCGGAGCCATCCTTGCCGTCGGAGCCGTCCTCGCCGTGCGCCCCGTCCTTGCCGTCCCGCCCGTTGTCCCCGTCGACGCCGTCCCTGCCGTTCTGGCCGTCGCCGCCGTCCTTCCCGTCGCTGCCGTCCCTTCCCTTGGACGGAGCCGGGATCACGGTCTCGGAGCCGTCGGGGCAGCGGACGATCGCCGCCCCCGCCTCGCCTTCGATGACCGTGCAGCCGCCGCTGCCGCCCAGCGGGCTCGAGCTGCCGTCCGGGCAGACCATCCGCTGGCCGGCGGCGGTCGTCTCGATCCGGCAGGACTCCGGATCGCTGCACCCGGCGAGCGCGCCGAGCGCAACGCCGACGAGGATCGATCGCTTCACCGTCTTCATGGTCGCGTTCCTCATCGGCACGCCTGCGTGCGCAGGTAGCCGTCGCGGTCACAGTGCGCGCCACCCACGTTGTAGTGGCAGTCGTACACCCACTGCTGCGACTCACCGCAGGCGGGCACGGCCCCTTCCCAGCCTGCGTTTCCGTTCAACGAGCAGGCGAGGACCTTGTATTTGCAGCTCGCGGAAACGGCGGTGTTCTGCTTCTCCTCCACCCCGTCGCAGTTCCAGTCGAAGGAGCCGCAGGCGTTCCGGCCGGTGCGGAAGGTGTTCGAGTCCGGGTAGGCATTCGGATCCGAGTCGCAGCAATCCCACTTGGTCGGGGCCACGATCCGATATTTGCCCTTCGGAGAGCAGAGACACTTCGGCGGAACGTTCCGGTCCGCGAAGCCGTCGCCGTCCCCGTCGTAGTAGTAGTCGATGCAGCCGGCGATGTTCTCGTCGCTGCCGTTCTCCGTGTAGGGGTTGCCGTCGCAGTCGTGGTCGAGGGCGTCGGCGCAGGTCTCGGCCTCCGGGAACTTCACCTGCTGGCAGAAGACCTCGCCACGCGGGGGCCTCTCCTCCGGGAAGGAGGCGCACGCCTTCCGTCCCTTGGCGCACTCGCCCTTCAGGTTCGGCACGGTGCAGGCGTCACCCTTGCCGGGGAAGGTCTCGTCGATCGCGCCGTTGCAGTCGTCGTCGAGCCCGTTGCAGATCTCCGCCGTCTCCGGAACGTCCTGGGTGCAGACGATCTCGCCGCCGATGCAGTGGGTGGTGCCCGCCTCGCACACGCCGAACCGGCCCGTGTCGCAAGCGACGCCGCCGCCCGGATCCCCGTTGTCGACGACTCCGTCCCCGTCGTTGTCGAGGCCGTCGCAGACCTCCCACGCCGAGCAGCCGAGGAACTTTCCGAAGTCCCGTGGATCGCGGAGGCAGGCGGCGGCGATGGGGTTGATGTCATAGCCGGGGCAGCTCGCGAGCGCCTCGACGCACGAGTTCACGCAGCCGCCCTGGTAGCGGGCCGTCCCCATGTCGAGGCCGTCGTAGCGCATGTACGGGGTGGGGCCGTAGTCTCTGTAGGGCACCGCTCCCCAGAGGACGTCTCCGGGCCTGACCGAGGAGGCGTCCACCCGCTCGCAGCCCACCACCGTGTCGGAGGGGTTGGTTCCTCCGGGGACCACGGCAGGGCCCGCCTTCCCGCAACGGCTGAGGCGGAAGCCCGCTGACTTGACGCCGTCCGGGGTGAGCTCCTGGACCGCTCCCGACGACGGCTCGTCGTCGACCACCAGGCACTTGAACTGGCTGTGATGTCCCAACCCGTTGAAGGTGGCCGGATCGGTGTAACGGGCGAAGTCCATGCCCACGGGCGGATTGGCGGTCCTCCACCGCGGATCGGGATCGACCTTGCACTGCCGCCAATAGGCGCCGTCGGAGGCGGCGTACGAGAGCGGAACGTGGAGGTTGTCCGGGCCCGCGGGGGCCTCCAGGCGCGACTTCTCCTGGATCACCCACGTGCCGTGGGCCTCGCCGCCGGCGGGAGACCGATAGGAGCCGCGGTAGAGCTCGACGAAGTAGCTGAACTCGTTGAACGGCTGCTGCTCCGGGCGCATGGTCGGCCCGAGCGAATGGCCGCTCCACTCCGACACGTCCGCGATCCCGTTGTCGTTGTAGTCGGCGCGCCGGTCGTGACAGACCTTGGTGAAGCGGTTCAGCTCGCGGGCCGAGAGCCGCCCGGCGCCGTAGGCGGGGAGGCCCTTCGATCGCCAGTGGACGTCGAGGAGCGCCTGGTCGTCGTTTCGATCGGTCTCGAAGAGCTCGAGGGGCCTCGAGAGGCGCACCACCTTGGAGTCGCCCGCCTCGTTCTGGAGCTCGACGCGATCGATCGTCCGGAGCTCGCAGCGAGCGTTGGTCCGCAGCGCCGGATCCTTCGACTGGATCGCGAGCCGCGCGCTCTCCCTCACCCAGCCGTCGCCGTCGGCGTCGCAGCGGAAGGTGCCCACGTCGCCGGCGGTGGAATAGAAGTATCCCGGCTTGGTCTTGCAGATGCAGCTCCCGGCCGAGGTGGGGAAGGGCCAACGGCCGTCCTCGCCTTCGTCGTCGCAGGCGGGGCAGGGCGCGCACTGGCTGCCTCCCCAGATCTCACCGTCGGCACACGCCGGGCGGCAGATCGCGTCGGTCTCGTCCGTCGCCTCCGTGCAGGCCTGCTCGGCGCCGCACGTGAGCGAGGCGCAGGTGCGCACTTGGCGGCACGAGCCGGTCCGGGGATCCTCCACGAAGCCAGGGAGGCAGCCGGCACATCGGCCCTGGGGTGCCTCGACGCAGGCGCGGTGCTCCGTTTCGCAGGACCTTTGGCTGCACGGCACGAAGGGCTCGCAGCCAAAGGTCTCGTGGTCCAGGACGAAGCTGCCTTCACATGCGCCGCACACCGCCGGCGCCTTCGACGAATCGCAGGCCCGATGCTCGGCGGCGCAGGCGGCGGCGATCGGGGTGGCCTCCGCCGATCCCTCGTCGCAGGTCGCGTCGGAGATGGGCGCGCATTCGCCGCCGAGCGCCACGAAGCCGGCGCGGCAGGCGCCGCAGGCTGCGTCCGCATGGGCCTGGGCGGCCGTGCAGGTCCGGTTCGCCGCAGCGCACCCCAGATCCCCGCAGGATCGGACCAGGCGGCAGGTGCCGCTCTTCTCGACGAAGCCGGGGTAGCAGCCGCCACAGGCCGCTTCCTCCAGGCCCTCTTCGTCGCAGGTGCGGTTCTTCGACGCGCAATCCGCGGCGATGCTCCCCTCCCGCTCGGTCGTGGAGCAGGTGCGATGGATGCAGCGTCCGGCGAGGGCGTCGTTGCCCGGCAGGCAGGCGCCGCACTGGGCGTCCCGGCTCGAGCCTCCGTCTGCACAGGTGCGGCCCTCGGCGGCGCAGTCGAGATCGCCGCAGGCGATCACGGGCCTGCAGGCGCCGTCGTCCTCCACGAAGCCCGGGAGGCAGACGCCACAGAGCGCTCCCAGCTGATCCTCGAAGCAGGCGCGGTGCTCCGTCGCGCAGGCCTCGACGATGCTGCCCGGCGCGCCCGCCACGCAGGTGGGCGGCGCGAGCGTGCAAGAGCCGTCGGCGGCGGGAACGTAGCCATCGCGGCACGGCGGCGGCGGCGCGGGATCCTTCCCGCAGGATCCGGTGCCGAGGGCCAGGAGCGCCAGCGCGACGGCGCCCCGGAGAAGTCGAGCGGTCGAGGGTCGCATCAGAGCTCCGTGAAGTCGGTGTAGTAGACGTAGAGGCGGATGTCGGCGAGCGAGGCGAGGTTGATGTCCTTGTTCACCTTCTCGTCCTTCTGGTTGAAGACCAGATCCCAGCCGGTGTTGATGTAGGGGCGATCGCGCAGGCGCTCGCTCTTGTACACCTCGGGTGAAAGTGGCCTCGTCCCGTTGAAGAAGGGGTTGAGGACCGCCGTACGCGTCGGGAACGAGTAGTAGTTCGTCCGGGAGTCCACGGCCCGGACGACGCCGGTGCCGCGCTGGGTGAGGTAGATACGCCCGAGGGAGTCACCGACGTCGTCGCCGACCACCTCCACCTCCACGAAACGGAGCTTGTGATTCCGCGTGAGGGGCGAGAGCTCGTCGAACGAGGTGGAGAACGCCATCGAGAGATAGCCGCGGTCGTCCAGGAGCTTCACGTCCTGGAGCTTCTCCCGGAGCAGCCGGGTCCGCGCGGCCTCGCTGAGCGCGATCCCGTTCTCGTCAAGCCGCGGGATCCGGAGCACGTCGTCGCGGAGCGAGACGATCGCCACGCGGGTGTCCGGGTTCCCGTAGCTCTCCTGGAACTGGACGAAGGCCTGGTCGAGCTCGTCGAGATAGGCCTCGAGGGTGGTGTCTCCGCTCGCGACCATCCGGATGAGGAAGAGCTTGTCCAGGGCCGCGTAGCTCTGGCTCGTGTAGTACTCGAACACCTTGGTGGCGCGGTAGGCCTCCTTGAGGGCCGCGAAGAAGGTGCGGTCGGCTGCCGAGACGGCGTCGTTCCGGTAGATGCGGACGTTCGGATCGTTGCGCGCGGCCTCGACGTTGATCGCCATCTCCTCGTTCTCGGCCTGGCCGGCCATCGTGGAGGTGGCGTCGTTCCGGAGCTTCTCGATCCGGGAGAAGGCGAGCTTCAGGTCGTACTGGAATTTGGCGACCTCGAGCTCGAGCTCAGCCGCCTGCCGCATCAGGTCCTTCACGACGTACTTGGTGTCGATGTTCGCGGCGGTGCACTCTTCGTTGATCTCGCGCTTCATCTTTGCGAGCTCGAGGTCGCCGATCCTGCGCTCGAGGCCCACGATGATCGCGCCGTTGACCGCCATCAAGACGTTGCCCGCGATCGAGACGCCCATGTACGCGCCCAGGCTCAGCGCCGCTGTCGGGCAATCGGTCGCCGTACCCACCGAGCACTTGGTGAGAGTGGCCACGGTCGAGGCGATGCCCAGCGCGTTCGAGGTGGTGTCGATGATGAGCTGGAGCGAGTTGATCCCGTCCTGGTAGCGGAGGATCTCGCCGTCCTTGTCCGCCATGTAGTCGCGGAAGTCCTCGATGCGCTTGCACTGCTCGGACGCCTGATCCTGTGCGTCCTTGGCGGAGGCGAGGAGGTTCCGGTGCGCGAGCTTCAGGCCCTCGAACTCGAGGCGCGCCTGCTCGAGGCCGAGGATCGCGTCGTTGAGCTCGCCGTTGCCCATGAGCCCGCAGGGGTCACCGAGGAGCCGCGTCTTCTCGGAGAGGTGGGCGTACTTTGGGATCGCCGTGTAGACGCTGGTCTTGCCGTCCTCCTGAACGGTGAAGGTGCCGCAGATCTCCGCGAGCGTGTCCTCGGCCTCGTCGCGGATCCGTCCCAGCTCCGCCTGGAAGAGAGCGGAGTCCGTGTCGAAGGATCGCGTGTCGGCGAGGGCGCGCTGCTCCTTGTCCGCCGCGACCCGCGCCATCTCCCGGGCGCGAGCGAGCGACTTGGCGAACGCGTTCGTGTCGTTCGGGTCGAGGGCGGGGAAGGGGATGTAGTCCGGCGGGATCCCGTAAAACGTCGCCTCGTCGGAGATGTCGCGGTACACGGTGCGCATGTCGAGGAGCGCGGCGCGGTAGGTGTGCTGCGCGAGCTCGACGGCCTTCGTGATCTGAGCCGTCGCGCTCGAGTCGGCGGATCGGCTCACCTTCCGCATCATCTGCGAGAGGATCGTCGACTCCATGTACGCCTGCCCGTAGGCGCGCTCCACCACGAGGCGGGCCAGATCCGGTCGATTGAAGCCCTGGTACTGCTTGGCGATCTCGCTCCAGACCCGCGTCTTCTGCGACGAAGCGCGGATCAGCCGGTCGAAGTAGGAGACGGTGGTCGCCAGGGTGATGAAGCCCTGGCCCGGCGGCAGATCCCCGATCGACGACCAGATCTCCTTCGACTGTCCGTAGAAGCGGTCGAGGGCCGCCTGATAGTACTGGGTGGCCTGGTAGAGGCTGTACATCTGGAAGCCCGCCCCGCCGGAGAGGCTGATCCCGTTGGGCTCGAAGAGCTCGCCTTCGAAGTTGGCGAGCTTCTGCCCTGCCAGGTCGAAGCGGGAGGAGAAGGCCGAGGTGAAGGCCTCGTCGCCCATCATGATCAGGAGCTCGGCGTTCAGGCGCTCGAAGCCGTCGTGGACGATCGGCGTCAGGAGGCCGAAGACGACCTCCTCGCTGTAGGAGAAGTTCCGGACCAGGAACTCCTTGAGCTTCGCCCGGGCCTCGTCGGAGAGGTCGTCGTAGTAGCGCGTGTAGACGTGGGTCGCACAGTCCACGCGATCGCGGATCTGCTCGATCGCCGCGGGGTCGTAGCAGTACGGGATCGCGTCTCCGACGCAGACCTGGGGCGCGAAGCCGACGCTGGTGCCGACGCGGTTTCGGAACCGCGTCTTGTAGCGGAAGGCCTCGGTGATGTCCTCATCCAAGGGGCGGAAGACGACGGAGGTCTCGACCGCTTCCGGGTAGAAGAGCTTGCCCTTGCGAAGATCGGTCCTGTCTTTGCTGCACACGAGCTCGTTGGGATCCTTGCAGCGGTAGACGGGGTCGACCCGGATGTCGTGGGTTCCGGCAGACTTCCAGATCGCGAGCGTGTCGGCGCAGCTGCCCTTCAGCGGTGAGACCTGGCCAGGGACGCCGCCGGCGCGCTCGCAGGGCTCACCCGCCCGGCAAATCCCCGAAGATTTCTGGCAGCCGAGGCCCGCCATCGCAGCCTGCTCGCCCTGCTGGCCCTTCAACGTGAAGTACTCCACCCGGCTCTCGGCGGGGCAGGGAACGAGCTCGCCGGACGCGCGACCGTCGTCGTTGGGGCCGCCGTCGAAATAGCCGGTGTCGGCGCAGTAGTAATGGACCTTCTCCGCGCTCGCGGGGTCGAGTGGGACCACCGTGTCGCCGGTCGGCACGAGGCCGTCGACCACGCCGATGCCCATCGCGCTGGCGGTGGCGGCACTCAGGGAGCCGCCGCCGAACCCGGCGAGGACGCGATCGACGAGCTCGGGGGAGCACGAGAGACCCTCGCTCTCGGGACGAGCCCGGTAGTCCTTCGTGGTCGAGCCCTCGAAGTCGCTCGACGTCAGGTGCGCCTGGGAGGCCCGGGTGAGAACGATGTAGCCGTACGAGCTGAAGCCCTCGGCGTCCATGGGGTCGAGGAAGGAGGGCAGCCGTTCGCGGAAGAGGACGAGCAGCGTGCTCTGGTCGATCATCGCGCCGTCGACGAGCTCGAGGCTCCTGCGCCTGGTGGCTCCGTCGGGGATGGGGTTCGACGCCGCCATGCTGCGGTTGAGGGCGTTGGCACCGTTCCCGTAGGGCAGGAGCTTGTCGCGGCACTCGTATCGGTAGCGCTTCCCGGTGACCGGGTCCTCGGTGGTTCCCTCCTCGAAGCCGGGGAGGAGCGACGGCATGCGGGTGAGCTCGAAGGTTCCCGACACCGCTCGCGAGCAGCTCCGATCGGACGCGTCGGTCGCGTAGCGCCCGCCGACCAGGACCTCGGCGGAGAACCCGTCGAGGAAGTTGAGGCAGGTGCCGCCGGCGGAGGTGGAGCAGCTGTTCGGATCGGCGGAGAAGGACAGGGAGACGTGCGGATCGCCTGCGAGGTGGAGGGTCTCGCTCGAGACGATTTTCCCTTCCCACTTCTTCGAGCTCGCCTCGTCGCCGCGGACGTTGAGGACGATCGGGAGCTCGGCGACGCCGGTGGGAACGGGCGCGTCGGGGAGGTAGTCCGAGAAGATCGCGATCCCGTCGTTGTTCTCGTAGAGGTAGCAGCCGACGTTGGGATCCGGGTTGGCGGCGCTCGGACAGCGCTGCCGCACCGAGTCCCACTTCCAGCTCTCGGTCTGCATCGCGATCAGCGCCGCGTTGAACTCCCGGAGGCTGATCCGCCTGTCGCGAAGGGCGCCCCATCGGCGGATGAAGGCGTTGCCGACCGCACGGAGGGCAGCTCGATCCGACTTGTTGCGCACCCACGCGTCGAGCCCGTCGTCGGGGAAGTTGGCCACGTAGTACATCGTCCCCGTCCACTGGCCATCGGGGCTGCGTGCGAAGGCGACGCTGAGCTCCTTCACCCCCATCGACGCGCTCGTGACCTCGAGGATGCCCTCCCATCGATCGAGGGTGGGGTTGTCGGCGCCCGAGAGCCGGATCTCCTTGGACTCGCCGGGGCCGACACCGACCGTGAGCTCCTGGAGGCGCTCGGGCTGATCGGAGCCGGCGGCGAGCTCCAGCCAGAAGAGCGGATTCTCCAGGATGGTCTTCGGCCCCGCGTCGGAGAACTCGCGGTGCTTCACCTTGCGGACGACGAACTCCTCGTACTGATCGCCGACGTTCTCGATGCGAAAAGCGTGGGCGGTCTTCTGGGAGGTGAGCTCCAGGCTTCGCGCCGAGAGGCGGAAGGTGCCGGTCGCCACCGGGGCGGCGCCGCCGGCGGGGGACGAGGCGAGGGGCATGCAGAAGCCGGCCTCGCCGTCGAGCGTCGTGCAGACCGTCTCGGCGGGGCAGCGATCCCGGGAGGTGGAGCAGGGGATCCGGCAGGCGTGGCGGTAGCAGCTACGGCCGTCGCGGCAATCGGAGTCCGCCGAGCAGTCGGAGTAGCAGCTTCCGGCGATGCACGACTGGAAGTCGGGGCAGTCGGCGTCGGCCGCGCAGCTCCCTCCCTTCGAGCCCAGACCTGCGCGGAGCTCGCCGGATTCACGGGTCGTATCGACCGGCATCACGCACGTGCCCTGCCGGCAGAGGGCCCCGTCGATGCAGCCCTCCAGGAGCCCGTCCTTGCTGCAGCGCAGGACGCTCCCGTCGGCCTTGCGCAGATCGCCGCGGCAAGGGGTGTAGCAGACGGGATCGGCGGGGGGCGTCAGCGTCTGGCCGGTGTCGACCTCGCAGCGGCCCCCGGCGCAGACGTGGCCTTCGGCGCAGACCTTGTCGCCCTCGCAAGCGCAGCCGGCCCCACCGGGCCGATCGGAGGAGCAGGTGGGGACCTGGCAGAGGCCGTCGGTGCACGCGAGGCGCACGCCGTCGGCGCCGCGCTTGCACGTGTTCTGCGGGCCGCATTCGCAGCCGAGCTCGCCGCGCGAGGAGCAGGCGGCGGTCGGGTAGTCGCTGAGATCCCCGCAGGCCGCCAGCAGCATCAGCGGGGTCGCGAGGAGGAGGACCTTCTTCATGTTGGCTCCGTTCGCTGCCGACGTCGGTCGGCGACGAAGTGAGAAGGTTTATTGCTAAAAGTGTTGACGAAGGAAGGCGCCCAGCTCGAGGCGGACGAGGGAATCCCGGGTCGCGGGGATCCGCTCCAGCTTGCCGTCCTCGATACGGGCCCGCTTGTGGACCGAGCCGATGGGGAAGAGCGACTGCTCGAGGCAGAGCTCGGTCCCCTCGGCGAGGGAGAGCGGGCATTCGACCGCCTCGAACCCGGCGAACCAGGAGCGGTCGAGCCAAGGCGAGTCGAGCCCGACGGAGCCCCAGCGCAGGCCTCCGGCGAGGCCCAGGTCGAGCCAGCCGAGGAGCGCGTACCCTGCGCCGGCCTTCAGCTCCCAGCTCGCCCGTCGCTCGTCCGGCGAGGCGGTCGCGATCGCGGCGGAGACGCGGCCGGTGACGTGCCCTCGCCTGGCACCGAGACCGGCGCGCAGCGAGGGAGCGGCGACGGCGCTGGAGGAGAGCTCCAGGCTGCCACCGGGCCCGGCCTCGACGAAGAAGGGCGAAGGCGACGCAGGAGCCGCCACCTCCTGGACCACCACCTGCGGCTGCGGAGGCGCCGCGAGGACCGCACGGGCCTCTTCCACCAGGCGAACGTCGTCCTCGCTCAGCCGCTGTGGCGCGGGGAGGCAGCCCTCGAGCAGGACCACTTCGGTGCCCCGCCAGGTCGGTTCCGGCAGTGGCGGCGCCTCGCGAAGGCGCTCGGCCGGTACGCCGAGCTCCGAGAGGCGAGACAGGACGGCCGTGGCCCGCGCCCGCGCGCGGGCGAGCTGCGCGGCCTGTGCACTGCCGAACGCCGTCACCACCGCGTGGGAGAAGGACTGTTCGTCGAATCGCCCCTGGACCACGGCGCAGGTGCGCTCGTGCTCGGGGCGGCGCAGGCAGTCTGCGATGGTCTCGAGCGCCGGGAGCCACTCGGGGACGAGGGTGGCGCTTCCGCTCGAGTCCGGAAGGGCGGCGGCGCCGTCGAGGCGGAACCGGTGTCCTGTGCAAGCCGGGGAAGAGCTCTCGACGGGAGGAAGCTGAGCGCTCGCCGGCGCCGGCGATGTGCTGATGGCTCCCAGCACCACCATCGACGCGATTGCAGCTCTCCCCCTCATCCTTGGCCCCCCTTGCTTCGGATTGTTGGAGGGCGCTGCTACAAGACGTCGAAATGTTCAGTCAAGGAGTTTGGAATATTTTTTCATCCTCGCCCGCGCTCACGGGAAGGGGGCGGCCCCGCGTGGCTCTGCAGGTGAAAATTATGAAATATTGTGAGGCTTGGATTCCCACACGGCCTGGCCGCAGGGTCCGCATGAACGTTCAGCCGAGGCAGGGGCGGCGGAACGGGCAGCGGGCGCAGGCGGCTGCGTCGGTCGTCTTCGGGAAAGTGGCGATCTCGGCCCGGTTCGCGTCGGGATCCGCGAGGAGCGATCTCATCCGCTCGATCGACTCCGCCATGTGCGCGGTGAAGCCGCGGATGGACTCGTCGTCCACGCGGACCTCCACCTCGTCGAGGGAGGGAAGGTAGACCACCCGGCACTCCACCTTCGAGAGCGGCACGTCCCAAGTGTCGCGCGCATAGACCGCGTAGCCCAGGAGCTGCTCCTTGTCGCTCTCCCGAGGCTTGCCCGTCTTCCAGTCGACCACCGTGACGCCGTTCGGCGTGCGGAAGGCGAAGTCGGGCGCCGCGTAGATCTTGTGTCCCTCGAAGAGGAAGGTGCCGAGCTCGTCGACGGGCAGCCACCGCTCCGGCGGCAGCTCCCGCGCCGCGGCCAACCACCGCGAATCGAAGAAGGCGCCGAGGCAGCGCTCCACCTGCTCCCAGCCCGAGCGCCACTCCGCGTCGGAGACGGGCTCGTCATACTCGTGCTCGATCAGGCCGAAGGCCTTTCGGACGCGGTAGCTCTTCTCCCGCGACTCCCGGAACTGCGCGCGCATCGCCGCGCGCACCTGATCGACGACGGCGGGCGGATCCACCGGGAAGCCGTCGCGGACCATGACGAGGATCCGCTTGATCGCGTCGTGCACCGCAGAGCCGTACCAGGCGCGTCGCGCGGTCAGCTTCTTGAGTGTGTAGAGATCCTTCACTTCGGGTGCTGCGCCGCGCTCCCAGCCGCCCCAGCTCCCGTAGTAGTGGAGGTAGTACTGCCGCGGGCACTCGGCGAGCTTCTCGTGGCGGCTCTTCGACCAGGAGAACTCGTTCTGCAGGGGCTTTCGCTCGAACGCCATCGTTTAACCCTCAGCTCTCGAAGAGCCGTACGAAGCCCTCGTTCAGCCACGCGCCGCCGTCCGCCACGATGCAGGCGCCGTTCACGTAGGCGGCGTAGTCGCTGACGAGGTAGGCCGCCGCCCAGGCGATCTCCTCCGGGCGCCCGAAGCGTCCCAGCGGAACACCCTTTCGCACCGCCTCGGCGACAGAGGGCACGGAGAAGAGCTTCTCTGCGCCGCCGGTCTGCTCGATGGGCCCCGGCGCGATCGCGTTCACCCGGATCCCGTGGAGGCCCCACTCCACCGCGAGGGTCTGGGTGAGGCTGAGGACGCCGGCCTTCGCCGCCGCCGAGTGCACCGTGCCGGGACCGCCCGTCCAGGCGTAGGTTGCGACCATGTTGACGATCGAGCCCTTCTTCGCCTCGATCATTCGCCGGCCGAAGGCCTCGGTGCAGTAGAAGGTGCCGTTGAGCACGATGTCGATCACGGACTTCCAGCCGTTGACCGAGAGCTGGCTCGCCGGCACCACGAAGTTGCCGGCCGCATTGTTCACGAGGATCTCCGCGAAGCCGAAGCGTTCGGTCACCTTCGCGGCCACCTCCTCCACCGCGTCGGGCTGGCGCACGTCGAGGGGGAACCAGGCGACCTCCGCGCCGGCGGCCGCACCCTGGCGGATCTCCTCCGCGGCCTTCTCGAGGACCTCGGCCTTGCGTGAGGCGATCACCACGTTGGCGCCGAGCCTGGCGAATTCCTTGGCGATCGCCAGGCCCATGCCGGTGCCGCCGCCGGTGATCACAGCGGTGCGTCCCTGCAGCGTTCCCGGTGCGAGCATGCGTTTCTCCCGTGATCCCGGCGGAGTTGAGACCGGAGCCTCGTCACGATACGAGACCGGGCGAATGAGGGCCAGCCGATCGTCGGGTGACGATGGAGCGCGAGTGAGCATGCGGTTCGACGACAAGGAGACGAGGGAGCTGCACGACGAGCTCCTCGCCTGGTACCAGCGGGTGAAGCGGGACCTCCCCTGGCGGAGGACCCGCGATCCCTACGAGATCTGGGTGAGCGAGGTGATGCTCCAACAGACCCGCGTGGAGACGGTGAAGGGCTACTACGACGCCTTCCTGTCGCGGTTCCCCACGGTGGAGGCGCTCGCCTCCGCGCCTCAAGACGACGTGTTGGCGGCGTGGAGCGGCCTGGGCTACTACGCCCGCGCCCGCTCGCTCCATCGCGCTGCGAAGGAGGTGGTCGAGCTCCACGGCGGCCGCCTCCCTGCGAATTCCCGCGATCTCTCGAGCCTCCCCGGCTTCGGCCCCTACACCGTGGCAGCCGTCGGCTCGATCGCCTTCGGTCTGGACCTCGCGGCGGTGGACGGCAACGTCGCTCGTGTGTTCACGAGATGGACCTGCCGTGAAGGGGATCCGCGGACCCCAAAGGCCCTCGCCGAGCTGCGGGCGCTCGGTGCGGAGCTCCTCCCGCACGGCAGGGCCGGCGACTGGAACCAGGCGCTCATGGAGCTCGGCGCGTCGCTCTGCGGGCCAGGATCACCCGATTGCGCGAGCTGCCCGGTCGAGCGGCTCTGCCGGGCGAAGCAGGAGGGGCGTCAAGACGAGCTGCCGCCCAGGCGACGCGCAAAGGCGCGCCCGATGCTCCGGCTCGCCGCGGCCCTGGCGCGCCGGGGGGACGAGCTCCTCCTGGCGAAGCGGCCGGATTCGGGGCTCTTCGCCTCGCTCTGGGAGCTGCCCGGCGTGGAGGTGGAGGAGGGCGGGGACGAGAGGGCGCTGCTCCACCGCTCGATCGAGGCGATGGCCCCGGGCGCCAGGGTGGCCGCGGGGCCCAAGGCGGTCGTGGCGCAGACGCTGACGCATCGGGAGCTGACGATCGCGGTCTACGAGGTTGAGGTGCCGCCCGGCGTCGAGCTGCGGGTGGGCGAGCCCTACCTCGAGCTCCGCTTCTCCAGCCCGGGCGAGAGCCCGCCGGGCGGCCTCTCGAGCGCCACGAAGAAGGCGCTCGCCGCGGCGCTGGGCGAAAGGAACGCGAAGAGGTCCCTCGAGGGCTAGAATCGGGGCGGATCGGCCGCCAAGGAGGGAGCCAGGATGCCGCTAGCGCGAATCGAAGGCCGGGAGCTGCACTACGAGGACACCGGCGGAGCCGGTCCCGCGCTCCTCCTGCTTCACGGTTACCCGCTCTGCGCCGCGATGTGGAGGCGGCAGCTAGAGGCGCTCGGTACGAGAGCCCGTGTGATCGCCCCCGATCTCCCGGGATTCGGCGCTTCGCAGTCTCCCGCCGATCCGCTCTCGTGGCGGATCCGGGACTACGCCGACGCGGCCAAGGGCCTCCTCGACTCCCTGGGGATCGAGAGGGCGGTGGTCGGCGGCCTCTCGATGGGAGGCTACGTCGCGTTCTCGCTCTTCCGGCGTCACCGGGGCGCCGTCCGCGCGCTGATCCTCGCCGACACCCGGCCCGGCGCCGACTCGCAGGAGGACATCGCCGCGAGGACGTCCGCCCAGGAGGAGATCCGGGTGCGGGGGACGGCGGCGCTGAAGGAGCGTCTCCTGACGAACCTGCTCGCGCCGAAAAACATCGGCGATCCCCTGTTCTGGTCCCGAGCCCTCGAGCTCATGGATCACGAGGACAACGGCTACCTGGCCGCGCTGGAGGCGATGAAGCATCGCCCCGACTCCACCCCCGACCTGGGGCACATCGACGTGCCTACGCTGATCGTCGTCGGGGCGGAGGATCGCCTCACGTCGCCCGCCGTCTCCAGGGCCATGCAGGGGGCCATTCCGGGGGCCAGGCTCGCCGTGATCCCGGGCGCGGGTCACCTTTCGAACCTCGAGGAGCCGGAAGCCTTCAACGAGGCGCTGGCCTCCTTTCTGGACGGACTCTAGGCTTGCCTCGGGAAGCCGCGCCGGAAGTCCGGCGTTGCTCCCGTAGGAGTCGAACGAGTCATGGCCAGTCGATCAAGACGTAACCCCGCGCCCGTTCCGGGCCCCAGCCTCCTGGTGACGGAGGTCGAGGCGGTGGAGCCGGCCGGGGGAATCGAAGTCCCGAGTGCAGCCGATCCGGTGCCCCGCCTTCGCGCGGTCCCGCCGGAGCCCGAGGCACCGGAGGAGTCCACAGCCCAGGAGCAGTCGAGCGCCGAGGTGGATGCCGAGGCCGAGACCGGCGCTCCTCCCGCAGGCCGGCCGTCCGCAGGCAAGGCGGCCCAGCCGGCCAGCCCGGAGGTGCGGGTCCGCAGGCTGCATCGGCGCGATCTCAATCGCACCTGGGAGTTCCTCAAGCTCGTCTTCCGCGACGTGAATCGCGAGACGGTCGAGTACCAGCGTCCCTTCTCGAAGCGCCGCTTCCTCGAGGTCTACGAGGAGGAGGGCGAGCAGCTCCTCTTCGAGGTCGAGGACAAGATCGTCGGCTACGCAGAGTGCGCGTTCGACGCCAGCGGATCCGACAACTGGGTGAACCCGCGCTACTTCGACAAGCGCGGGATGCGTCCGCTCTACGTCGACGAGCTCGCGGTGCACCCGGACTACCAGGGGCAGGGCGTCGGGGGCTTCATGCTCGACCAGCTCCAGCACCTCGCCAGGGTTCGCGGCTGCACGCACCTGGTGCTCGAGGTGGCGGAGAACAACAAGAGCGCGCTCTCCTGGTACCGAAAGCGGAACTTCTTCAAGCTCGACGCTGCGATCTTCATGGCGCAGAAGCTCCCCGCGGAGCCGGAGCTCCTGCCGCCTCGTCGGCTGCCCAAGCGCGCTGCCAAGGCTGCGGCGGCCCCGGCGCCCGCCAAGGGTAGCCGCAAGTCCTCCGGCCGCACGCGCCGGAAGTAGGCTGCCGATCGCGCGCCCGACCGTGTCGGGTGCGCGAATCCTCGACGACACATCTTTGCTCTCATGAGAGCTCGCGTCCTCGCTACGTCCGTCTCGGCGGCGGTGCTCGCCGTCGCCTGGATGTCGCTCGCGCAGCCCGGCCCGGTCGCCGCGATCCTCTCGCGGTTCCACTCGCCCCTCTTCCAGGCCGCGCAGCCAGACGACGCGATGTCGCCGGAGGAGACCAGTCCGGTCCCGGACGAGGAGGCGGGCAGGCTCTCGCCTCCAGGGGACGAGGTCCTCGGCGGCAATCGGGTCACGGGAGAGGAGGCGGTGCCGGGAGGCGAGATGGTCTCGCCGGGCAGCGGCGTCACCGGCTTCGACTCGGGCCTCTCCACCGGCCCCGAGCAGCCCCTTCCGCCGCCGGGAACGGAGCCCTCCGTGCCTCCTCCTGGTCCAACGCCTCCTCCGTCCGGAGCGCCTGGCGCCGAGGCTCGGGCTCCCGGCGAGCAAGCGGCGCTGCCGCAGGCCCCGGCGCAGGCCCCGGCGCAGGCCCCGGCGCAGCCGGCCGGGAAGCCCTCCGAGGAGGAGCTGCGGGCGAGGCTCGAGACGCTCCAGTCGGAGCTCTCCCGGCTTGAGGCCAGGCAGGAGGAGGAGGCCTCGCAGGCGGACGAGCGCATCGCGTCCCTCGAGGGCGAGCTCGACGATCTCCAGACCCGGGGCGCCTTCCTCGAGCAGAATCGCGCGGCGCGGATCCAGCGCCTCGAGAGCGGCATGGCCGGCATCCAGTACGTGGCCGGCGCGCTTGCCGTCGGGAGCTCGGATCTCGACGGCGATCTCGCGCAGATCTCCGCGGAGCTCGGCGGCGCCGCCGCTGACGCCTCCCGCTACGCCGGGAGCGACGAGGCGACCTTTGCGGCGCAGGCCCGGTCCGCCGTGGAAGCGGCGCGGGAGGCCCTCGCCCGGGAGGATCTCTACGCGGCCCGGCTGTCGCTGGGCGTCGCCCTCGCACAGGCCGGCTCCGCCGCCGATGCCGCCGGGTCGGGCAGGCTGCCGCTCTTCCGCTGAAGGCTGCATTCGCCTCGGAGGTCGGCTCGACGGGCTCCGGCGGCTCGCTGCATCCGCTTTCGTCCGCCCCCTATCTTGTCGTGGATCCAACAAGGAGATTTCAAATGGCGGAGGTTCAGGGACCTTTCCTCACCGACATCGAGGAGATCCGCAGGCGCGCGCGCGAGCACCTCAGCGAGGGCTCGGTCACGCCCGACTACGAAGGCGACGTCGAGGTCGCGGTGAAGCTCCTCAACTACGCGCTCGCCACCGAGGTCGTCTGTGTTCTCCGCTACACCCACCACTACGTCGCGGCGCAGGGGATCAGCAGCGAATCGGTGCGCCAGGAGTTCCTCGAGCACGCGAGGGACGAGCAGCGGCACGCCGTCCAGCTCGCCGAGCGGATCAACCAGCTCGGCGGGAACCCGAACTTCAACCCCGAGGGACTCCTGTCGCGCAGCGCCAGCGAGTACGTCGAGGGCACGAACCTCGTGGAGATGTTGCGCGAGGATCTCGTCGCGGAGCGGATCGCGGTCCAGACCTACCAGGAGATGGTCCGCTACTTCGCGAACCACGATCCGACCACGCGCAGGCTCCTCGAGAAGATCCTCGAGAACGAGGAGGAGCACGCGAGCGACCTGCACGACCTCCTGGTGAAGCACCAGGGCAAGCCGATGCTCGACAGTTAGATAGTCTTGACGCCGGGGGCCGTGGGCTGCCGGCGTGGCTTCCCGCTCCGGTACGGCGACGGCCAGGCGAGCTGGTCGAAGCCCACCTCTGCCGCGGCGTGGAGCGTCCAATGCGGATCCGAGAGGTGCGGCCTCGCCAGCGCGCAGAGATCCGCTCGGCCCGCGGCGATGAGGGTGTTCACCTGATCGCCGGTGGTGATGTTCCCGACCGTGATCGTCGGGATCCCTGCCTCGTGCCTCACCTGGTCCGCGAAGCGCGCCTGCCACATCCGCCCGTAGACCGGCCGGGCCATCGGCGTGGTCTGCCCCGTGGAGACGTCGACGATGTCGCAGCCCAGCGCCTTCAAGGCCTTGGCCACGACGACGGCGTCGTCGCCGTGGAAGCCGCCCGGCACCCAGTCGGTGGCGGAGATCCGCACCGAGATCGGCTTGTCCTCGGGCCACGTGGCGCGCACCGCCTCGAAGACCTCGAGAGGGAAGCGCATCCGATTCTCGAGGGTGCCGCCGTATCGATCCCGGCGCACGTTCGTGAGCGGTGAGAGGAACGACGACAGCAGGTAGCCGTGGGCGAAGTGGATCTCGAGCATGTCGAAGCCCGCCTGGTCGGCGCGCTTCGCCGCCTGCACGTAGGCGGCGACGAGACGATCCATGTCCGCCCGGTCCACCTCGCGTGGCACCTGCGAATGCGGGAGATAGGGGAGGGGAGACGGAGCGACGATCTCCCAGGCGCCCTCGGGGAGGGGCTGATCGGCGCCGGCTTCCCAGGGAAGCCTCGTCGCAGCCTTGCGGCCGGCGTGGCCGAGCTGCAGCGCGATCTTCGCGTCGCTGCACGCGCGGACCGCGTCCACGATCCGCTTCCACGCCGCCGTGTGCGCGTCGTCGTAGATGCCCGTGCAGCCCGGTGTGATCCGTCCCTCCGGCGACACGTTCGTCATCTCGGCGAAGACGAGTCCCGCGCCGCCCATCGCGCGGGAGACGAGGTGGGCGAGGTGGAAGTCGTTCGGCGTCCCGCCCTCCGCCGAATACATGCACATCGGCGAGACCACCACGCGGTTCTTCAGCTCCATCCCGCGCAGGCGGAACGGCGTGAACATCGGCGGCGGCGCGGGCTCTCCCTCCCCGAGCTCCACGCCGGCGCGGCGCGCGAACCACTCGTCCACCCGGGACACCAGGCGCGGATCCCGCAGGCGCAGGTTCTCCCAGCTGATCCGCTTGCTGCGCGAGAGCAGGCTGAAGGCGAGCTGCAGCGGCTCCATCCCGCGGTAGCGCTTCACGTTCTCGAACCAGCGGAGGCTGTCCTGGGCGGCCTTCTGGGTCCTCTCGACCACGCCGCGCCGCTCGCTCTCGTAGAGCGCCAGCGCCGAGGGGACGTCGGATTCGCGCGAGAGGGCGTCGGCGAGCGCGATCGAGTCCTCGATCGCGAGCTTGGTCCCGGAGCCGATGGAGAAGTGGGCCGTGTGGGCGGCGTCGCCGATGAGGACGACGTTCCCATGGTGCCAGCGCTCGTTCCGCACGGTTGCGAAGTTGACCCAGGTCGAATGGTTGGCCATGAGGCCATGCCCGTCCAGGTGCCTGGCGAAGAGCCTCTCCAGGTAGGCGAGGCTCTCCTTCTCGCTCATCCGATCGAGGCCCGCCGCCTTCCACGACTCCTCGTCGCACTCCACGATGAAGGTGGAGGTCTCGGGATCAAAGCGGTACGCGTGGACCTGGAAGAGGCCGTGCTCGTTCTCCTCGAAAATGAAAGTGAATGCGTCGAACACTTTCCGTGTGCCGAGCCAGATGTAGCGGCACTTGCGGACGTCGAGGCTGGGACCGAACGCCGGCTCGAAAGCGGCGCGGATCCGGGAGCGGATCCCATCGGCCCCAACCACCAGGTCGTAGCCCTCGAGGACGCGGGGATCGTCCACCTCGACGCCGTGGCGGATCTGCACGCCGAGGTCGACGGCGCGCCGCTGAAGGATCCGCAGGAGCTGCTTGCGCGCGATCCCGGAGAAGCCGTGGCCGGTCGAGCGGATGCGCTCGCCGCGGACGTGGATGTCGATGGCGTCCCAGTGGGCGAAGGCCCGGGTGATCTCGTCGTGGGTCTCGGGGTCGGTGTCGAGGAGGTTGCCCAGGGTCTCGTCGGAGAAGACGACGCCCCAGCCGAAGGTCTGATCGGCGGCGTTGCGCTCGAGGATCGTGACCTCGTGCCGGGGATTTGCCTTCTTGAGGAGGATCGAGAGGTAGAGGCCCGCAGGCCCGCCACCGACGCAGAGAACTCTCATCGACGCGTGCTCCCTTCGAGGAGCCACGTTTCTATCACGTCGACCTGGGGCTCGCGGAGCCGGAGCGTTTCAGCGCGGCTTGCGCGCGAGCTTCACCACGCGGTCGAAGTGCTCCTTCGACACCGGCTGCACCGAGAGTCTCGAGCCCTTGCGCAGCAGCTCCATGCCCTCGAGCGAGGGATCCTCGCGGAGGACGGGGAGCGGGAGGACCTCAGGGAAACGCTCGACGAAGCCGACGTCGACCATGTCCCACCGCGGGTCCTCGGGGCTGGAGCCCTCGTCGAAATAGTGCGACTTCGGATCCCACGCGAAGGAGTCCGGATAGGCCTCGCGGACCACTTCGGCGATTCCCGCCACGCCGGGAGGGTTCGCGTTCGAGTGATAGAAGAGCACGCGATCGCCCTTCTTCATCTCGCGCATGAAGTTGCGGGCCTGGTAGTTGCGGACGCCTTCCCAGCTGGTCGCGCCGTCCTGCTCGAGCTGCTCGATGGAGTAGGTCTCGGGCTCGCTCTTCAGGAGCCAGTAGCGCTTCGCGGCCACGGACGGACCTCCTCTGCGATCCGGGTCAGAGGCAGGGACCGCCACGACGAATCGCCGCGAAACAGCGAGCGGACCAAGGCTTCGGCCTCGTCGGCGGCGCGGGCCGCGTCTTCGGCGAGCCGCAGGGCCTGAGCGTCGATGCCGCCGATCGCCACGTCGTCGGGGATGGAGAGAAGGCGCATGGCGGGCAGCCTAGTCCACCGGCTGTCCGTGCGCTCGATTCCCCCTGTGGATAACTCTTCGATCGAGAATCGGTTCAGCCGAGCATCGTCCCGGAGCCCGCCTTGAGCCACTGAACGTAGTGGGTCTGGCAGTAACCCCGGGTGCGCGCCTGCTTCTCGCAACCGAATCGGCCACAGCGCGGCGCCTCCTCGCCCGGCTTGCGGCGGCGGCCGGTGAGGCCAGGGAGGATCTTCGGCGCCCTCGGCGCCTGGGAGCCGCCGACGGCCCGCCACATGGGCTTGGGGGCCGGGGCCGGCGAGGGGAGGGCGGCTCCGCCCTCCTGGGCGCCAAGGAGGCGCGAGACCAGCTCGAGACCCAGGCGAACGCCCAGATTTCGGAAGGTTTCCTCGCAATGCAGCGCCAGCTCTCTCACATGTCCTCCGACGCGCCAGGCCCCCGGACCTGACCGACGAGGGAGAGATACCATATATTGCGATGCATGCCACTCGATCAAAGATCGAGCGATACCTTCGGCCGCTCTCGCTCTCCGATCGCCGGGTCAGTATTCCGGGCGGGTCGAGCGGGTGAGCACCGGCACCTGCTTCCAGAGCTCCGGGAAGAACGCCTCGTCGATGCCGTAGCGGAGCTGGGACGCGGGAACGTCCTTGAGGCTCTTCACCTCGAGGCCGATGATCCGCTTCACCATCTCGTAGTGGTGGAAGCGCCAGGCCTGGAAGCCCTCGTCGACCTCCATCATGCCCTGGACCACGAGCCAGAGGTCCCAGTGGACCCGCGGCTTCGCGAAGAGCGTGACGAGATCGACGCCCGCCCGCTCCCGGGCCTTCTCGAAGGCGGACCACACGGGCTCGCCGATCGTGAGCATGCGGTTGAAGCCCGGCGACTGCTGGCCGCTGCCGCGTCCCAGGGACTGGAGCCGGACCTTGTGGTAGTCGGCCGGCGCCATCGTCTCCATGATCGCGAGCTGGTCCGCGAGGAGCTTCTCGATCTTCGCGGTCCGGCGGAGGTGGTGGGCGGCCTGGCCGAGCTCGTCCTGGCCGAGGAGTCCGGCGACGCGTTCCGTCTCGTGGAACATCGTCTTCATCCAGAGCTCCATCACCTGGTGCATCACCTGGAAGAGGAGCTCGTCCGGATCGGCGCAGGCCTCGGGCGGCTTCTGGAGGGCGAGAAGCTCCTCGGTGCGGATGTATTTCTCGTAGTCGGTGAGGACCTTCTCGTTTCCTTCGGGCTGCGCCATCTCGGACTCCTGCGGACGTTTGGCGCACCAAGCTAGCAGGCTTGCCTACATGCCTCAAAGGCCCTCGGTCGCTCCGAGTCACGGCGTCGACACGAGAAACGCACCGCATCGCCTACCGGCGCAGGAGCACGTAGACCGCCCCGGCGCCTCCGTCGTGTTGCCGGGCCGTCGCGAACGCCAGCACGTTGGAGCCGATCCGCCCCTGAGACAGCCAGACCTGGACCCCTTCCTTGAGGACCGGGATCTGATCCTTGGAGTGGAGGCCGCGGCCGTGGATCACGACGACGCAGCGCCGGCCCTTCCTGCGGCTCTCCTCCACGAAGAGGCCGAGCGCCTCTTTCGCCTCGGGCCTGGTGAGGCCGTGGAGGTCGAGGTGTCCTTGCACCGCGTAATCTCCGGCGCGGAGCCGGCGGACCACCCGCCGGTCGAGGCTTGCGACCGACCCTTCGATGTACTCGTCGGAGCTCGCCAGATCGAAGGGCGCCGTCCCGGCGACGAGCTCGCAGAGCTCCGCCAGGGCCTCGGCGTCCTCGTCCGCGATCCGTTGAGCGAACTCGGGAGGGGGAGGCGCCGGGGCGGTGGTCGGCGGTCCCCTGCGGACCGGCTCCACGTCGCCCACGAAGGCAAAGAAGAGCTCCGTCTCGTCCGCGACGTTCTCCGGCCGCGCAGACGCAGGTGCCGGCCGCTCCGGCGCGAGGGCGGGCAGCTCCTTCGGGGCCTCCTTCACGGGCTCGTCCCTGAGAACGAGGTCTCCGAAGGGGTTGTTGAAGGGTCGTGCCTTTGCCATCCGTCGCTCCTCGCTCCCTATAATACCGGCGCTGCGGGCGGCTTTATCCCGGCAGCGATACGGGCCGGGGAATCGAGCCCGGATCAGGAGACCGGCGAGGCGTGCCGGGGCGGAGCGTGGGAACGATGGCGCAGGGCACGGTGAAGTGGTTCAACGACGGGAAGGGCTTCGGTTTCATCTCGCGGGACGACGGCGAAGACGTCTTCGTACATCACACCGCGATCTCGGCTGAGGGCTTCCGGAGCCTGAACGAGGGCGACCGGGTGGAGTTCGAGGTCGTGCAGGGGCCCAAGGGGCTCCAGGCCGCGAACGTCCAACGGATCGGAGGCTAGCCCTAGGCCCGCCCGGCCTCGCCGAGCGTGTAGCGGGTGGGATCCGGGACGCCGGCCTCGGCGAAGCCCCGGCTGCGCAGGAGGCACGCGTCGCAGCGCCCGCACGCCCACCCTTCGGCGCTGGGGTCGTAGCAGGAGTGGGTGATGGAGTAATCCACTCCGAGCGACGATCCGAGGCGGATGATCTCCGCCTTGGTCAGGTAGAGAAGGGGCGACTCGATCCTTGGGGCCCGATCCTCGCAGGCCGCGCGGGCCAGGTCGGCGAAGGCCTTCACGAAGGCGGGCCGGCAGTCGGGGTACCCGCTGTAGTCGAGGGCGTTCACCCCGAGGTAGATGGCTTCGGCGCCCAGGGTCTCGGCCATTCCGAGGGCGACGGCGAGGAAGATCGTGTTGCGGGCGGGGACGTAGGTCGATGGGAGATCGTCGCCGATCCGGCCCGGCTCGCGATCCTTCGGCACCTCGATCGTCCGGTCGAGGAGCGCGCTCCGGGAGACCTCCGAGAGATCCATCCGCGCCACGCGGTGCGAGGCCGCGCCGAGGGCGGCCGCCACCGTGGCGGCGTGCTCGATCTCCTGCCGATGGCGCTGGCCGTAGTCGAACGACAGGCAGTGGGCCTCGAGGCCGTCGCGGCGGGTCGCGATCGCCAGGCAGGTGGTGGAATCCAGGCCCCCCGAGAGAAGGACGACGCCTCTTTTCACGGCAAGGTTCCTTTGAGCTGGTAGGAGATCTCGCAGCGGCTCGGCGCGGGCTGCTTCACGCCGTCGACGATGCAGACGCATTCGGGCTCGTCCGCCGGGAACTCGACTTCCTCGCGGAGGGCGCCGACGACGCAGCCGCACGCGCTCCAGCTCAGGCTCCCGTCGGGCAGGGTCGCCGGGCAGGTCCGATCGGCGCTGGCCCCCGGCTCCTCCGGCGCTTCGAGCGATTGACCGCAATCCCGCGCGCCGAGGAGGTCGCCCTCGAGCACTTCGGAAAACGCGAGCGTGCACGTGCAGGCCGCGAGCCGTCGCGGGATCCCCGGGCCCTCGACGGGCGTCCGGGTGGAGAACCGGGCGCCATCGAGCGTCCCCTCCCACCGGACCTTCTCCGTCGAGACCCAGAGCTTCCGGCTCTCCGGGTCGAAGGAGAGGATCCCTTCGAAGTCGAGCTGGGACGGCGATCCCCCGAAGAGACAGCGATCTTCGGAAGAGCCCTGATCCAACGTCGCCACGAAGCGGAAGCCGCCGATGAGCTCGCCCGGCGGGGGATCGGCGACGCTGCAGGCAGCGGAGAATCCGGAGATGGCGACGAGGGTGGGGACGATCCGGCGCATCGGCGCCGCAACGTATCGGCGCATCGCCGTCTTCGCAACGTGAGAGCAACGGGCGGGCGAGTAGGGGGCCGACGATGAAGTGGCGGTGGTGCATTCCCCACCCGAGGATCCTCGCCCACCGTCTCTTCCAGCAGTGGAGGGAGGACGACGCCACCGATCTCGCCGCCGCCCTCGCGTTCTACGCGATCCTCGCCCTCTTCCCGTTCCTGATCTTCCTTGTGGCCCTGGCCACCATCGTCTTCCGGACGCAGATCGAGGAGAACCTCCTGGAGCCGCTCCAGCGGCTCGCGCCCACCGAGGCGACGAAGATCCTGCGTACCGAGCTCAAGTCCCTGGTGCAGGGCAGCACGGGGCTCCTCACCCTCGGCGCGGTCGGCGCTTTCTGGGCCGCATCGAGCGGCTTCGCGGCGCTGAGCCGAGGCTTGAACCGGATCTATCGGGCTCCGAAGACCCGCCCGTTCTGGAAGGAGCGGGCGATCGCCGCCGCCTCCACCCTTGGCGCCGCCCTGATGGTCCTGGTTTCGGGCCTGCTGCTGGTCGTGATCCCGGCGATCGCCGATACCGTCGGGAAGGCCATCGGCAACGGACTCCTCTGGCTCCGCTTCCCGGTGTCCGCGGCGATGATGATGGTGATCCTCGCCGTCCTCTACCACGTGCTCCCGGAGACGAAGGCGCCGATCCGCTTGATCACGCCCGGCTCGGTCGTCGCCGTGCTCGTCTGGATCCTCGCGTCCCACGGCTTCGCCGTCTACGTATCTCACCTCGGGAGCTACGACATCACCTACGGGACGCTGGGCGGCTTCGTGATCCTCCTGGTGTGGATGTGGATCTCGTCGATCGCGATCTTCCTGGGCGCGGAGCTCAACGTCGCCTGGGATCGAGCCTGTCGCGAAGACCGTCGCCGAGAAGATTGAAGCCGAGCACGGAGAGCGCGATGGCCACACCGGGGAAGAGCGCCACGTGCGGTGCGATCATCAGGTACTGCGTCCCCTGGTCCACCAGCGCGCCCCACGACGGAGTGCCCGGCGGCACGCCCAGGCCCAGGAAGGAGAGAGAGGCCTCGGAGAGCATCGCGCCCGGGACGCCGAAGGTCGCCTGGACCACCACGGGACCGAGCAGGTTCGGCAGGAGGTGGCGGAGCACGATCCGCGGCCCAGACGCGCCAAGGGCCCGCGCCGATTGGACGAAGTCGCGGTCCCGGAGAGCCAGCACCTGCGCGCGGGCGAGGCGCGCGTAGCCGGTCCAGCCCGTTGCGCAGAGCGCGATGATCACGTTCCAGAGCGACGGGCCGAGGACCGCGGTGATGAAGATCGCGAGGAGGATCCCCGGGAACGCGAGGAGCACGTCCACCACGCGCATGAGGAGCTCTTCCGCGATCCCGCCGCGGTAGGCCGCCACCGCTCCCAGGAGCGTCCCCACGACTGTCGAGAGGAGGGTGGCGGCGAGGCCCACGAGTAGCGAGGTCCGGGCGCCATGGAGGAGCTGGGCGAGGACGTCGACGCCGTTCTCCGCGGTGCCCAGGAGGTGGGCGCCGCCCGGTGGGGCGAGCTCGTTCTCGAGGGAGATCGCCCGCGGATCGACGCCGCCGACGAGGGGCGCGACGAGCGCCACCAGGCAGAGCGTCGCCACGATCCCGAGGCCCATCCACGGCCCGAAGCCCCGAAGCAAAGGACGCCGTCGCCGGGCGGGGGGCGGGGCGCCGGCGTCCCCGATTCGCTCGGGCAGGGGCGGATTCGCGAGCGGCCTCATCGACGCCTCCGGACCCGTGGATCGGCCGCGGCGTAGGCCAGGTCCGTGAGGAGGTTCACGGCGACGTAGGCGAGCGTGAAGGCGAGGACGCAGGCGCGGACCATGTTGTAGTCCCGCCGATCGATCGCCTGGAGCAGGAGGCTCCCCATCCCCGGGTAGTTGAAGACCTTCTCCGTGATCACCGCGCCGCCGAGGAGCGCGCCGAGCTGGAGCCCCAGCACCGTGAGCACGGGGAGGAGCGCGTTCCGCAGGGCGTGCTTCGCGATCACCCGCGCCTCCGAGAGCCCCTTCGCCCGGGCGGTCCGCACGTAGTCCTCGCCGGTGGCGTCCAGGAGCGACGCGCGGATCATGCGGGCCAGGAAGGCAGACAGGGCCAGACCCAGCGTAAGGGCGGGAAGCACGAGCCCCGCGGGCTCCTCGAGGCCGGACACCGGCAGCCAGTCCAGGCCGATCGCGAACACCAGGATCAGCAGGGGCCCGAGCCAGATCCGCGGGATCGCGACGCCGAGCACGGCAAACGCGCTCGCCGCCGCGTCGAGACGGCTTCCGGGCCGCGCCGCCGCCACGACTCCCAGCGGGAGGGCGACGAGGATCGCCACCAGGAGCGACGCGCCGGCGAGGAGCGCGGTGTTCGGCGCCGCCCTCCCGATCGTGTCGAAGACCCGCTCCTGGAATGGCGGCACCGACGACCGCAGCTCGAGGCGTGCGGTGTCGCGGGCGAAGCTCCACAGGCGCATCGCAAGGGGATCGTCCAGGTGGAGCGCGGCGCGGAGCTCCGCCCGATCGGCCTCCTGCGCCTGCTCGCCGAGGATCGCGTCGATCGGATCGCCCGGCACCAGATCGAGGAAGATCGACACCAGGAACACGGCGCCAAGCGCGGCGAGGAGTGTCCCCGCGGTCTTGTGGAGCAGTGGCCTCATCGGACGATCCGCCTGGCGCGGGCAAGGCTCCGCAGGCTCCCCTGGGGATCGACCTCGACGCCCTCCACGGTCTTGGCGATCACGCCCACCGCGTCCTCGTGGAGCAGGGGGATCGCCGGGAGGTCGCGAGCCAGGATCCGCTGCGCGGCGGCGTACGCGGCGCGGCGCTCGAGGGGATCGACCTCCTCCCGGCCCCGGTCGAGGAGCGCGTCGAGCTCGGCGTTGCGGTACCGCATGCGGTTTCCGCCGCCCCAGGCCGAGGCCTCGGAGGGGATCGACGCCGAGTGGTACGCGAGCCGGAGGAGGTCGGGATCCACGACGGCGGGCCACTTCAGCGAGGCGACCTGGAAGTTCCCCCGCTTCACGTCGCCGAGGAAGGTGCCCCACTCGAGGGGCTGGAGCTCGAGGCGGATCCCGGCCTCGGCGAGCTGGGACGCCATCGCGAGCGCGAGCGATCGCCGGAAGCGATCGGTGGAGAGCTTGAGCGTGAGCGTCAGCCTCGGCCCGCCGTCCGCCGGCTCGCGGAAGCCGGCCTCGTCGAGGAGCGCCTTCGCTCGGCCGAGGTCGCGGCTGCGCCTCCCGACGCCGGCGTCGTAGGCCCAGTGATCCTCGCGGAAGAGCGTGTCGGCCACCTGGGCCGCGCCCTTGAGCTTGAACCGGGCGAGCGCCTCCCGATCGAGGGCCAGGGCGATCGCCTCTCGGACCTCCCTCCGGCCGACGGTCGGATCCGTCATATTGAACATGAGGTAGGAGACCCCTGCACCGGGGCCGACCTTCACCTGGAGGCGCGGCTCGCCCCGGAGGGCCGGGAGCAGCGGCGCGCTCAGCGATCCCAGCAGGACGTCGACCCGCCCCTTGCGAAGCTCGAGGATCCGGGTGGTCTCGTCGCGGACCGTGCGGACCTCGAGGGAGACCACGGGCGCGCCGCCGAAGTAGCGCGGGTTGGGCGCCAGCCGGAGGTCGTCGGCGCCGTCCCAGCGGGACACCACGAAGGGGCCGGCGCCAATCGGCCGGAGGCGGAGCTCGTCGCGGTGCTCCGGACCGGCGAGGCGCGCGGGCAGGATCCCCAGGGTCCCGTCCACCGGCATGGCTCCGAAGGGCCGGGAGAGGCGGAAGACCACGGTGGCGGGATCCGGCGCCTCCACCGATTCGACGTATCCGTAGGCGCTCCGGTGGGGCGAACCGACGGCGGGATCGAGGACCGAGCGGAAGGTCGCGACCACGTCCTCGGCGGACAGGGGCGTCCCGTCGGAGAAGGCCAGCCCGGGGCGCAGGTGGAAGATCCACTTCCGAGCCCCCTCCGCCTCGAAGGACTCCGCCAGATCCGGCACCGCCTCTCCGCGCTCGTCGATCCGGGTGAGACCGGGTGTCACGAGCTGGGCGATCCGCATGGCGTTCAGGCCGAGCGCCATCCGGCGGTCGAGGGTCTCCGGCGGGGCGTCGATCGCGAGGACGATCACGTCCGACGGCCGCTCGGCTGCCCTGCAGGCGGAGAGCGCCCCCAACGCGGCCAGGACGAGGGCGATGGGCGCTCTCCTCGGGAGGGGCTGGGGTCGGGAGCTGGTTGGAGGAACGCTACGCATCGGATGGGAGGCGGATGGTAACGTCGACTCGCCTTCCATCCAACAACCGACCGAGCCGCGAGGCCGAATCCCCAGCTCGGGAGCGCGGCGGGGCGAGCGCGGAGGGCTCGGTCGCTGGCACGTTGCCTGGCGCCCCGTCGGACCCTACTATCGATCTCGACGCCGAGCGCTCGCAGGGCAAGCAATTCGCCAAGGCCCTTCTCTCGGAACTCCAAGGATCCCGACCGTGGCTCGAGCCGCTCCTTTCCGCCACCCTGCGTTCGTCGCCACGTGGTTCTGCGTCCTGGCCTGGGTGCTCCCTCCCGACGGAGCGCACGCCGCCGATCCGACTCCGCGGAGTGAGGTCCGGGAGCAGGAGATCTCACCGGAGCTCCCCGCCTCCATCGCCGAGATCCTTCGGGCCGGCCCCATCCGCGATGCGAGGACGGGTGTCCTCGTGAGCGACCTGGACACCGGCAAGGTCGTCTTCGCCCGGAACGCGGACGAGCTCCTCAACCCGGCTTCGAACATGAAGCTGCTCACGACCGTGAGCGCCATGGCGATCCTCGGCACCAACTTCCGCTTCGCCACCGAGCTCTACGTCTCCGAGCCGGCGAGGGCGGGGGTGGTGAAGGGCTCGCTCTACCTGCGGGGCAAGGGCGATCCCTCGCTCACCACCGAGCGCCTCTTCCGCCTCGCGAGGGAGCTGAGGCACCAGGGCGTCCGGGAGATCACGGGCAACCTCGTGATCGACGACACCTACTTCGACGCGGTCTACGACGGGCCGGGCTGGGAGCAGGACGACTCCGACCGTCCCTACATGGCGGGCGCCGGCGCTGTGTCCCTCAACTTCAACTCGGTCGGGATCCACGTCCACCCCGGCGAGTCGGTCGGGGCCAAAGCGCGGGTCGAGCTCGAGCCCGACTCCGCGTATCTGACGGTCGAGAACCTGGCCGATACCGCGCCGCGCGACGCCCGTGGCCGCGTGGTCGCCTCGTCGAGCCGCGACGGGGACCGGCAGCGCATCGTGGTTCGCGCGCGAGTCGCCGAGGGGAGCCGGGGCGAGGTGCTCTACCGCCGGATCTCCAACCCGCCCCGCTACACCGGCGAGACCTTCCGCGCGGTGCTGGCCGAGCAGGGGATCAAGATCAAGGGGAAGGTCGTCCTGAGCGCCGTTCCCGCCGAGCTCAAGATTCCCATCGTCGTCGACTTCTCCGAGCCGCTGGCGGTGCTGGTCAACAAGCTCAACAAGTGGTCGCAGAACCACATGTCGGAGATGCTGCTCAAGACGATCGGCGCGGAGATGAAGGGGGCGCCCGGGACCTGGGCCAAGGGAGCCGCGGCGATGGAGGACTTCCTCGCCGACCTGGTCGGGATCCCGCGAGGCTCGATGGTGATCCGCAACGGCAGCGGCCTCAACGACACCAACCGCGTCAGCGCGCGCCAGCTCGTCAGGCTGCTGGAGTGGGTCCACCGGTACTCGCGGATCGAGCCCGAGCTCCTCGCGTCGCTGCCCATCGCCGGCGTCGACGGGACCACTCGCCACCGGCTCGGCGGCACCCTCGCCGAGGGCCGCATCCGGGCGAAGACGGGCACGCTCCAGAACGTCACCTCGCTCTCGGGGATCGTCGACGCGGTCTCCGGCAAGCGCTACGCGTTCTCGATCGTGGTGAACGACTACCCGGGCCGCCTCTCGCAGGTGCTCCCCAGGGTGGACGCCATCGGCGCCGCCATCGCCTCCGAAGGCTCCGAGGGCGGGAGCCGCTCCGCGATCGCGCTGGCCGAGCCGCCTCCGAGCGATCCTTCCACGCCCCTGGACATCCTCCGCAACCGGATCTCGACCTATGCCGACCTGGGCCGCGTCGAGGAGAGCCGCAACGCGACCTTCCTCCGGGCGGCGCTCCGCACCGAGCGCGATCCGGCCGTGCGGGCCGTGATCGCCGACGCGCTCTATCGCTCCGATCGGGGGGATGGCAGCGCCGCCGTCGCTGTCGTCGAGGCCTTCTCGCCGGGGGCGGACGTCTTCGGGCGCCTGAGGGCCGCGGCAAGGGGCATGGGCCGGGTCCCCGTCCTCGACACGCTCTTCGACCTGGCGGTAGCCGGGAACACCGCCGCGATCTCGCAGCTCGTCGCGGTGTCCGAAGAGGTAGAGGAGGGCGATCCGCTCTCCGCCGAGCTGGCCGACGGCTTCGCGGAGATTGGCCGTACCGCACCCGACGAGCTCCTCGCCGCGCTGGAGGGGGCCTCGGAGGGGTCCCAGGCCGCCGCGATCGCTCTTCTGGGAAAGGTGATCGCCGAGCCGCATCCGCGGATGCAGCTGTCGCCGATCGCTCCCCATCCCTTCAACATCGCCGTCGCCAAGGCCGCGAATGGCGTCGATCCCCGGTTGGCGACCTTCGCGAGGTCCGTCGAGAGCCGTCTGGGAGCGGGCGACGACCACAAGCCGCAGGGCCCGGAGGCCACGCCGACCGCAGTCGCGCCCTAGCGTGGTCGGAGAGGCGTCTGTCCGGTAGCCGCCACCCGGTGTCGGATAGCCGTGCTAGGTTGCGTCCCATGGCTGGCCTCGCGCCGTGCCAGGTGGGGCGCACGCGGTGTGCGTCTCTTAGAGACGAATAGTGAGAGAGCGATGGCAAGCGTCAACAGAGTGACCCTCCTCGGAAACCTCGGGGCCGATCCCGAGATCCGTTACACGCCCGGTGGCCAGGCGGTCGCCAACTTCCGGCTGGCGACGACCGACTCCTGGGCGGACAAGGGCTCGGGGCAGAAGCAGGAGCGCACCGAGTGGCATCGAGTGGTCGTCTGGGGAAAGCTCGCGGAGCTCTGCGGCGAGTACCTCAAGAAGGGCCGCCAGTGCTACGTGGAGGGCAGGCTTCAGACCCGTGAGTGGCAGGACAAGGACGGGCAGAAGCGCTTCACGACCGAGATCGTCGCGAACCAGGTCGTCTTCCTCGGAAGCGGCGGGGGAACTGGCGGCGGCAGTGGCGGCGGCGGTGGTGGCTTCGGCGGCGGCGGCAGTGGCGGCGGCGGTGGTGGCTACGGCGGCGGCGGCAGTGGCGGCGGCGGCGGTGGCGGTGGCTACGGCGGCGGCGGTGGTGGCTCCGGCGGCGGCTACGGCGGCGGTCGAGGATCGGGAGGCGACGACTTCGGTGGCGGCCCGGACTACGGCGGCGGCCCCAACGACGACATCCCGTTCTGAGCCAGCGGCATTCGCTCGGAGCCCGGCCCGGCTTCGCTCTCCACCGCCCCGACAGGATCGGGGCGGTGAGTAGCCGGAAGAGCGGGTCGGGTCAGTCGGCAGGTACGGGAATCGGACCGCCCGAGATCTTCTCGATGATCCAGCCGCTCTGCGAGCCCTGGCCAACTCGCTTCCAGTCGATGAAGACGTTGTCCGTCTTCACGACCGTCGACGGAAGCTCGTACCAGGACATCCGCGTGAGCATGCGCGCCGAATCGCCTCCCGGCTGGAGCTCCACCGAGATCGTGGTGTACTCGAGAACCGACAGGGACTTCTCGAGTCCGTAGGCCCTGGCGAGGAAGTCGGTGCGGAGGTCGCTCGAGATGCGCTGGGCCACGAACTGGTAGTCTCCGAATTGCAGCGCGTCGTAGAGCTCGCGCGACGCGTCGGCGAGCTGCTCCGCGGAGCGGCCCGCGGACGTGGTCGCACACGCGCCTGAGCCCAGGAGCAGCGCGACGAGCGCAAAGAGAAGAGGTCTCGGAAACACGAACCGGAGCGTAGCAGACGACAGCGATTTCCGCGAAACCTGCACGTGTGGATATGTGGTTCGAGGTGCGCGAATTGACTGCATGTGAGAGGCCGTTGCGCAGATTGCGCTAGAGGTCTTTCTCCAATTGTTGGACCTTCGCGTCGATCGGGCAGGTCCCTCGTTCGCGCTGAAGCCGACGAAGACCAACGCCAGACCGCTCTCCGTCGTCGACGGGGGCAGAGAACGGACGGGCCAGGGAAACGCGCATGACGGAGCGGAAGGACGATACGAGCGAGGAGAGCCGAGGAGGCAGTGAATCCCTGCCCGCCGAGGAGACCCTCGGACCTCCGGCTGCGCCATCCGCGCCCCCTCCCCTCCCGCCTCGGGTCGCGGCGAGGGCTTCGACCTCGCCGGCGACCTCGCCGCCCACCGCGCCGGGGACACCTCCCTTCCCGTCGAATTCCACGGCGACTCCGCCCATCCCGTCCGCCGCGCCGGGGACTCCGCGTTTCCCGTCGGCGACGTCGGCGGCTCCGCCCCTCCCGCCGCCGCCGCGATCCGCGCCGCCGCCGCTGGCTCCAGCCAAAGCGGAGGCCGGGGATTGGCTCGGCGACCTTCCCGCTCCCGCCCGGGAGACGCCCGCGCCGGTCGTCGTCGCCGATCCGTCCGCCTCTCTCGAGGCCGCCAAGGCTGCCGCCGAGTACGAGCGCCAGCTCCGGGAGAAGCTGGCGCAGGAGCGGAATCGGCCCAAGGGCTTCCTGCGCCGAAACGCGCTCTCCCTCTCGCTCGCCGTCATCGGCCTCCTGGTCGCGGGCGCCGGAGTCGCCGCCTACCTCCTGGAGCGGGCGGCCACGAGGGAGCAGGAGATCGCGCGCTACCTCGCCGCGGCGCGAAACGGCCTCGCTCGAGACACCTTCGCCGCCCTCCAGGCCAGCCTGGACGCTCTCGACGAGGCGCTGGACCTCGATTCGACCAACTCGACCGCGCTGGCGTTGAAGGCCCAGGCGGCTGCGACCCTGGCCGCTTCGTTCGACGCCTTCGACCTTCGGGCGGCGACGGCGTTGGCGAGCCGCCACGCGACCAGCCCCGAGGAGCGGGATGCCCTCCTCGCCGCCCGCTGGCGCCTCGCGGTCACCGGCGGCAACCGGGAGGAGCGCCGCGCCATCGAGGACGAGATCCTCTCGATCCCGCCCGAGAGCGCCGGCGCCACCCTCCTGAGCCTCGCAGGGGCCGTCCTCCTATCGAGAGACCAGCCGCTGGTCGCCGTCGAGCGGTTCAACTCGGCCATCCTCGCGAGCCCGGGCCACGTGCCCACGCTCGTGAAGGTCGGGGACTACTATCGCTCCCGAAGCGAGCACGAAGAAGCGATCCGGTACTACGAGCTCGCACTCTCCGTCTCCGAGGACCACCCCGCGGCCCTGGTCGGCGCAGCCGAGTCGCACCTCGCCTTCTCGCGCGAGCCCAGGCTCCTCGAACAGGCGCTCGCGGGTCTCGACAAGCTCCGCACCAGCGACCAGGTGCCAGTCGGCATCCGCCTTCGCCTCGCCATCGTCCGGGCCCGCCTCCGCGCCGCGGTCGGCACGCGCGACTCGGCGGTCGCCGAGCTCGAGAAGGTCGAGGCGGGGAAGGATTCAGAGCGGCTCGTCCAGCTCGCCCAGGCCTACGTGTCGATCGGCGCCGCAGACGTGGGCCTCGAGCTCTTCCGCGGCTTCGACTTCGACGCATCCCAGGATCCTGCGCTGCGTGAGGCCTACGCCCGCCTCCTCGTCGCCGCCGGGCGCCTGCGGGAGGCCGCGGCGCTCTCCGGGAAGCCGGGCGAGAGACCCGTTCACCTCCAGGTGGGGATCGCGCGCTTCCGCGCCGGAATGATCGCCAAGGCGCACGAGTCCCTCCACGCGACCGTGCTGGAGCGCAAGCTGCCGGTAGAGGCCGTCGTCTACCTCGGCCTCGTCGACCTCGAGAGGGGACGCCTCGATCAGGCGCGGAAGACCTTGGAGCGCCTCGGCACGGGATCGCGGGCGCGAACCACCGGACGGTGGGCATGGGCGAGGCTCCTGCGGCGCGAGGGCAAGCTCGACGAGGCCGAGCGCGCCCTGGTCGAGGCGGTGGAGCTCGACCCCCGATCCGCCGAGCCGCGCTTCGAGCTGGGCCGGCTCCTGCTCGAGCGGGGTCGCCACGACGAGGCTCTGGCCATGCTCCGCGAGGCGGTTCGCTTGAACCCGCTTCGCGTCGAGGGCCGAAGGGCGCTCGGCACTGCCTTCCTCGAGGCCGGCAATCCGGACGCCGCGATGGACGAGTGGGAGGCGGCCCTCGAGCTCGATCCCGAAGACGGCGCGGCGCTCGTCGACCTCACGGGCGCGATGCTCCGCGGCGGCAGGAAGGACGAAGCCCTCGCCAGGGTCCAGGCCATCGTGCGCGCCTTCCCCAAGAGCGCTCCGGCCCGGCGCGCCCTCGGCGAAGTCCGGCTCGCCCTCGCCGACCCGGAACGAGCCCGGCAGGCCTTCTCGGAGGCCACGCAGTTGGGGTCGGGCGATGCCGCCTCGTGGGCGGGGCGCGGTGAGGCCGAGCTCGCACAGGGCAACGCCCGAGCCGCCGCCACCTCCTTCGCACGGGCGCTGGCGCTCCAGCCGGGCTGGGCGGTAGCCGAAGTCGGACTCGCCAGGACCGACGCCGCGCAAGCTCGCCCGGCCCCGGCCGAGAAGCGCCTGCGCACCCTGTTGGGTCGCATCGGATCGAACGGAAAGGCCTCCGAGCGGGCGATGGCCCGATCGGCCCTCGCCGCCGTCCTGCTCGCCGACGGGAAGGGGGCAAACGACGCTGCCCGTCAGGAAGCCGAGGCGGCCGTCGAGCTCGACGGATCGCTCGGTCTGGCCCACCTCGCCCTCGCAGAGGCGCTCGACGCCGCGGGGGAGCTGAAGCCCGCAGCGCAGGCGTTCAGCCGGGCGGCCGAGCTCTCACCCTGGCTCGCGGACGTCCATCTGCTCAAGGCCCGGAATCTCCTCCGCGGCGGTGGCACGACGAAGGAGGCCGCCGCGGCCCTCGAGCGCTACCTCGTGCTCGCTCCCCGCGGCCCCGGGGTGAACGAGGCCCGGAAGACCCTCGCTCGAATCGGCAGCGGGGGCTGAAAGTTCGTGAAGAAATTCACGAGCTCTCGCGAGCCGCAGGCGAGCGTGCGCCTGGCTCGCGCTGGAACTGGCCGGGAGGACGGGCGAGGAATCCGGCTGCCCGCGAAGGGCCGTGGCGTGACGGGGTCCGGGTTGACAGCGTGGAAACAGAGGCCGATCGTGATCGCCTCGTCGGTGAGGGTTGATTGGGAGGCGGCTTGGGCGAGCGGAGTGGAGGTTCGTGGCTGATGGGCCGGGCGATTCCCGTAGGCGCCAGGCCATGAGGCTCTTTCCGACTCTCGGGTTCCGGCTGGCCCTCGTCTACGGCGCGGCCGGCCTCTCCCTCGAAGTGCTCCACCACCATCTTCCCGAGTCGATCTACCGGCGCACCTCGGACGTGCTCTGCGCGCTGCCGTCGTGGCTGATCGCGACCCTGGGCTTCGACTCCACGCTCAATGCCGCGATGGCTACGGGCCGCCTCCCCGCCTGGCTCGCCGGCACCGCCGTCCCGCTGGTGGGAGTCGCGTCAATCCTGCTCCTCTCCCTTGGCGTCGGGTTGCTCTGGACCTTCGGCGGCGCGATCGGCTCGCTGAAGCATCGGTAGCCGTCAGAGCGTGTGAAGAAATCGGTCCCGCAGAAGCGGCCCCGACTTCTTCTTCGCCGCCACAAGCTCTCAGTCCGAGCTGCGCCGGGCCTGCGAGATGGTCGCAAGAATGTGCGGCCCGTACCGCTCCCACTTCGTCGGGCCGGCGCCGGCGACCGAGAGGAAGGCCTCCTCGGTCTGCGGCAGCGCCCGCGCGAAGGCGCGGAGCGCGCGGTCGTGGAAGACCACGTAGGGCGGCACTCCTTCCGCTTTTGCCAGGGAGAGCCGGAGCTCCTTGAGCGCCGCGAAGACCTCGCCGTCGTACGGTCCTTCGTCGTTCGCGGCAGTCGGGCGATCCTTTCGGCCGCGCCTCGACGCCGGCGCCGGGGCGAGCTCTTCGACCGGCGGCTCGCTCGGCCCGTTGCAGACGTCGCAGCCCGAGCACGGCACGGGCTCGTCCCCGAAATAGTGCAGGAGGTACGAGCGGCGGCATCCCTCGTGGTACGCGTAGCTCGACATCCGCCGCACCATCTGGAGCTCGCGCTGCCGCCTCGCCGCGATCCCGTCGAAGTCGACCCGAAGCTCGTCGTCCTCGAGCCCGGGCTCGAGGACGACGAGACCGCGGGCGCTGCGCTGGAGGTGGCCCGCCCGCTCGAGGTGCTTGATCGCCGAACCCACCTGGAGCGGGCTCGCGGAGACCGCGGCGGCGACCTGTCGCTCGCCGATCGGGAGCTCGCCATCACCCATGGTGCGCAGATGCTTCCACACGTCCCGCACCATGGCGGCGGACGGATGGTTCGCCTCCACCAGGCGCTCCTGGAGGTAGACGTCGGCGTGGTTGAAGAGCAGGACGGCGCGGGCAGGGCGGCCATCGCGGCCCGCGCGGCCGGCCTCCTGGTAGTAGGCCTCGATCGCCTTCGGGATGGCAAAGTGGGCCACGAATCGGATGGTGGGTTTGTCCACGCCCATCCCGAACGCGTTCGTGGCACAGACCACGGCGTCGTCCTGGGCCATGAACGCGTCCTGGATCCGCCTGCGATCGTCGTCGCCCATACCCGCGTGGTAGGCGAAGCTGCGGATCCCCCGGCCATCGAGCATCCCGGCCACCTTCTCGACGTCCCGCCGGGTCGCGCAATAGACGACCCCGCCTCCGTCCCGGCAGGACCGGACGATCCGACCGAGCTTCTCGTGCTCGTTGGCGACCTTCGCGACCTCGAAGAAGAGGTTGGGCCTGTCGAAGCCGGCCACCGAGACCTTGGGATCCTTGAGCCGCAGCACTCGGACGATGTCGTCCCGGACCTCCGGGGTCGCCGTGGCGGTGAGCGCCAGGGTCCTGGGCGGCCGAAGCACCCACCGCACCTGCCCGAGCCTCGTGTAGTCCGGCCGGAAGTCGTGGCCCCACTGGGAGATGCAGTGGGCCTCGTCCACCGCGTAGAGCGAAATCTCGATTTCCCGGATGGCCTCGACGAACGCCGCCGATCGGAAGCGCTCCGGCGCCACGTAGACGAGCTTGAAGGCGCCCCGCCTGACGGCGTCGAGGCGGCGCGCCTTTTCGGCGTCGTCGATCGACGAGTTGATGAAGGTGGCCGGAATGCCCCGGGCGGAGAGCGAGTCGACCTGGTCCTTCATCAGCGCCACCAGCGGGCTGACGATCAGCGCGGTCCCGGGGAGGAGCAGGGCGGGGAGCTGGTAGCAGAGGCTCTTGCCCGCTCCGGTGGGCATCACCGCGACGGTCGGCTTCCCGGCGAGGACCGAGCGGACCACGGCTTCCTGACCGGGGCGGAAGCCCGCGAATCCGAAGTGGCGCTCGAGCGCGCCGGCGATCTCGGCATGAGAGGGCTCCATGGAGCCCAGCGTTCTACCACGGGCGATCATCGGAGGAGCCCGTCGCGCGACGCCCGCTCAGATCTCGAGCGGCGAGAGCCAGTTGCGTTCCGCCAACGGCCAGTTCAGGGCGGACGAGCTCCGCCCGGAACTCCTTCCCCGTCCGATGGGTCTCCTCCTGCGATGCGAGGCAGCGATCGACCACCATTCCCGCCATCCCCTCGGCGCGCAGCCGATCCCGGGCGACGAGGGCGGAGCCACCATCGTCGAGGGCGGCGCGGACCACCGCGGCGATGCCGCGATCGAGCGCGCTCGACGAGCCCGAGCAGGCGTCTTCCGAGAGGATGGGCTGGAGCGTGAAGCCGGTGAGCGCGACCACGAAGGCCACGAGCGCGAGCGTCTCTTTCATAGCTTCCCCATCTCGGCGAGGCTCGAGAAGCCGCCGTCGGCAACGACCACGTGGTCCAGGAGGGAGAGGCCCAGGAGCTTGGAGGCCTCGGCGAGGCGGCGGGTCAGCTCAACGTCGTCCTTGGAGGGCGTGGGATCGCCGCTGGGATGGTTGTGCAGGAAGATCATCGCCGGCGCGGCTTCGCGGATCGGCGCCTCGAAGACGTCTCGCGGCGAGATCGCGCAGGAGGCCAGACCGCCCTCCGCCACCCGGCGATCGGCGACGAGGCGATGGCGCGTGTCGAGGAGGAGGACGTGGAAGACCTCGCGCGTGAGATGTGCCAGGCGAGGACGCGCGTAGTGGTAGACCTCGGAAGGCGTGCTGAGCCTGAGGTTCCGGCTGCGCGGCTCCTGGGCCCTGCGGCCGACCTCGAGCGCCGCCGCGAGGCGGGCGGCCCTGGCGGGGCCGAGATCACCGGCGAGCTCCTGGACGGAGACCCTGGCGAGCTCGGCGAGGGAGCCGTGGCGGGCGAGGAGGACCTCGGCAGTCCGTGTCGCGGGCCGCGGGCCGGCCGTGCCCAGGACGAGGGCGAGGAGCTCGACTTCGCCGAGGTGCGCGGAGCCCTTGGCCAGGAGCCTCTCGCGCGGTCGGACCTCCGCCGGCAGGAGCGGGCGGTCGATGGTGATTCCCTCCGAATTCATCTCTTGGCACCCCAGGTCGAGTTCGAGGAACCCCTGGGTGCAGCGCCGGTGCCAGAAGCCGGATGAATGGAAACTGTCCTCGAAACGCATACTTGGCTACGTCATCGAAGGACATGGAGAGGGAGCCGGGCCGGGCCCGGGCCGGAATGGCGGCCCCCGGGGTGCCGGCGCACGGGCCGCTTCGCCCGATTTCCTTGTGGTAGGGTTTTGCGCTTTTTCGTTCGCGGTAAAGCCGCAGCGGGGCCCGCGAGCGCACGGGCAGGAGAGAGCACGGATGGCAGACAAGCATGCGAAGGTGGTGATCATTGGCTCGGGCCCCGCTGGATACACGGCGGCGGTCTACGCGGCCCGGGCGGAGCTGGCGCCGGTCCTGATCTCGGGGCCCCAGCCTGGCGGGCAGCTCACGATTACCAGCGACGTGGAGAACTACCCGGGCTTCCCGGACGGGATCATGGGTCCGGAGATGATGGACCGCTTCCGCGCCCAGGCCGAGCGCTTCGGGACGCAGTTCGTGGACGGCTTCGTCTCGGAGATCGACATGAGCCGTCGCCCCTTCCTCATCTCGGTGGACGAGGGCCGCGAGACCTGGACGGCGGAGACGGTGATCCTGGCGACGGGCGCGTCCGCGAAGTGGCTCGGCATCCCCGGCGAGAAGGAGCTCATGGGCAAGGGCGTCTCCGCCTGCGCCACCTGCGACGGCTTCTTCTTCAAGGGGCAGGAGATCGTGGTGATCGGTGGCGGCGACACCGCGATGGAGGAGGCCACCTTCCTCACCAAGTTCGCGTCGCGCGTCACCGTGATCCACCGGCGCGACTCGCTACGAGCCTCGAAGATCATGCAGGAGAAGGCCCGGTCGAACCCGAAGATCTCCTTCATGTGGAACTGCGGCGTGACCGAGGTGCTGGGCGAGAACGGCGTCACCGGCGTGCGGGTCAAGAACCTCCACTCCGGCGAGGAGGCGGTCATCCCCTGCACCGGCTTCTTCGTGGCGATCGGCCACGAGCCGAACACGAAGATCGCCAAGGGCCAGCTCGACATGAACGAGGTCGGCTACATCAAGGTCAAGCCGGGGAGCACCCGCACCAACATCCCCGGGATCTTCGCCTGTGGCGACGCCGCCGACGCGGTCTACCGCCAGGCGGTGACGGCCGCCGGGACCGGCTGCATGGCCGCGATCGACGCGGAGCGCTTCCTCGAGCAGGGGGAGTAGCAGGAAGCGGCCCAAGGTTCGGAGAGGAAGGGTCGCCGGATCCGGCGACCCGCCGCGAGGAATCACATGCATTCCGTAACCAAACCGGTCACGACTGGTGACATCTACGACAAGCCGCTGCTGTACGACATCGCCTTCAGCTACCGCGACTTCCCGTCCGAGGTGGACGCCCTCGCGGCCTGGTACGCGCGCGTGGCCGGGAAGGCTTCCCCTGGCTCGGTGATCGAGCTCGCGTGCGGGCCCGCCGATCACGCGGTCGAATGGGATCGGCGCGGAGCGCAGGCTGCCGCTCTCGATCTCTCAAAGGCCATGTGCGAATACGCCGTCGGCAAGGCTTCGCTCCAGGGGGCAAAGGTCGAGGTCTTCTGCGCGGACATGATCGACTTCGCGCTGGAGCGCCGCTTCGACCTCGCCCTGCTGATGATCAACAGCGTGGCGCACATCCACACGGTCGAAGCGATGGTGCGCCACCTTCGTTCGGTCGCCGCGCACCTCGAGCCGGATGGCGTCTATGTCCTGGAGCTCCAGCATCCTCGGGATTTCGTGGGGCGGGGCGCGCGGCCGACGGGCGTGTCCCGGCCGTGGCGCGTGGAGCGCTTCGGCCTCTCGGTGGAGACCCGGTGGGGCTCACCTGACGATCCCTACGATCCCGTGCGTCAGCTCTTCGAAGCTCATGTGGAGATCCACGCGTCCGATGGAGAGCGCGAGGAGGTGGTCCGCGAGACCTGCACCATGCGCGACTGGGGATACGGCGAGCTCGAGGCGGCGGTGAAGCTCTCCGGTGCCTTCGAGATCGCGGAGCTCCACGGGGATTTCCTCGCGGACGCGCCCTTCGACGAGTCGAGCTGGCGGATGATCGTGGTCCTCCGCCGTTCCGACCTGAAGGTCTAGAGAACCCTCCGATCGACGCCGAAGAAGTCGATCGCGTTCTCATAGCCGACCCGCCTCGTGATCTCCGGCGAGATCCCCGCACGTTCGAGGAGGTGGAGCGTGCGGGGGACGGCGAGGAGATCGCTCGCCCCGGCTCCGGCCTCGGACGCGAGCAGGATGCCCGTGCCGCCGTACTGGCGGATGATCCGGACCGCGGCTTCCGCAGGGAGGCGCGCCGGATGCACGGTCAAGCAGGCGTGGAAGCCGAACTCGCGCACGACGCGTACGGTCCCCGGATCGCCCGCGCCGACCAGCACCTTCGAGGGCGGGAGCTCGCTCGCCTTGAGCAGGCTGAGGACGCGCCGCGCGATCGGCGGGTTGCTGCGGTCCGGCGTGTTGACGATGACCGGCACGCGGAGTGAAGCGGCGAGCTCGAGCTGCGCGACGAAGGCCTCCTCCTCCCGCTCTCCGCCCTCCGCGAGGCCGATCGCGCCGAGGGCGGCGACCCTGCCCCGGTCGAGGAGGGCCGGCAGCTCTGCGAGGGCCTGCCCCAGGCCCCGGATCGGGAGCCGCTGCGGATGGATCCCGACCGCGACGAACGGCGCGATGCCCGCCTTTCGGAGCCGCTCCGTCTGCGTGTCGATCTGCACCTCCAGGTAGCGGAGGAGGTCGCGGACGGAGTCCGCCGGTGCGTCGTCGCCTGCGATCGCGATCGCGGCCTCCACGCCGAAGTAGGCGAGGTCCTCGAGATCCCGATCGCCCAGGTTTTCGGCGTGGATCTGCGCGTCGAAGATCGGAGGCAGGCGATCCATCGAGGGAAAGGTAGCACCCCGTTCGCAGCCCGACGGCTCTATCGAGGCGCGTAGGCCAATCGCCTCACTGGGCGATGGCAGTGCCCGATCCGCGCGGATCGGCGGCTCCCGTCCGGACGCCCGTCTTCGGGTCGACCGCGATCATCGTGGCGTTGCTCCAGGTGCCGGCTTCTTCCAGCCGATGGCCGCGGAGGAGGAGGAGGCCCAGCGTCGCCGAGTCGAGGGCGAAGGGCTCGTAGAGCGTCACGTCGGGCAGGTGCTGGTGGTGGATCCGCCCGAGGCCGAGGGCCTTCTCCACGTCGGCACCGTACGCCAGAAGGGCGTAGAGGGCCCAAGCCACGGCCGTCGGGATGCGCGGACCGCCCGGCGACCCGACCACGACCCGGACCGGAGAGTCGGTGGTCGGGCCGTCGAACACGAGGGTTGGCGTCATCGAAGAGAGGGGGATCTTTCCCGGCGCGACCGCGTTGGCTGCGGAGCCGGAGACCCCGAAGGCGTTGGGGACGCCAGGGGCGATGGAGAAGTCGTCCATCTCGTCGTTCCAGAGGACACCAGTGCCCTTCGCGACGATGCCGGCGCCGAAGCCGTAGTTGACCGTGGTGGTGAGCGAGACCGCGTCGCCGGCCGCGTCGATCGTGCACAGGTGGGTCGTGTCCGTTCCGCCTCCCACCGCGCGAGCGTCCTCGGGTCCGAGCCCGAGCTCGGCGCCTTCGCCCGGCGGGATCGAGGTGGCGGGCGTGGACGGGAAGCCGATGGAGCTCACGAGACGCGCCGCCCGCTCCTTGGAGACGAGGGCCGCCACGGGGACGTCGATAAAGGCCGGATCGCCGAAGAGCGCGCGGTCCGCGAAGGCGCGCTTCATGGTCTCGATGAAGAGATGGAGCGAGACCGGATCGCGCCACGGCGTCTGGGCGGGCAGGGTCTCCAGGACGTTGAGCACGGTGAGCAGGACCGCGCCGCCGGCAGAAGGAGGCGGCGCGGTGGCGACGGCGTGGCCCATGTACGAGCCCACCAGGGGCTCCCGCTCTTTCACGCGGAAGCCCGCGAGGTCCGCCGCCTCGAGGATCCCGCCCCGCGAGCGGAGATCGGCGACGAGCTTCTTCGCCACCGCCCCGCTGTAGAAAGCGTTGGCGCCGTTCTTCGCGATCTCGCGGAGGGTCGCGGCCAGGTCTCTCTGCACGAGGAGGGTTCCGAGGGGAGGGACCTGTGCGGGGCCTCCCGAGGGATCCCGCACGAGGAAGATCCGTGACGCCTCCGGATCGCGGCGAAGGACGTCCAACCGGTAGCCCGCGTAGGTGCGGTAGCGCTCGTCGACACGGAAGCCCTCTTCCGCGATCCGGATCGCCGGCGCGAGGACCGTCGCCCGGTCGAGCTTGCCGTAGCGCTCCTGGAGGGCGAGGTAGCCCGCCACCGCTCCGGGGACGGCGACGGCGAGGGGGCCGTCGCGTGAGAGCGCGGGATCGGGCTTGCCGCCACGGAGGAACATGTCGCGCTTCGCGCGCGCCGGCGCGACTTCGCGGAAATCGAAGAAGCGGAGCTCCGAGCCCACCCGGACCAGCGCGAAGCCTCCGCCGCCCAGGCCGGAGGAGTTCGGCTCGGCCACCGCGAGGGCGAACGCCGAGGCCACCGCGGCGTCGACGGCGTTGCCGCCCTTGCGGAGCATCTCGACGCCGGCCGCGCTCGCCGCCGGATGAGCCGTCGCGACGAGCCCCGCCTCTCCCGCCGCCGGGAGGGCGAGGCAGGGCGAGGCGACGAGCAGGACGAAAAGCAGGAGGAGCGATCGCATGGAGTTGGCTGGTTGGCGCTATCGACCCGACAGGGTCAGGACCAGGCGAGCCCGCGACGCACCGCTTCCGCCGCCGCCTCTGCCTTCGAGGTGACGTCGAGCTTGCGGTAGAGGCTCTTCACGTGGCTCTGGATGGTGCCGAGGCTGATGCCCAGGAGCTTCGCCGCCTCGTCGTAGGTGAGCCCCTTGGCGAGGAGCGCCAGCACCTCGCGCTCACGCTTGGTGAGCTGCGCGCGAATGTCCGCGTTGCCGTCTCCCCCGAGACCGCCGCGCTCGAACTCGCCGAGAGGAATCCCCGCCTCGCCGGGTCGCGCCGCGATGCGAACCTCCTCGAGGAGGAAGCGGGCGATGGCGGGAGCGATGATCGATCCGCCTGCCGCGGCGATCCGCACGGCCGCCGGGAGCTCGGCGGTGTTGCCCTTCAGCAGATAGCCGCAGGCTCCGGCATGGAGCGCCTCGAGCGCCATGGATCGCTCGCCATGAGCCGTGAGGACGACGATCTCCGGCGGATCGGCGAGCTGGACGAGGCGTCGGGCCACTTCGGCGCCCGAGAGGTCCGGCAGCCCCAGGTCGATCAGGACGACGTCGGCGCGCCGCCCCAGAGAATTGGCTTCCATCAACGATGCGAGCGCGGTCCGCCCGCTCGTCCACGCGCCCACGACTTCCAGATCGGCGTTGGCGGCGAGCGTGTGACGAACGAGCGCGAGCTGCTGCGGATCGTCCTCCACGATCGCGACGCGGATCGTTTCCCCCTGAGGCATTCGATGGCTCCCTCGGAACAATTGCTGTTCCAGGTCTATCAAACTAGCGCGGCGCCCTCCATTCCGGGTCGAGAATATCGTGTATTTCGCGACGATTGACCGATCCCTGGCGTGCCTCTATCGTGCCGCGCAATGAGCGAGAGAGCGGCGATCATCCTTGCGGCGGGGAAGGGTACCCGCATGAAGAGCGGCCTTGCGAAGGCCCTTCACGAGGCCAACGGCAAGCCCCTGGCGTGGTACCCGATCCAGCGGGCGCTGGAGCTGGGCTGCGATCCCGTGGTGGTCGTGGTGGGCCACCAGGGCGACGAGGTCCGGCGGCAGCTGGCGGCCCACTTCCCTGGCGCGCCGTTGCGGTTCGCGGTGCAGGAAGAGCAGCTCGGCACGGGCCACGCCGTCCTCTGTGCGCGCCGCGCGCTGGCAGGCCACAAGGGACGGATCACCATCCTCTATGGCGACGTCCCGCTCCTCGAGCGGCCGACGCTGGAGAAGTTGATCGCAGCTGGGAAGGGACACCTCGTCGCCTTTCTCACGATGAACCCCAGCGACCCGACCGGGTATGGCCGCGTGATTCGGGGGCTCGATGGCAAGGTCCGCGCGATCGTCGAGGAGAAGGACGCGACGCCCGACGAGAGGCAGGTCCGCGAGGCGAACGGCGGCCTCTACGACTGCGACGCCCGCTTCCTCTGGAAGGCCCTCGCGAAGGTCGACTCTGGGAACGCGCAGCGGGAGTTCTATCTCACGGACCTGGTCGCGGCCGCCGCGCGAGCCGGCGACCCGGCGGTCGCGGTGCCGACGCCGGTGGACGAGCTCCAGGGGGTCAACGACCGCGTGGAGCTCGCCGAGGCGGGGCGGCGGCTCCGGCGGCGCGTGGCGGAGGGCCACATGCGCGCGGGCGTCGGCATCGTCGATCCCGACGCCGTCTACCTGGAGAACGAGGCAGAGCTGGCGCCGGGCGCCACGATCGAGCCGAACGTCTGGATCGCGGGCAGGAGCTCGGTCGGCGCCGGCAGCGTGATCGGCTTCGGGTCGGTGCTCGTCGATAGCACCGTGGGTGAAGGAGTCGTGGTGAAGCCCTACTCCGTGCTCGAGGGCGCGGTGGTCGGCGACCGGGCGATCGTCGGGCCGTTCGCCCGGCTCCGCCCCGGCACAGAGCTCGGCGCGGAGGTGCACATCGGCAACTTCGTCGAGACGAAGAAGACGACGATGGGCCGCGGCTCGAAGGCCAACCACCTCGCGTACCTCGGCGACGCGATGATCGGCGAGCGCTGCAACGTGGGGGCGGGCACGATCACCTGCAACTACGACGGCGTGAACAAGCTCCCGACCATTCTCGGCGACGATGTCTTCATCGGCAGCGACACGCAGCTCGTGGCGCCGGTGACGATCGGCGACGGCGCGTACGTGGGCGCGGGGGCGACGGTGACGGCGGACGTTCCGGCCGGCGCGCTCGCGCTCTCCCGCGCGCCCCAGGTGGTGAAGGAGGGCTGGGCCGACCGGAAGCGCGCGTCGGCGAAGGCGGCCTCCTCGGCAAAGGGAGCGAGCTCCAAGATCTCCGGAAAGTCGAAGGCATCGAAGTTGGCGCCCGCATCGAAGAACTCTGCGGCGAAATCGACCGCATCGAAGATCTCCGCGGCTGCGTCCAAGGCCTCCGGATCCAAGGCCGTGGCCGGCAAGACCGCCGCCGCGCGGAGCTCCGCAGCGAAGACCACGGAGGCCCGGCGAAGCGCGGTCCGCGCCTCCGGATCGAAGCGACCTCGCAAATAGTCTCCGGCCCGCGGTGACCCAGGGGCGCGCCCGGACCGACCGGGCTTGCCCTCCCCGGCATTCTCTTGCAGAGTCCGCCCGGATTTTCCGCCGGAGGGATCGACAAGATGTGCGGCATCGTCGGGTACGTGGGAAGCAAGGAGGCGGCGACGCTCCTCGTGGAGGGGCTCCGCAAGCTCGAATATCGGGGATACGACTCTGCCGGCGTGGCGGTCCTGAGCTCGAATGGCCTCGAGATCGCGCGCGCCAAGGGAAAGCTCGCGAACCTCGACGCGCTCCTCGCGCGCTCGCCCATCTCGGGGACCACCGGGATCGGCCACACCCGCTGGGCCACGCACGGCAAGCCCTCCGACGAGAACGCGCACCCGCATCGCTTCGAGAAGGTCGCGGTCGTCCACAACGGGATCATCGAGAACCACATCGCGCTCCGGGACGAGCTCCGCGCGGCCGGGCACGAGTTCGCGAGCGAGACGGACACCGAGATCTTTGCGCACCTCATCGCCCGTGAGCTCGCCGCCGGCGCCGCTTCCTTGGGCGACGCCGTCCGCTCGTCTCTGGAGAGCGTCCGCGGCGCGTACGCGCTCGTCGTCACCTCCGAGGATCATCCCAGCGAGATCGTCGCAGCGAAGAACGCTTCGCCGATGGTGCTGGGCCTGGGGGAGGGCGAGAACTTCGTCGCCTCCGACGTCCCCGCGCTCCTCTCGCACACGCGGCAGGTGATCTTCCTCGAGGAGGGCGAGGTCGCGGAGATCTCCGCCGACCGGATCCGCCTCACGGATCTCGCGGGCAAGGAGAAGACCCGGGCCGCGCAGCGAATCGACTGGTCGCCCGTGATGGCCGAGAAGGGCGGGCACAAGCACTTCATGCACAAGGAGATCCACGAGCAGCCGCGCGCCCTCGCCGACACCCTTCGGGGCCGGTTCAGCGAGGACGAGGGCGACACGCTCGTGGGAGAGGTCGACCTCGACCGTCGAACGCTCGAGACCGTCCGGCGGATCACGATCCTCGCCTGCGGTACGAGCTGGCACGCGGGCCTGGTGGGGAAGCAGCTCATCGAGCGCCTCGCGCGGATCCCCGTGGAGGTCGATCTCGCTTCGGAGTTCCGCTACCGCGAGCCGGTCGTCGACGGCTCCGTCCTGGCCCTCGCGATCTCGCAGTCGGGCGAGACCATCGACACCCTCGCGGCCCTCCGCGAGGCGAAGCGCCTCGGCGCCCGGACGATGGCGGTCTGCAACGTCCTTGGCTCGGCGATCGCCCGCGAGGCGGACGACGTCCTCTACACCCACGCTGGACCCGAGATCGGCGTCGCCTCGACCAAGGCCTTCACCACGCAGCTCACCGCCCTGGCACTGCTGGCGATCCGCCTCGGCAGGCTGACCGGCCACCTCGACGCCGAGGCGGGCCGTCGCTGGCTCGCCGCGCTCCGGGAGCTGCCGACCAAGGTCGAGAAGGCGCTTGAGGGCGAGGCGAAGGTGGTCGAGGTCGCCCACGCTATTCTCCAGGCCCGCGACGTGCTCTTCCTCGGACGCGGCCCCCAGGCGCCGGTCGCGCTGGAGGGCGCGCTCAAGCTCAAGGAGATCTCGTACATCCACGCCGAGGGCTACGCGGCTGGCGAGATGAAGCACGGGCCCATCGCGCTCATCGAGACGGATCTCCCGGTGGTGGTGATCGCGACCAAGGACGCGACCTACGAGAAGACCATCGGGAACATCGAGGAGGTGCGGGCCCGCGGTGGCAAGGTCGTCGCGATCGTCACCGAGGGCGACACCCACGTCCGCTCGATCGCCGATCACGTGATCGAGGTCCCGGACTGCGTTCCGCTGCTCATGCCCGTGGTCACGAGCATCCCGCTCCAGCTCCTGGCCTACCACGTGGCCGACCTCCGCGGCACGGACGTGGACCAGCCTCGCAACCTCGCCAAGAGCGTGACGGTCGAGTAGTTCCGCAGGGCCGCGCCGAAGCGCCTAGATTCAGGGGCGAAAGGGGAACGCGCTTGCGGCTCTTCGTTGCGGTCGATCCGGACGATGAGATCCGGGCGGGGATCCGGCGTGAGGTCGAGCGCCTCCGCGGCCTCTCGCCCGACTCGAAGTGGGTGCGGCCCGAGGGGATGCACCTCACCCTCGCGTTCCTCGGGGAGATCGACGAACCGGTGGTCCCGGATCTCGAGGAGGTGGTGGTGCGGGTCGCCGCCCGCCACCCGCCGATCACCCTCGAAGGAACGGGAGGGGGCGCCTTCGGGAGCGCCAAGCGGCCCAAGGTGCTCTGGGGCGGGTTGTCCGGCGAGGTCGGCGCCCTCGCGGCGCTGAAGGGCGATCTGGAGCAGGCGCTGGTCCCGTTCGGCTACAGCCCCGAGACCCGGCCGTTCGTTCCCCACCTCACGCTCGCCCGCTCACGGAACCACTACGGGGATCACTCCCTGGCCGCTTGCGTGAGTCCGCTCGAGGAGTGGGAGCTCGGGCGTTTCCAGGTGGGGGAACTGATCCTCTACCAGAGCGTCCTCTCGCCCGAGGGCGCTCAATACACCGCGCTCCGTCGGGCGCCGCTGGGCGGCGCCTCGGATCGGCCGAGCGTCTAGACGGCTCATGCGCGGTCGTTGCGATCGGACGATCGCGCGCACGCTCGGAATGTGCTCGAGCGGCGCGCCGGACGGGAAGGGATCGAGGGCCGGAAACGGTTGGGGGCGGGCGCGGTGTGATATTCCCGCATGACCGAGGCCGCGCAACCACGCCTCTTTCGGAGCCTCTGCCTTGCGCCATCTCTCCCTCGCTTCCACCGCACTCGTGTGCGCATGGCTCCTCGCCGCCGGCTGCAGCGGTGGCCCCCGGCCTCCGCTGGAGGCTCTCGCCGACGCAGCGAAGAAGGTCGAGAAGGGCGGCGGAACCGGCCGCGACCTGGCGCTCGCGGCGTGGGACGCCTGGCTCGTGGGCGCGGACGCCTCGCGGATGGAGACGCTCGCCGGGCAGGCGATCGAGCGATCGCCGGCCGATCCCTGGGCGCACCTCGCCCTCGCGGAGGCCGCGCGGAGGCGCCTCGACTCGCCGGCGGAGGCCGCCGCGCTGGCGTCGCTGATCGAGCGCGCGCCGTCCCATCCGCTCTCGATCGCGGCGGCAGGGCGCCTGGGCGAGCTCGTCCGGACCTCCTCGACCCTCGACGCCACGATCGACGCGCGGGCCTCGGCGCTCCTCGGGGCGGGAGGCCTCGACCCGGAAGCTGCGGCGCGACTCCGCTCGGCCGTGCGAAGGACGCGGGACGAGCAGGGGCTCGACGTGCTGCGGGAGGCGGTCGCGGCCGCAGGCGCCATGAGCGCCGCCTCCGTGGTGGGCCCCTTCTCCCCCTGGAGCAGCCTCGATCTCGGCACGCCCTTTCCCCCTGAGCGGGCGGCTCCCGTCGCCGCGCGCTTCCAGGGCTCGAGCGGCGACGAGCTCGCGCCGAGGCCGTTCGAGCTCCCGGCGGGCTGGCTCTCGCTCCGCCCGGAGCTGCGCTCCGGCGACGTCTACTACGCGCTGGCGGTTGCCACGGTTCCCTCGCAGGGGCGCTACGTGGCGCGCCTGACGACGAGCCCGAGCACCAGCGTGGCGCTCTTCGTCGACGGTCTGGAGATTTCGCGGCGGAGCGCCTACGACGCGTCGGCGCCGACGATCGCCGGCGCCGAGCTGGATCTCCCTGCGGGTTCCCACCTGGTGGCGATCAAGGTCGGGAGGGGGAGCGGACCGGGCAGCTTCTCGCTCTCGCTCGCGCCGGCGACCGGCGCGCCCTCGCCGATCGAGTGGCGGGCGGCGAAGGCCGGCGACGGACCTGGCAGGATCCCCCGCGTGATCGGCGCCCTCCGGACGGGTGCCCGCGACCTCGCCTCGAGGCTCGAGCCGGAGGCCGGGATCCTCGGCGCTCTCGTAGCGGCCAGGGACGCGCGGCAGGTGGACCCTGAAGGCGCCAAGCGCGTGATCGCGTCGGCGCTCGAGCTCCTCCCCCGCTCGGCGCCGCTCCTCGGCCTTCGGGCCGACCTCTCCCGCTTCGACGAGACCCTCCCGGAGAAGATCGGGCAGGCGCGCGCCGCCGCCGATCTCGAGGCGGTGCTCGCGCGGGATCCCTCGAACCCCTGGGCGCTCTGGTCCGCGTCGTCCCTCCTTCGCGGCGCAGGCCGCCACGACGACGCCCTCGAGAAGCTCGAGGCCGCCGGGCGCGTGACTCCCTCGTCGACGCTCGGTATCGCGAAGGCGCGGATCGCGAGGACGCGGGGCTTCGACGCACAGGCAATTGAGCTCGCGAGGGAAGTCCTCGACCAGGATCCCGGGAGCTGCCCGGCGGGCGATCTCGTCTTCGAGCTCTCGCGACGGTTCGACGCGGTGGCGGACGCCGACGCCGCGGCGACCTCGTTCGCCACGTGTCCAGGGGGACGGGCGCGGCTCGCCGGGCTCCTCGGCGATCGCGGCCGCGACGGTGAGGCGCTGAGGCTGGCGAGGGAGCTGGCGCAGGAGGATCCGCAGGATCTGGCCTCGAACCTTCGCCTCGCCGAGCGACTCCTCGCCTTCGGTGAGCCGGCGCGGGCTTCCGAAGTCGTCGCGCGCCTCGAGGCGGCGTGGCCGCGATCGTCGTACCTCGCCGGGCGCAGCGCGGAGCTGCTCGAGCGCGCGGGGGACGCCGAGGGAGCGCAGGCGGCCCGCAAGCGAGCCCTCGCCCTCGATGGCAGCGATCTCGCGCTGCGGCGAATGGCCGCCTTCGAGGCCGGAGCGGACATTCTCGCCGAGTACGATCGGGACGGTCTGGAGATCATCCGCCAGTTCGAGCCGCGCCGGCGCTTCGACACGCCCGCGGTGGTCCTCTTCGACTTTGGCGGGGCGGAGGTCTATGCGGACGGCTCGTTCGTCGAACGGATCCACACGGTCGCGAAGATCCTCGACAAGCGCGGGATCGATCTCCTCGGGGAGGTGAACCTTCCGGCGGGCGCCGAGGTCATCCACCTCCGGACCATCAAGCGCGACGGGCGGATCGTCGAGCCCGAGAGCATCGCGGGGAAGGACTCGATCTCGCTCCCGAACCTGGAGGTCGGGGACTTCGTCGAGATCCAGTACCTCTCCGCCACCGCTTCCCGGGGCGCCGCCCTCGCCGGGTGGAGCGCCTCGCCCTTCTATTTCCGGGCCGAGGGGACGCCGCTGCTCGAGTCGATCTACGTGGTGCGCGCGGAGAAGAAGGCGGGCCTCGAGCTCGACCTGCACAACGGCGCCCAGGGCGCCGAGGTGAAGGACGACGGCATGCACCTGCTCGCGATCATGAGGAGCCATGACGGCCAGGTGTTCCTGCCCGAGCCGACCTCGGTGCGCCGCGACGAGGTCCTCCCGTGGGTGCAGGCGGGCAGTGGCGCCGACGAGGGACGCCTCGCCTCCGCCTTCGCGGACAACCTCGCCGGGAGCGCCAAGCGCAGCTTCGAGGTCGCGGAGTGGGCGCGGGCCGTCAAGGCTGGCGCGCCGGGCCAGGGCCGCGATCGCAACGCCCTGGTGCGCGCGCTCTACGAGCGGGTCATGGAGGAGATCGACGGATCGGACGCATCGTTCGGCCATCCTGCCTCTCAGGTCCTGGCGCAGAAGCGCGGCAACCGCCTGCTCCTCCTCAAGGCGGCCCTCGACGAGCTCGGAATCGAGAACCGCTACGCTGCCGTACGCACATTCGATCAGATGCCGACCGACCTGCGCTTCCCTCGTCCCGAGCGCTGGGCCCGCCTGGTGCTCGTGGTCCGGCCGGAGCCGGCCGGCGGCCTGGTCTGGCTCGATCCCGCACAGCGGTGGGCGCCGTTCGGACAGGTGGAGCCCCTGGCCCAGGGCGCTCCGGCCTGGCTCCTGCCCACTGCCGGCGAGCAGGCGCCGACGGCATCCAGCACCCCGGTCTCGACCGGAAAGCCCCAGGGGAGAGAGGTCGAGATGAAGCTCACGCTCCGTGACGACGGCTCCCTCGAGGGCCGCGGGGTGGAGCGCTACCTCGGCTTCGACGCGGCGTGGGCCCGGACGAGCCTCGAGAAGCTCGACGGCGACCGCCGCAGGCAGGTGGTGGAGTCCGCGCTGGCGAGGGGCTTCCGCGGCCTCGTCCTCGAGGAGCTCGACGTCCAGACCGAGGGAGAGTCGGGTGCGCCGGTCTCGATCTCGTACGGCTTCCGCGTTCCCGACTTCGCCCACGACGCCGGCGGCGGGCGCGTCTCGGTGGACCTCGACTTCTTCGCGGCCCAGCTCGGCAGGCGCTTCCTCGCGCGAGGGGATCGCGAGACGCCCCTTTTGCTCCGCACCCCCGAGCGCGTCGAGACCCGGATCGACCTCGAGCTGCCTCAGGGCCTCGCCCCCGTGATCAGCCCGGAGGCTGCGCGGGAGCTCGGTCCACATGGGAGCTACAAGCGCGTGGTAGCGGTGGTCCCCGGGCGCCTCAGCCTGCAGGAGGAGCTGGAGATCTACAGGGGCCGCGTGCCGCCCAGGGACTACGCCGCGTTCGCGGGCTGGGTCTCCGCGGTCGACCGCGCACAGGCCGCAGAGCTCGTGCTCTCCCGCACCGGCACCCGGACGGTGGCGCCTTCCGAGAGCGCCAAGGCCGATCCGGAGCCGACCGTCGAGTGACTAGATGATCGGCAGGAGGGGTTTGCTCGCCGCGGGCTCGCCTCTCACCGTCGAGTCGCCAGACGGGAGGAGCTGCACCGCGACCTCAGTGTGGTAGTCCATTCCACGCTCGGTGCAGCGGATCCAGGCGCCTTCTTCTTCCAGGAGCCCCTGCGCCACGAGGCGGGCCACCGCAGCCCGGGTCGAGGGGGGGACCGCGCCGATCGTCTCCGCCGCCGCCCGATCGAGATCGAGCCCGTCGACCAGCCGAAGGCCCAGGAAGATCCGCTCCTCGAAGAGCTCGGGCCTCGTGATCTCGTCTCGCTCGACCTCGGGGCTCCGTCCCGCCTCCACCGCCTCGAGCCAGGCCTCCGGCTTGCGGGGGTTCCCGTAGCGGAGCCCGCCGTCCTTCACGGGACGGTAGCCGTGGGCGCCGCATCCGGCCGCCACGTACTCCCTCCCCATCCAGTAGAGCGAGTTGTGCCGGGACTCGAACCCCGCCTTCGCAAAGTTCGAGATCTCGTAGCGCCGGAGGCCGGCGTCCTCGAGCGCCGCGCGGACGAGGCGGCCCATCCGTTCCTGGAGGGCGTCGTCCGCCACTTGCACCTTGCCGCGCCGGACGTCCTTTGCCAGGCGCACGTCCTCGGCCAGGCCTTCTAGTGTCAATCCGTAGCACGATATGTGCTCGGGCCCCAGCTCGATCGCGCGGCGCACGTCCGCCTCCGCGATGGCCTCCGTCTGGTGCGGGCCTCCGAAGATCAGGTCCAGGGAGACGTTCTCGAAGCCCGCGCGACGTGCCTTCTCCAACGCGTCGCCCGCCTCCTCCCCGGAGTGCCTCCGTCCCAGGCCGGCGAGGATCGCCGGATGGAACGACTGCACGCCGATGGAGAGTCGGTTCACGCCCGAACGACGGAGCTCGGAGAAGCGCTGCGCCTCGGAGGCGCCGGGGTTGGCCTCGAGCGTGATCTCGCAGGAGGGGGCGAGGCCGAAGAGCCGATCGACGGCCTCGATGGTCTCGCCGACGCGGCGCGGCTCCCAGAGCGAGGGAGTCCCGCCGCCGAAGTAGAGCGACTCCACGCCGTGCTCGGGGCGGCCGTGCTCGGCGGCCCGGAGGGCGAGCTCGGCCGCGATCGCCTTGGCGTACCGCTCGTGCGGGATCGACTCGGCGACCACCGAGGCGAAGTCGCAGTAGGGGCATTTCGAGAGGCAGTAGGGGAAATGTACGTAGACGCCGAAGCGGGATGCGAACGAGACCAAATCAGCGATCGCGTCGGACGGCCTGTGCCGCGTAGCGATCGACCTCCGACAGTAGAAACTCGTTCTGGGCCGTCAGATCCTCCAGCTCGGCGCGCAGGCGTGCGAGCTCGGGCCCGTGCGAGGCCTCGCCCGTGCCGCCCGGGCCCGTCTTTTCCCTGGTGAGCTGATCGATCCGCTTCTGGAGGCGGTCGTTCTCCAGGTCGCGGGAGGCCAGCTCGCCGGCGAGCCGGGAAATCTGGGCGGCGAGATCGTCCTGCATCCCCTCGCGCTCCTGGCGGAGGCGGCCCACCTCCGCGGCGAGCGCCGCGCGCTCGTCCTGGAGCGCCGCCAGCGCGAGTCTCGTCTCCTCGGTCTTCGACCGGGCTGCGGCGACGGCCGAGCTTCGGGCTTCGAGCTCGGCGTGGAGCTCGTCGATCTCCCGCGTCCACGCGCCGCGCTCCTCCTGCACCGCCTCGAGCTCGCCCTCGAGCTCGGCGATCCGCGCGCCGAGGTTGCCGCGCTCGTCCGCCATGCGCGCCTCGAGCTCGTCGCGCAACCGGGCGAGCTCCGAGTCGAGCTCGAGCGCCGGACGGGGAAGCTCCCCATCGATTCCGAGCGCCGGCTCGGATGCGTGATGCTCGTCCGGCGAGAGGTCGATGAGATCCGCGTCGTCCAGGACCTCGTCCGGCTCCACCTCGACGTAGGCGTCGTCGGGACCCGGCGTCGCCCACTCGTCGGTCGGGCTCGGGGCGTCGGCTTCGAGGATGTGCTTCTCCATGGAGGAGGCCTCCCGATTGTTCAGCGATCGACGGACTCTATCACGTCGCGCGAAGTGCGGGACCCGCTCGACGTCGTTGACAGGAGAGGGGCGGCGCCGCACCTTCGCCGGGCGACCTTCGCCTCGTTCGTTCGCTGCGCCTGCAATCGGCATGCGCTTTCGCCCGTTCGGGGCTAGATCCGGTGTTGCGCGCGGCGCTCTCGAGCCCTTCGCACCCTCGGCACCCGTTGCCAGCCCGGCCTCGTCCGGGAGGAAGGCTTCCACGTGCAGTACCGGCTCCCCAACGGCCTCACCGTCATCCTGGAACAGAATCGGGCCGCACCCGTCGTCGCGCTGCAGGCCTGGGTCCAGGTTGGCTCCGCCGACGAGTCGGATCGCGAGGCCGGGCTCGCCCACCTGCACGAGCACATGCTCTTCAAGGGAACGAACCGGCGCGGTCCCGGTGAGATCGCCCGCGACATCGAGTCCCGCGGCGGCGAGGTCAACGCGTGGACGAGCTTCGACCAGACCGTCTACCACCTCACGATCGCGTCCTCGTTCTTCGAGGAGGGCCTGGAGGTGCTCACCGATCAGGTCCGCGACTCCGTCTTCGATCCCGATGAGCTCTCGCGCGAGATCGAGGTGGTGATCGAGGAGATCAAGCGGGCGGGTGACATGCCGTCGCGCCGCGCCTCGCGCGCCCTCTTCGAGAGCGCGTACACCGCCCACACCTATGGGAGGCCGGTGATCGGCTTCCCCGAGACGGTGCGGAGCTTCACGCGGGACGACGTCCTCGGCTTCTACCGTCGTCACTACACCCCGGACAACGTCGCGCTGGTGATCGTGGGCGATTTCGATCCCGAGAAGGCCCGCGCGCGGATCGACGCGCTCTGGGGCGACGCGAAGGGACGGCACGGCGGCCGGCACGCGCGTACCCCGGAGCCCGAGCCGACCGGGTTCCGGACCAAGGTGATGCGCGAGGCGGTCCAGGAGACGCACCTCGCCCTCGCGTGGCCGATCCCCCACATCCTCTCGGATGATCTCGTCGCCCTCGACCTCGCCGCGGCGGTCCTCGGAAACGGAGACAGCGCGAGGCTGGTACAGGAGGTGAAACGGGATCGGCACCTCTGCAACGAGATCTACTCGTACGCCTACACGCCGAAGGACCCCGGCCTCTTCGTCGTCGGCGCCGCGCTCCGGCACGAGCAGGCGCCGGCCACGATCCGCGAGGCGCTGAGGCAGGTCTACCGCCTGCGGGCCGAAGGGCCGTCGGGGAAGGAGCTCGAGGTCGCCAAGCACCTCGTCGAGTCCGAGCAGATCTGGCAGCGGGAGACCGTGCAGGGTGTGGCGCGAAAGCTCGGCTTCTACGAGACCGTCACCGGCTCGCTCGACTTCGAGAGGCGCTACTACGAGGCCCTCCGCAGCGTCACCTCCGACCAGATCCGCGACGTCTGCGATCGCTTCCTCCGGTCGAGCCGATTGAACGCGATCCTGCTCGGCGGCGAGGAGCTCCCGCTCGGCGAAGAGGAGGTCGCGGCGATCGCGGAGGAAGAGGAGCGAGGGGTCCCGTCCCGCCGCCAGGCGGCAGCGGCGCCTCCTCCGCGGCCGGCCGCGGCTGCGGAAGTCCCGCCGACCTTCCCGAAGAAGGCCCGGACCCCGGGCGCGGCGGGGATCTTCCGCGAGAGGCTGGCCTCCGGCGCGACCGTCCTCGTGAAGCCCGAGCCCTCCGTCCCGGTGGTCGCGGTCAGGGCCGCCTTCCTCGGCGGGCTCCGCTTCGAGGACGAGAGGACAAACGGAATCAACCACCTTCTCGCCCGCACGATCACGAAGGGGACCGGGAAGCGGAGCGCCAAGGAGCTCGCCGCTCTCTCCGACGAGCTGGCGGCCTCGTTCGTCGGGGCGTCCGGACGGAATTCCTTCGGATTCCGGGGCGACTTCCTCGCGACGAAGTTCGAGCCCGCGTTCCGCCTCTTCGCCGAGTGCCTCCGCGATCCCGGCTTCGGCGACCGGGAGGTCGAGCGGGAGCGAGCACTCCAGCTCGAGGAGATCCGGACGCGGGACGACAGCCCCGCCAGCGTGGCCTTCGATCTCTTCTCGCGAGCCCTCTACACCCGCCATCCGTACCGCTTCGATCCGCTCGGCACGGCGGAGAGCCTCGCCGCCTTCGACCCCGCCGCCATCGGTTCCTGGTACGAGGGCCGGTACGGCGCCGACAACCTCGTGCTCTCGATCGTCGGCGACGTCGAGCCGAACACGGCCTTCGGCCTCGCCGAGGAGCTCTTCGGAGAGTGGGCCTCGAAGCGCGCGACTCCCCCCGTAGTCGGGATCGAGCCATCCCCCGCAGAGGCCCGCCGAGCCTCCCGCCAGATGGACAAGCAGCAGGCTCACCTGATCCTCGGCTTCCTCGGAGCCCGCTTCCAGGATCCGGAGCGGCACGCCCTCGGCGTGCTCGCGAGCGTCCTCGCCGGCCAGGGAGGCAGGCTCTTCTTCGAGCTGCGCGACAAGCGTTCGATGGCCTACTCGGTCACCGCGTTCAACCTCGAGGGCATCGACCACGGTTACTTCGGCGTCTACATCGGGACCTCGCCGGAGAAGCTGGCGGACGCCGAGGCCGGCATCCGCGACGAGCTCGCGAAGGTGATCGCCCAGCCCATCACCGACGAGGAGCTCCTCCGGGCGCAGCGGTACCTCGTCGGCAGCCACGCGATCGGCCTGCAGCGGAACGACGCGCGCGCCGCATCGATCGCCCTGGACGAGGCCTACGGCCTCGGCGCCGAGAGCTTCTCGCTCTACCGGGAGCGGATCGAAGCCGTCACGCGAGAGCAGGTCCAGGACGCCGCCAAGCGCTACCTCGATCTCGACCGGAGCGTAGTCGCGGTGGTCTCGCCTTCCGCCTAGCCCAGGCTGAAATTTCCTCGATGGCGCGTTCTCGTGACGCGCCGCGGGAGCGTCGGCCTCGACGGCCCCCTGGCTCCGTGGTAACGCGGCCGCAGCGGACCCTCCCGTCCCGATTCGAGGTCATCGTGCCCAAGTACCTGGCGCTCACGTTCGACGTGCCCGCCGAGCTCTGCGAGCTCGCCGCTTCGCTCCTTCACGACGCCGACGCCCAGGGCGTCGAGATCCGCGATCGGGAAGTCCTCCCGCCTCCCGGTATGACCCCGGTCCCGGAGGGGCGCGCGGTCGCGATCGGGTACTTCGGCGACGAGGTCGAGGGCGATCCGATCCTCGCCGAGGTTCGGGCCGAGCTCGAGGCGCAGGCGGAGGGGCAGGAGATCCGCGCCGGCCTCGAGCGCCTGGACGATCAGAACTGGTCGGAGACCTGGAAGCTCCACTTCCAGCCGCTGCACGTAGGCGGGCGGCTCTGGGTGCTGCCGCCGTGGGAGCGCGCGCCCGAGGGCCAGATCGCCGTGGTGATCGAGCCCGGAATGGCGTTCGGCACCGGCGGGCACGCCACCACCGCGCTCTGCCTGGAGGGGACGCTCGAGGCCCTCGAACGCCGTCCGTCCGCCAGCGCCGCCGACATCGGCTGCGGGAGCGGCATCCTCGGGATCGCCGCGGCGAAGCTGGGCGCGAAGCGGGTCGTGATGATCGACAACGATCCCGTCGCGGTCGCCGTCGCGAA